>NZ_CP025546.1:2141465-2447388 GCF_003614435.1 Mycobacterium paragordonae
ATACTGGCCAGCAAGGTGGTCTGCATCGGCAAGAACTACGCCGACCACATCGCCGAAATGGGCGGCGAAGCGCCGGCCGACCCGGTGATCTTCCTCAAGCCCAACACCGCGATCATCGGGCCCAACGTGCCGATTCGATTGCCCGCCAACGCATCACCGGTGCACTTCGAGGGTGAGCTGGCGGTGGTCATCGGCCGGGCGTGCAAAGACGTCAGCGCGAGTCAGGCCGCCGACAACATCCTCGGCTACACCATCGGAAATGACGTCTCGGCCCGTGACCAGCAGAAGTCCGACGGGCAGTGGACCAGGGCCAAGGGGCACGACACGTTCTGCCCGGTAGGACCCTGGATCGTCACCGACTTGGACCCTGCTGATCTCGCCCTGCGCACCGAGGTCAACGGCCAAATCAAGCAGGACGCCCGCACCTCATTGATGATCCATGACGTCGGCGACATCATCGAGTGGATCTCGGCGGTAATGACCCTGCTGCCAGGCGATCTCATTCTCACCGGGACCCCGGCCGGCGTCGGGCCGATCGAGGACGGCGACACCGTCTCGGTCACCGTCGAGGGCATCGGCACTCTCACCAATCCCGTTGTCCGCAAAGGAAAGTCGTGACCAACGCAGAGCACGTCCGGGTTCGGTTCTGCCCGTCGCCCACCGGCATACCCCACGTCGGGATGATCCGCACCGCCCTGTTCAACTGGGCCTACGCCCGGCACACCGGCGGCACCTTCGTCTTCCGTATCGAGGACACCGACGCCGAACGGGACAGTGAGGAAAGCTATCTCGCACTGCTCGACGCGCTGCGCTGGCTCGGGCTGGACTGGGACGAGGGGCCCGAGGTGGGCGGCCCGTACGCACCGTACCGCCAGTCCCAACGCAAAGACCTCTACCGCGACGTCGTGGCCCGGCTACTCGAGGCGGGCGAGGCCTACTACGCGTTCTCGACGCCGGAGGAGGTCGAGGCCCGGCACGTGGCAGCCGGACGCAGTCCCAAACTCGGCTATGACAACTTCGACCGTCAACTCACCGACTCCCAGCGCGCGGCGTATCTGGCCGAGGGACGCCAGCCGGTGGTGCGGCTGCGGATGCCGGATGCCGATCTGGCGTGGGAAGACCTGGTACGCGGAACCACCAGCTTCGCGGCCGGCACGGTTCCGGACTTCGCGTTGACCCGCGCCAACGGGGATCCGTTGTACACCTTGGTCAATCCGTGCGACGACGCGTTGATGAAGATCACCCACGTGCTGCGCGGCGAGGACCTGCTGCCGTCGACCCCACGCCAGATCGCGCTGTATCAGGCATTGATGCGGATCGGTGTGGCCGAGCGTGTCCCGGAATTCGGCCACTTCCCACCGGTATTGGGGGAGGGAACCAAGAAGCTGTCCAAGCGCGACCCGCAGTCGAACCTGTTCCTGCATCGCGACCGTGGGTTCATCCCCGAGGGTCTGCTCAATTATCTTGCGCTGCTTGGCTGGTCAATCGCCGACGACCACGACCTGTTCAGCATCGACGAGATGGTCGCCGCCTTTGACGTGGTCAACGTCACCTCGAACCCGGCTCGCTTCGACCAAAAGAAGGCCGACGCCATCAACGCCGAGCACATCCGCAGGCTGACGATCGACGACTTCACCACCCGGTTGCGCGACTACCTGGAAGCCCACGGCCACCGACTCGGTTTGGATGAGCAGGCTTTCAAGACGGTCGCCGAGCTGGTGCAGACCCGCATCGTCGTACTCGGAGATGCGTGGGACCTGCTGAAGTTCTTCAACGACGACGAATACGCGCTCGACCCCAAGGCCGCCGCCAAAGAACTCGGCCCCGATTCGGTTGCGGTGCTCGACGCCGCCGTCGGGGCGCTGGACGCGATCACGGACTGGACGACGCCACAGATCGAGAACGCGCTCAAGAGCGCTCTGATCGACGGCCTGGCGCTCAAACCGCGGAAGGCCTTCGGCCCGATCCGGGTGGCCGCCACGGGAACCACGATCAGCCCGCCGCTGTTCGAGTCGCTGGAACTGCTGGGGCGTGATCGCAGCCTGGGTCGGCTGCGCGCCGCGCGTGAGCAGGCGGGGTCGGCCTAAGTCGTTCCAGGGCGTTCCAGCGCGTGCCGGGGTATGCCGGGGTCTGCGTGGACCTTCGGAAGTCTTTGGTAGTGTGCACTGCGGCTTCAAAGGCTTAGAACGGCTGGATCCAGCGGTGCCAGGACGCGGGTGTCAAACCCGGGAAATGTGCCGTGACCAGGGCTTTTAAGTCGCAAATGGGGTATGGTGTAATTGGCAACACAGCTGATTCTGGTTCAGCCATTCTAGGTTCGAGTCCTGGTACCCCAGCAAAGCTCCACCGGCGCCGAGCGGATGCGAGGTGATTAGGTGGGGTATCCGGGTTGAGCTATGCTGACTGCTCGGATCGTGTCTGGCCCCGTCGTCTAGCGGCCTAGGACGCCGCCCTCTCACGGCGGTAGCGTGGGTTCGAATCCCATCGGGGCTACAAAATCACTGACCGCCGCTCTTGGCGGCAGCCGCGGTCGTACCACCCACCGGCATGCTCGGCAGGCCCAGCTTGCGGTGATCCCACGACCGGCTGCGCCGGCTCACGATGCGCACGCCTACCCGCTTATTCATCATCTGGTCGACGAACGGCTTCATGTCGTCGCTGTAGGGCCCCGTGTAGCGCTCCCACACGCTGACGCCGACGCGGTGCAGGGCGTCGGGGTCGTCGACGATCTCGGCGACGCCCTCGAAGGACACGCCCCGCAGGGTGTCGTAGGTGTCGCCGTCCTCGAGCAGGAAGCTGACCCGCGGGTCGCGTTTGAGGTTGACGGCCTTCTGCGACTTGGCTTTGGTCTCCAGCCAGATCTCGCCGTCCACCACGGCGTACCACATCGCCGTCAGGTGCGGTTGTCCGTCGGGCCCGATGGTGGCCAGCGTGCCGGTCCGGCTGTTGTTGACGAAGTCGGTGATCTCGGCCTCGGACATGACGATGCTCGCGCGCTGATTCGTTCCCATGGCGTCAGTGTGTCAGGCGCCCGTGCATCGCCTCTGCACCGGTGGCGCCGAGCTTGCGCTCACGGTCGCCGCAAGCCTCCGTGAGCGACCCTGGACGCAATCTCGGCGCAAGGGGCGCCGAGACGCAATCTCGGCGCAGAAACTACAACCGCCGCGTCAACGCCTCGGCGGCGGCCAGAAGATCGGCGGCCCAACGCGCGCCGGGTCGCCGACCCATGCGGTCGATCGGGCCGGACACCGAGATGGCGGCGACCACCACGCCGCGCCCGTCGCGCACCGGCGCCGAAACGCTTGCCACGCCCGGTTCGCGCTCGGCGACACTCTGCGCCCAGCCGCGCTTGCGGACTTCGGCGAGTACCCGGTCGGTGAACATCGCCTTGGGTAGCACGGCCTTCTGCGTGGCAACGTCGCTGTGCGCCAGCAGCACCTTGGCCCCGGAGCCCGCGGTCATCGGCAGCCGCGCTCCCACCGGCACCGTATCGCGAAGGCCCGCAGGTGGTTCCAGGGCGGCGATACAGACGCGCGAGGTGCCCTCCCGCCGGTACAACTGCACGCTCTCGCCCGTGGTCTCCCGCAATTGGGGTAGCACCGCGGCGCTCGCGGCCAGTAGTGGGTCGCTGACATAGGACGCAAGTTCGGTGACCGCAGGCCCGAGCCGCCACCGGCCGTCCTCGTCCCGCCCCGCCAGGCGATGCACCTCCAGCGCCGCGGCAAGCCGGTAGGCGGTGGCCCTGGGCAGGCCGGTGCGTTCGCACAGTTCGGCCAGCCCGCAGGGGGATTCCGCGACCGCGTGCAGGATGCCGACGGCTTTGTCGAGGACGCCGATGCCGCTATGCTGTCTCACAAGAAGATACTAGCGTCTCGCATCGTGAGATCACCAGCCCGGACGGATCAGCGAGCCGCGAACGGACGAATCGAGTTGAAGATGGCATCGCAGACGCACCAGCCCGAGGCCGCCCGGCCGCGCACGATGGCCGAGAAGGTCTGGGACGACCACGTTGTGGTGTCCGGCGGCGACGAGGCGCCGGACCTGATCTACATCGATCTGCATCTGGTGCACGAGGTCACCAGTCCGCAGGCGTTCGACGGCCTGCGCCTTGCCGGCCGGCCGGTGCGGCGAACCGATCTGACGATTGCCACCGAAGACCACAACGTGCCCACCATCGACATCGACAAGCCGATCGCCGACCCGGTGTCCCGCACACAGGTCGAGACGTTGCGCCACAACTGCGCCGAATTCGGTGTCCGATTGCACCCGATGGGCGACATCGAGCAGGGCATCGTGCATGTCGTCGGGCCACAATTGGGCCTCACTCAACCCGGAATGACGATCGTGTGTGGGGATTCTCACACCTCCACCCACGGCGCATTCGGCGCAATTGCCATGGGTATCGGCACTTCTGAGGTCGAACATGTGCTCGCCACCCAGACGCTCGCGCTGCGCCCGTTCAAGACGATGGCGGTCAACGTCGACGGTCAGTTGCCGCCCGGGGTCACGGCGAAGGACGTCATTCTGGCACTGATCGCCAAAATCGGAACCGGCGGCGGCCAGGGGCATGTCATCGAATACCGCGGCAGCGCCATCGAATCGCTGTCCATGGAAGGCCGGATGACGATCTGCAACATGAGCATCGAGGCCGGCGCACGGGCCGGCATGGTCGCGCCGGACGACACCACTTTTGAATTCTTACGCGGTCGACCGCATGCGCCGACCGGTGCCGACTGGGACGCGGCGCTGGCCTACTGGCAGCAGCTGCGTACTGATCCCGGAGCGGTTTTCGACACCGAGGTCTACCTCGACGCCGCCTCACTGAGCCCGTTCGTCACCTGGGGAACCAACCCCGGCCAGGGCGTGCCGCTGGCCGCCGCCGTGCCCGATCCCGAGCTGATGACCGATGACGCGCAGCGGCAGGCCGCTGAGAAAGCGTTGGCGTACATGGACCTTCAGCCGGGGACAGCGATGCGCGATATCGCGGTCGACACCGTGTTCGTCGGCTCCTGCACCAACGGCCGGATCGAGGATCTGCGGGTGGTGGCCGATATTTTGCGTGGTCACAAGGTTGCTGAGGGTGTGCGGATGCTCGTCGTTCCGGGCTCGATGCGGGTTCGCGCACAGGCGGAAGCCGAAGGGCTCGGCGAGATTTTCACCGCCGCCGGCGCGGAATGGCGGCAGGCGGGTTGCTCGATGTGCCTGGGCATGAACCCCGATCAGCTTGCGCCAGGGGAGCGTTGCGCCGCTACGTCCAACCGCAATTTCGAAGGGCGGCAGGGCAAGGGCGGTCGCACGCACCTGGTTTCGCCGGCGGTCGCCGCAGCTACCGCGGTGCGCGGCAAGCTTTCCGCGCCGGCGGATTTGAACTAGCCCGACTTGAATTCACATTGAGAATTAGGGGAAGACCATGGAAGCCTTTGACACCCACACCGGTATCGGCGTACCGCTGCGGCGGTCCAATGTCGATACCGATCAGATCATTCCGGCCGTCTACCTGAAGCGCGTCACCCGAACCGGTTTCGAGGACGGCCTGTTCGCGAGCTGGCGCTCGGATCCGTCATTCGTGCTCAACCTCAGCCCCTTTGACCGTGGCTCGGTGTTGGTCGCCGGACCGGATTTCGGCACGGGATCCTCGCGCGAGCACGCGGTCTGGGCGCTGATGGACTATGGATTCCGGGTGGTTATCTCGTCCCGGTTCGGTGACATCTTTCGCGGCAACGCCGGCAAGGCGGGTCTGTTGGCGGCCGAAGTGGACCAGGACGGCGTCGAACTTCTCTGGAAGCTCATCGAGCAGAGCCCAGGGCTGGAAATCACTGTCAATCTTCAAGATCGAAATGTCACCGCGGGAACAGCGGTGCTGCCGTTCAGGATTGACGATCACACCGCCTTCCGGTTGCTGCACGGGCTGGACGATATAGCCCTTACGCTGCAGAAACTCGACGAAATCGAAGCTTTCGAGGCGGCGCGTCCGGCCTGGAAACCGCGCACTTTGCCCACCCCCTGAAGCGCCGAGCGGCGCCGAATTCGCGGCTTTATCCGGGGGTATTTCGGGGCGGCGCCAGCGACCAAGCGCGGCAATCGGATTGCCGAAATGTCGGTCGCCCGACCGTAATAGCTGGCTGAAATTGCGCGTGGCTCTTGGCAATTTGCCAGTTGAGGGTTTACCGTAGTGCACTAGTCGGTTCCAAAAGAGGACCACTGGCCTCGGAGGGTTGGATGAATAAAGCAGAGCTCATAGATGTGCTCACACAGAAATTGGGCTCAGACCGTCGGCAGGCGACCGCCGCCGTCGAGAATGTCGTTGACACGATTGTGCGCGCAGTCCACAAGGGCGACAGCGTCACGATTACCGGTTTCGGTGTCTTCGAACAGCGTCGCCGCGCGGCTCGCGTAGCCCGCAACCCGCGCACCGGCGAGACGGTGAAAGTCAAGCCGACGTCTGTTCCGGCGTTCCGTCCAGGAGCTCAGTTCAAAGCGGTTGTGGCTGGGGCACAAAAGCTCCCGTCCGAAGGTCCCGCAGTGAAGCGTGGCGTGGTTGCCAGCGCGGCCAAGAAGACGACGGCCAAGAAGTCGCCGGCCAAGAAGGCTGCGACCAAGGCTCCCGCCAAGAAGGCCGCCACCAAGGCTCCGGCCAAGAAGGCCGCGACCAAGGCTCCGGCCAAGAAGGCTGCGACCAAGGCACCCGCCGCCAAGAAGGCCGCCACCAAGGCTCCGGCCAAGAAGGCTGCCACCAAGGCTCCGGTCAAGAAGGCTGTGACCAAGGCTCCGGCGAAGAAGGCTGCGACCAAGGCTCCGGCGAAGAAGGCTGCCACCAAGGCTCCGGCCAAGAAGGCTCCGGCCAAGAAGGCCGCAAGCACACGGCGCGGCCGCAAGTAGTCAATTCACGCAAATACCCTCCGGCGGGCAGCGATGCCTTCCGGAGGGTATTCGCTTGTCAGGCGCGCACGTTGGCGGCCAGCGCGCCGCCGATGTGGTCGGCGGCGATAAGCCGGCCCGCCGACAGCGACAGCACCCAGGTGCTGCCTTTGAGGTTGCGCGACTTGTCGGGGCGCACTCCGTCGCGTTCGCACCACCACGTGATCAGGTCCGGGATCACCTTGCCCTGCGTACAGATCACGGGTGTGCCGGCCCGTTCGGCGATCTGCAGAACCCGCTGCCGGCCGCGTTTGGGGTTCTTGGCGTACGCCTCTTCGGTCAGGTTGGGCTCGTTGTGAATATCGACACCCAGCTCCGCTGCCAGCGGTTCCACCGTCTGGTGGCAGCGCACCCGGTCGGCCGCGTATACCCGGTCGGCGCCGAACGCCAGCAGCTGACCCACCAGTGCCTCGGCCTGGGCACGGCCCTTCTTGTCCAGCGGCCGCTTGGTGTCGTCGCCGCGATACCGTGACTTGCTGCCCGCGGTGCCGTGCCGCACCACCAGCACGGTCTTGGTGTCCGGTGGTTGTTTGACGAACCGCCGCAAAACCTTTCGATCCGGTGCGTAGTCGAGCTTCTTCATGGCGTCGGCCACCGGGAGCCAGATCAGCTCGTCGACCTCATGGCCGGGGGCGAACGTGCCACCGGTGCTGCGTGCTGCCCAGTAGTGCACCCGCTTGATGCCCTGGTCGATCGGGTACGTGATGGTGGTCAGGCAGCGGCCGAGATGGCTGTGGTGGCCGGTCTCCTCGAGCACCTCGCGAACGGCGGCCACCGCCGCGGTCTCGCCAGGGTCGACCTTGCCTTTGGGCAGCGACCAGTCGTCGTACCGGGGCCGGTGAATGACGGCGATCTCGAGCGACTTCGTCGGGTTGCCCTTGCCGGACCGCCACAACACCGCACCGGCCGCGTATACGACCCGGTCCCCGGGGCGTCGACGGTCCGACGAGTTCTGGATCGACACCTTCACTCCTGCAGGTCAATTCGGCAAGGGCGCTCGTGCTGGTGGAGGTGGCCCCCGACTGGCCGCTGAGGGACACCTCGAGACTACGGGCTGCGGTGCCGCTCCATGAGCGAAGCCTGGTGGTCGCGCACGCTCTCGCCTTCTCGCGGCGACGCGGTCCATTGGCCGTCCGATCCGAGTTCCCAGCACCGGGTGGACGGGTCCAGCGCGGACTCGAACAGATCACCCAGTTGCGCGGTCAGGCGCGGGTCCTTCACCTGAGCCATGACCTCGACCCGCCGGTCCAGATTGCGGTGCATCATGTCGGCGCTGCCGATCCAGAATTCGTCGATGGCGTTGAAGTGCAGGATCCGCGAGTGTTCCAGGAATCGGCCGAGAATCGAGCGGACAGTGATGTTTTCGGAAATCCCCTCGGTGCCCGGGCGCAACGCGCAGATGCCGCGGACCACCACCTCCACCCGCACTCCGGCCTGCGATGCGCGGTAGAGCGCGTCGATGACCTGCTCGTCGACCAACGCGTTCATCTTGAGCCGGATCCGCGCGTCGTTGCCGCGACGGTGTGCTTCCACCTCACGTTCGACGCGCTCGATGATGCCGGTGCGGATGCCGTGCGGGGCCACTAACAGGTTGCGGTAGGTCAGCTTTCGCGAGTAACCGGTCAGCGTGTTGAACAGGTCGGTCAGGTCGGCGCCGATGTTGGGGTCGGCGGTCAGCAGGCCCACGTCTTCATACAGGCGCGCCGTCTTGCCGTTGTAGTTCCCGGTTCCGACATGGCAGTACCGCCGGATGTGCGGCCCTTCGCGGCGCACCACCAGGCAGGTCTTGCAGTGCGTCTTGAGCCCGACGAACCCGTACACGACGTGCACGCCCGCCTGCTCAAGGGTTCGCGCCCAACGGATGTTGGCCTGCTCGTCGAAGCGCGCCTTGATCTCAACCATTGCCACGACTTGCTTTCCGGCTTCGGCGGCGTCGATCAGGGCGCGCACGATCGGGGAATCACCAGAGGTGCGGTAGAGGGTCTGCTTGATCGCCAGCACATTCGGATCGGCCGCGGCCTGTTCGATGAACCGCTGCACGCTCGTCGAGAACGAGTCATACGGGTGGTGCACCAGCACGTCGCCCTCGCGCAACGTGGCGAAGATGCTCTTGGGTGTCTCCCGCTCCGCGAAGGCGGGGTGCGTGGCCGGGACGAAGGCCCGGTCCTTGAGCGCCGGCCGGTCTAAGCCGTAGATCTGCCACAACGACGACAAGTCCAGCAGCCCAGGCACTTCGATGACATCGCCGGGATGCACGTCAAGCTCGCGCAGCAGCAACTCCAGCATGCTCTCGGTCATGTCGTCGGACGCTTCCAGCCGCACCGGGGAACCGAACCGGCGCCGGGCCAACTCCCGCTCCAGCGCCTGCAGCAGGTCCTCGTCGCGGTCCTCTTCGACCTCGAAGTCGGCGTTGCGGGTGATCCGAAATGCGTGGTGCTCCACGATTTCCATGCCCGGGAAGAGCACCGGCAGGAAGGCCGCGATCAACTCTTCCATCGGCAGGAACCGCACAATGACCTGACCGTCGCCTTCGTCGCCCTTGGCGTCGAGTTCGACGAACCGGTCCACGTTGTCGGGCACCTTCACCCGCGCGAAATGCTGGGTGCCGTCCTCGGGTTGCCTGACCGTGATGGCCAGGTTCAGGCTCAGCCCGCTCACAAAAGGGAAGGGGTGGGCCGGGTCCACCGCCAACGGGGTGAGAACGGGGAAGACCTGCTCGTGGAAATACGTCGACAAGCGCTCTCGCTCAGCCTCGTCGAGGTCGGCCCACGTGACGATGTAGATGCCTTCCTCCTCGAGCGCCGGCAGGACCGAATCGAGGAAGACGCGCGCCTGCCGGATGGAGATCTGTTGGGTCTGCTCGCCGATGCGGCGCAGTTGTTCGCGCGGGGTCAATCCGTCGGCGGAGCGGACCGACAGCCCCATCTCGTCGCGGCGCTTGAGGCCGGCGACGCGAACCATGTAGAACTCGTCGAGATTGGAGGCGAAGATGGCCAGGAACTTCGCGCGCTCGAGGAGCGGCATCGAATTGTCGTCCGCCAGTGCGAGCACGCGGGCGTTGAAGTCGAGCCAGCTCAGTTCCCGGTTGAGGTAGCGCTCTTCCGGCAGCGCGTCGATGATCGCCGCGGGAGTCGCGGCGGGAGGGGCCGCGGGAGCCGAGTCGCCAGGGTGCCAAGCGTGGTCATCGGGACGTGCCTCTGCCTCTGGGGTGGCTTCGATTTCGGTCACCCTGCGATCATTGCCTATCACCCGGCGATGCTGCCAGCAGTCAACAGAGATCCATGTTCCGTTGGGCTGCCATTCACCTGGCGGCCCGGCTCACCGCACGGAGCGATGCGCGATGGCGCGTGCGGTCGCCGGACCCACCCCGAGCTGGCGGGCGGCAGCCAGGTCGGCCGGTGTGTCGACATCGCAACGCAGCCCGGGCCATGCGCCGGTCAGCTCGATAGCGCCCGAACGACGGTGCCGCGCTGCGGAATCCGGCCCGAACCGCGGGTCGAGCGTGGTCCCGAACGCGCACAGCACCGCAGTGCCCGTGCCCAGCCGGTCCGCGACGAAGCTGCGCTCGTAGTGGCGGGCCGCCGAGATGGCCTCGGCCAGTTCCTGCGTCTGCAGAGCGGGCAGATCTCCTTGCAGGACAACGATATTCGGAACATCCACGGCACCCGCAGCGGCCTTGACGGCGCTGTTCAGTGGGTCGGGGTCGTCCGGGGCGGTCGGGTCGGCCAGCACCTGCGCGCCGAGCTCGGTGGCCGCGGCTCCCGCAACATCGTCGGGGGTGATGACGGTGATCGAGTGCAACGAACTGACCCGGGTGGCCGCGGTCAAGGTGTCGATCAGCATGGCCAGGACCACGCTCTCGCGCGTCGGCGCCGAGAAGACTGGAGCCAGCCTGGTCTTGGCGGCGCCCAGTCGCTTGACGGCGATGATCAATCCGACATCCCCGCGTGCGCCGCCCATGTGATCATCCTGCCAGCGCAACGTCGCCGGACGTGACGGCGGCCGGTCGCTGGGACTACTGTTTAGCGGCTGCCGTCGCGGTGACGACGGCGCATAGCGGCATCGAGGGCACACGGCGACATATATAGGGGTGGTGGATGGCCGGCACGGGAACCGTCGCGGTGATGGGCGCAGGCGCATGGGGCACGGTACTGGCCAAGGTGCTCGCCGACGCCGGCGGCGACGTCACGTTGTGGGCGCGGCGCGCCGATGTCGCCAACAAGATCAATAAGACCCGCTACAACCCCGACTACCTGCCGGGCACGCTGCTTCCCGCCGGCATCCGCGCCACCAACGACGCGGAGGAGGCGCTGTCCGGCGTGACGACGGTGCTGCTCGGGGTGCCCGCCCAGACCATGCGCGCCAACCTCGAGCAGTGGAACGGCATGTGGGCCGACGGCGCGACCCTGGTCAGCCTGGCCAAGGGCATCGAGCTCGGCACGCTGATGCGGATGAGCCAGGTGATCGTGTCGGTGACCGGAGTGGACGCCTCCCAGGTTGCGGTGATCTCCGGGCCGAACCTCGCCAGCGAGATCGCCGAGAGCCAGCCGGCCGCCACCGTCGTCGCGTGCAGCGACTCCGGACGTGCCGTCGCGCTGCAGCGGTTCTTGAACAGTGGCTACTTCCGGCCGTACACCAACTCCGATGTAGTGGGGACCGAGATCGGCGGGGCGTGCAAGAACGTCATCGCTCTGGCCTGCGGGATGGCGGTCGGGGTCGGGCTGGGGGAGAACACCGCGGCGGCCATCATCACCCGCGGCCTGGCCGAAATCATGCGGCTCGGACTGGCGCTGGGCGCCAAGGGGGCGACGCTGGCCGGGCTGGCCGGGGTAGGCGACCTGGTGGCCACCTGCACCTCTCCTTACTCTCGCAACCGTTCGCTGGGCGAGCGGCTGGGCCGGGGCGACACCATGCACACCGCCCTACACGGGAAGGACGGCCACGTCGTCGAGGGCGTCACCTCCTGCGAGTCGGTACTGGCCCTGGCCTCCAGCTACGACGTCGAAATGCCCCTGACGGACGCCGTGCACCGGGTCTGCCACAAGGGTCTGTCGGTCAACGAGGCCATCGCCCTGCTGTTGGGCCGCAGCACCAAGCCTGAGTGACGCCGCACCGCAAATGCAGTAGTCACCGCCTTGGCGAGCGCAATTTTGCAGTAGTCGGCTTGGGGTAAAAAGCGCGCGGGTTCGCCCGATATTCAGCTACCTATTAATGGCATCAGTGGCGGCAAGAAGCGTCGTCGCGCGAAATGGCCGTATCGATGAGAAGTGCTCGTCGGGGAGCGTGGGGCGACACCGGGCTGCGCTCCTGCGGCCTGTTACCTGACTCCGCGATTTCTGACTCGGCGTGCTGTGAACCCACGAGGGCGATGGGAGCTCCGTTATGTCATCTTTTCTGATTGCCGCGCCGCAGGCCATGACCGCAGCGGCAGCAGATCTGGGTCAGATCGGGGAGGCGGTCCGGCAGGCGACCGCGGTGGCGGCGCCGACGGCGGCCATCATGCCCGCGGCCGCCGATGAGGTGTCGGCGGCCATCGCGGCCCTGTTCGGCACCGTCGGCCAGGAGTATCAAGCCGTCAGCGCGCAGGCAGCGGAGTTCCACGCGCAATTCGTCCGGGCGCTGATGGGGGCGGGCGGCTCTTACGCGGCCATGGAAGCGGCCACAGCCGACGCCATCGGGTCGCTGGAGGAGCAGGTCCTGGGGGCGATCAACGCGCCGGCGAACCTGCTGTTGGGGAGGCCCTTGATCGGTCCCGGGACCGACGGCGCGGCAGGCTCCGGGGCAGCGGGTGGACCCGGCGGGCTGCTGTGGGGGCGCGGAGGTAACGGCGGGTCGGGCGCGGCCGGGCACGCCGGTGGGGCCGGCGGCGCCGCCGGCTTGTTGGGTGTGGGCGGCGCCGGCGGGGCCGGCGGCGCGGGCGCCAACGGTGGCACAGGCGGCAGCGGCGGGTGGCTGTGGGGCAATGGCGGTGCTGGCGGCATGGGCGGCGTCGGCGTCAGCGGTGCCAGCGGCGGCACCGGAGGTGCTGGCGGCAATGCATTGTTCTTCGGTTCCGGTGGCGCCGGCGGAGCCGGCGGGACCGGGCTCGGCGGCACGATCGGCACACCGGGCGGCCCGGGCAGCTCCGTCGCCGCCGGCGGACTCGGCGGGGACGGCGGCAATGGCGGCACCGGGGGCACCGGTGGGGCGGGCGGTCACGGCGGGTTGATCCTGGGTGACGGCGGTGCCGGGGGAGTTGGCGGCACGGGCGGCGCCGGCGGTGCCGGCGGATCCGGTGGCGCGGGGTGGTCGTCGACCACCGCCGGTGGTACCGGTGGCGACGGCGGTGGCAGCGGCACCGGTGGGACAGGCGGTTCGGGCGGCGCCGGCGGTGCCGCCGGAGCGAGTCGCAGCATGTTCGGTCACGCGGGCGCCGATGGCTCGGGTGGCTCAGGCGGTGCCGGTGGTAGTTCGGGTGTCGCCGGCGACGGCGGGACCGGGGGCGCCGGCGACGCGGTGACCAGAGGTGGTAACGGCGGCATGGGTGGTGACACCGGCGGTGTCGGGGCCGGCGGCACCGGCGGCGCGGCCGGGGGCCCGGGAGCGGTTGCCGGGGCCGACGGGGCCGCGGGCGCCGTGATCGCCGGTGGCAATGGCGGTTCCGGCGGGGCGGGATTCACTGCGACGACGCCGGGCGCGGACGGAGGCGCCGGTGGCAACGGTGGGTCCGGCGGCAGCCACGGGAATGGCGGAGCCGGCGGTACCGGCGGGGCCGGTGCCGCCGGGAAGAGTGGCACGGCGGGCGTGGCGGCCGGCGAGTCCGGCGGCGACGGGACAGCAGGTGGGTCCGGTGGTGCCGGCGGGACTGGTGGGGCCGGCGGCTCGGTGTCCGGCAACGGCGGGGTCGGCGGGGCCGGCGGGAGCGGTGCTCGTGGCGGCGATGGCGGTGCCGGGGTCAACGGAGCGGCCGGGGCGGCGCCCGGCGACGCCGGACACGCCGGCGGCTCGGGCGGCTCTGGTGGTCACGGCGGCGACGGTGGTGCCGGCGGAGGCGGCGGTCTCGCCGCGCACGGGACTGCCGGTCTCGCCGGAGTGGGAGGCGATGCGGGCAGTGGCGGTAACGGCGCCACGCCGGGCAATGGCGGGGCCGGCGCGGCAGGCGACGCCAGCCATGCGGACGGCGGAGCCGGTGGGGCCGGCGGTGACACCGGGTTCGGCGGTGCCGCCGGTACCGCGGGCAGCGGGCGCATTCCGGGCGCCGACGGCACTGCCGGAACCACGCCCACCGGCATTCTGGGCAGTGGCGGGGCGGGCGGTGCCGGCTTCAATCCCACTGCGGCTGGTGCCGACGGTGGTGCTGGTGGGGCCGGCGGCGCCGGCGGCAATTTCGGTAACGGTGGCAAAGGCGGGGACGGTGGCAGCGGGGTGGCCGGGGGCAACGGTACGGCCGGCGTCGCGGCGGGTGAGTCCGGCGGTAAAGGTGTGGACGGCGGGTCCGGTGGCCGCGGGGGTGACGGTGGCGCCGGTGGGTCGGTCCGCGGTGACGGTGGCAACGGCGGGGCCGGCGGGCAGGGTGCGCGTGGCGGTGACGGCGGCGCGGGTGTCAACGGCGCAGCGGCGACCACAGCCGGCGGCGCTGGGCAGGCCGGTGGGTCGGGTGGCTCCGGTGGTGCCGGCGGCGATGGTGGCAACGGTGGGGTTGGCGGTACTGCGGCTCATGGTGTTTCGGGTACGACGGGCACCGGGGGGAACGCCGGCAGCGGCGGTAACGGCGCGAACCCGGGTGACGGTGGGGCCGGTGCGGCCGGGGATGTAACCCATGCTGACGGTGGTGCCGGTGGGGCCGGTGGGGACACCGGGTTCGGCGGCAAGGCCGGCGTCGGGGGCACCGGCTCGAGCACTGGCACTAACGGCAGCGCGGGCTCCACGCCCGGCGGGATCTTGGGTAACGGCGGCAAGGGCGGGGCGGGCTTCACCGCCACGACCCCGGGTGCCGATGGCGGTGCCGGTGGCGCCGGGGGTGCGGGCGGAAACTTCGGCAGCGGCGGGGCCGGTGGTGCGGGCGGGGACGGGGCGGCCGGTAGCAATGGCGCGGCTGGGACGAAGGCCGGTGACTCCGGCATTAAGGGCGTGGACGGCGGATCCGGCGGTCGCGGGGGCGACGGCGGTGCCGGCGGCTCGGTGCGCGGTAATGGCGGTGCCGGCGGGGCCGGTGGGCAGGGTGCGCGTGGCGGTGACGGCGGCGCGGGTGTCAACGGCGCGTCGGCGACGGTGCCCGGCGGCGCTGGGCAGGCCGGTGGGTCGGGTGGCTCCGGTGGTGCGGGAGGCGATGGTGGCAACGGTGGGGTCGGCGGCAGCGCGGCACACGGGACCGCCGGTCTCACGGGCGCCGGGGGCAACGCCGGCAGCGGCGGTAACGGCGCGACCCCGGGTGACGGTGGGGCCGGTGCGGCTGGGGATGCGACCCACGCTGACGGTGGTGCTGGTGGGGCCGGTGGGGACACTGGGGTCGGCGGCAAGGCCGGCGTCGGGGGCACCGGCTCGACCACTGGCACTAATGGCAGCGCGGGCTCCACGCCCGCCGGGATCTTGGGCAACGGCGGCAAGGGCGGGGCGGGCTTCACTGCGACGGCATCAGGCGTCGATGGCGGAGCCGGTGGTGCCGGGGGTGCGGGCGGAAACTTCGGCAGCGGCGGGGCCGGTGGGGCCGGCGGCGATGGGGCGGCCGGTAGCAACGGCGCGGCCGGGACGAAGGCCGGTGACTCCGGCGGTAAAGGCGTGGACGGCGGATCCGGTGGTCGCGGCGGTGACGGTGGCGCCGGGGGGTCGGTCCGCGGTGACGGTGGCAACGGTGGCGCCGGTGGGCAGGGTGCGCGTGGGGGCGACGGCGGTGCCGGGGTCAGCGGCGCTGCCGCGACGACGCCGGGCGGTGATGGGCAGGCCGGTGGTTCGGGTGGTTCCGGTGGTGCCGGAGGCGACGGTGGCAACGGCGGGGCCGGTGGTGCCTCGGCACACGGCATCGCCGGGACCACTGGTACCGGGGGTAACGCAGGGAGCGGCGGAAATGGCGCGACTCCGGGTGATGGTGGCGCCGGTGCGGCGGGCGGCGCACTGACCGGTCGCGGCGGGGCCGGTGGGGCGGGCGGTGATACCGGGTTCGGCGGTGCCGGTGGACATGGCGGGAGTGGGCGGACCGCGGGAAGTGATGGTGTGGACGGGGCCACACCGACCGGTGTGATGGGTAACGGCGGGGCCGGCGGAGCCGGGGCGCATGCCGCGGCTGCCGGGGTCAGCGGCGGTGACGGGGGAGCCGGTGGCAAGGGCGGAAACTTCGGCAACGGCGGCAAAGGCGGGGCGGGCGGCGACGGCGCGGCGGGCGCCGCAGGAGTCAACCCGACACCGGTCGCCCCGGCGGCCGACGGCAACAACGGCGACGGCTACCCCGGTTCGATCAACTGGGCGACTCCGGGCACCGATGGCACCAACGGCGCGGTGCCCGGCCAGGCCGGCGGCAACGGCGGCAACGGCGGCGGATATTTGAGCACCGTCGGCGACGGCACCGGGGCGGCAGCCGGAAAGGGCGGCGACGGCGGTCTCGGCGCGCCCGGCGGCAACGGCGGAGACGGTGGCTTCGGCGGTTCCACGGTGCTCGGCCAGGCCACCGGGGTCACCGGCGGCGCTGGAGGCCGCGGCGGCGACGGAGTTGCCGGGCACACAGGTGGGGCCGGGGGTGCCGGGGGGGCCGGCGGCGACGGCGGATCGATGCGCGGTGATGGCGGCGCTGGTGGCGCCGGCGGCAAGGGCGGTACCGGCGGTGCCGGGGCAGCGGGTGAGACCGGCGGCGATGGCGGTGCTGGCGGCAGCGCGAAGTCCACCGAGGCGCCCGACTTCACGCTGGCCGGGCCGTCGACCGGTGGCGACGGCGGGGTCGGCGGGGATGGCGGCACCGGCGGTGCGGGCGGAACCGGCGGTGCGGGTGGTGCCGGCGGGATCGGCGGCGTTCACCACGGTGCCGGATACAGCGACGGCACGCACGGCGTCGGCGGCGACGGTGGCCAGGGCGGCACCGCCGGCGTCGGCGGCGACGGCGGCACAGGTGGCGAGGGTGGCGACGGGGCCTCCCAGACCAACGGAGCCGGCAGCGGCGGCGTTGGCGGGCATGGTGGAGATGCCGGCTCGGGTGGTCTCGGAGGCGAGGGCGGCGACAGCGGCGGCGGCGCCTCCGGCGCCAAGGGCCTGGCGGGCGGGCTTCCCGACGGGATCTCCGGCAACGGCGGCACCGGCGGCACCGGCGGCAACGCCACCGCGGCGCCCGCCGGCCAAGCGCCGGGGGCCGGCGGAACCGGCGGCGCCGGCGGAGACGGCGGCAACCTCGGCAACGGCGGACACGGCGGTACCGGTGGCGCGGGCGCGGACGGCAACCGCGGCGTGGACGGCATCAATCCGGGCGACCCTGGCAGCGCCGGTGAGACCGGTGGTGCCGGCGGTGCCGGCGGCAAGGGCGGCCTGGGCGGGTCGATCAGGGGTAACGGCGGTACCGGCGGGTTCGGAGGGCACGGCGGCACGGGTGGTGACGGCGGGGACGGGGTCGACGGTGCTTCGGGAATCGCACTCGGTGAAGCCGGCCAAGCCGGCGGTAATGGTGGTAACGGAGGAACCGGTGGGGCTGGCGGGGTCGGCGGAGACGCCGGCGGCGTCGCCGCGGGCGGGTCAGGCACCGCGGGAATCAACGGGACCGGTGGCACCGGTGGCACCGGCGGTGCCGCCGGCAAGCCTGGTGACGGGGGTAACGGCCAGGTCGGCGGGTTCGGACATGCGGACGGCGGCCGCGGCGGCGATGGCGGTAATCCCGGCGAGGTGGGTGCCGGTGGCTCCGGCGGTGATGCGGGCAAGGGCGGGTCCGGCGGCGGTAAAGGCTCCAGCGGTATTAATGGCGCCGCGGTCACCAGCGGCGGCGACGGCGGCAATGGCGGTCAGGGCGGCTACGCGGCCGGCGTCGACGGACGAGGTGGTGACGGCGGCGCGGGTGGCAACGGCGGGTCGGTCGGCAACGGCGGCAAGGGCGGCGACGGCGGCAAGGGACTCGACGGCAGCTTCGGGCAGGGCGGCGGGACGGGCGGTGCCGGCGGCGCCGGCACCGGCGGCGCGGATGGCGGTAAGGGCGGAGTCGGTGGCAACGGCGGCTCGATCTCGGGTAACGGTGGTGCCGGTGGTGCTGGCGGGGCCGGTGGCGCGGGCGGTGGTGGCGGCGGTGGCGGCACCGGCACGAACGGAAACGACTCCTTCCCCTACACCGACTCTGGCGGGCCGGGCGGGGTCGGCGGCAACGGTGGTAACGGCGGCGCCGGAGGCGAAGGCGGTGCCGGCGGGCAAGCGCTCGGCTCGGGCAACGGTGGGGCTGGCGGCAAGGGCGGTGCCGGGGGCCTCGGCGGCGATGGTGCCTCCGGCGGTGACGGAGGCCCGGCCGGGGATTTGGCCGTCGGCGGCTCGGGTGGTTCTGGCAATACCGGCGGCAACGCCGGTAAAGGCGGCGACGGCGGCCTGGGTGGCGCCGGTGGTGCGGCCCACGGGTCGGGTACGGGCGGCCTCGGCGGCGATGGTGGCTTCGGCGCTTCGGGAGGCAACGCCGGTGCTGGTGGAAGCGGCGCCAGCGGAGGCGGCACGATCACTGGCGGTAACGGCGGGGCCGGCGGTGCGGCGGGCGATGCAGGTGCCGGCGGCGGCGGCGGCCGCGGCGGCGACTCCGCGACGGGTCTGGCCGGTGACGGGGGCAAGGGCAGCAGTGGCGGCGTAGCCGGGCTCAGCGCCTCTGGTGGCTCCGGCGGCGCCGGCGGTGGAACCGCGGGAGCGAATGGTACGGGTGCCGCCGGCGGTGCCGGCGGCGCCGGTGGCGACGGTGGCAACGGGAACCCAGCGGCGGGGCCGTCCGGGAACGGCGGCAAGGGCGGCGACGGCGGCTATGGCAGCACCGGCGGCGGCAAGGGCGGCGCAGGCGGTGACGGCGGGTCCGTCGGCAGCGGTGGCAGAGGCGGAGACGGTGGATACGGCACCACCGGTTCCGACGGCGCCGACGGTGGCGCCGGAGGCAACGGGGGGTCGATCTCCGGCAACGGCGGCGATGGCGGTGATGGCGGCGGCGGCGGCACCGGGGGCACCGGCGGCGCGGGCGGCATCGGTGGCCCGCAGTCGGGCAACGGCGGTAACGGCGGTAAGGGCGGCAACGGCTACGGCGTCGCGGGTGCCAGCGGCGGTGACGGCGGTGCCGGCGGCAGCGCGGGGTTGTACGGCAACGGCGGCAAGGGCGGTGACGGCGGTGCCGGCATCGACGGTGCGAACGGCACGGCCGGTGCCCCGAACGGCGATCCCGGCCAGCCCGGCACGGCCGGCACGGCGGGCGGCCACGGCGGCAACGGCGGTGCTGGCGGAGAAGGCGGTTTGGTCTCCGGAAGCGGCGGCGACGGCGGCAAGGGCGGCGGCGGCGGCAACGGCGGCAGCGGCGGGGCCGGCGGCTCCGGCGACTCGGCCCCCTTCTTGGGCGATGGCTCTAACGGTGGTTCCGGCGGCTCGGGCGCTATCGGCGGTAACGGTGGCACCGGTGGCGCCGGCGGGCAAGGGCACGGGACGGGCAACGGCGGGGCCGGCGGGGCCGGCGGCGCCGCCGGCAAGGGCGGCAACGGCGCGGCGGGCGGGGCCGGCGGTGACGCCACAGGTTTCCTCACCGTGGATAACGGCAGAGGCGGCGCCGCCGGCAACGGCGCCGCCGGCGGTGACGGTGGGGCCGGTGGTGCCGGGGGTGCGACCGACGGATCAGGCAACGGCGGTGCCGGCGGAGCCGGCGGTGCCGCTGGGGCCGGCGGTGACGGCGCTCAAGGCGGGGACGCCGGCGCTGGAGGTAGTCACAACTCGGATATTCCCGGCGGAGGGACTGGCGGGCTCGGCGGCAATGCCGGTAGCAGCGGCGCCGGCGGCGTCGGCGGCAACTCTGAATCCGGTGCCGGCGGCACTGGCGGTGCCGGCGGCAGCGGGGCCTCGGGCGGACATGGCGGCAACGGCGGTTCCGGCCGCGACTTGCTCGCCGGCGGCGCTGCCGGTAACGGCGGCACGGCCAGCGCCGGGAGCGACGGCGGTGCCGGCGGCAACTCCACCTCTGGCTCCGGCGGTGTCGGCGGTGACGGCGGCGACGGCGGTGTCGGCGGTGCCGGCGGCGTGGGCGGCGACTCAGGTGCCACGAAGTTCACCGTCTACCACGGCACTCAGGGCGGCGCCGGTGGCGGTGGCGGTGCTGGTGGCTCGGGCGGTGCCGGGGGTAGCGGTGTCATCGGCGGCGCGGGCGGCGCCGGTGGCGACGGAGGAGGCGGCGGCGCCGGTGACCACGGCGGCATCGGGAGTGCAAACGTCCGTGAGAATGGGCAAGGCGGTACCGGCGGCACCGGCGGCGCCGGTGGCGGCGGGGGTTCCGGTGGTGCGGGCGGTGCCGGCGGTTACGGCATTACGGCTGGTGGTGCCGGCGGAGCCGGCGGCTTGGGCGCCAACGGCGGCGCCGGCGACAACGGCGGTACCGGTGGTGAGGAGCGAAGCGGTGCGACCGGCTCCGCCGGCGGTGATGGCGGTCTCGGTGGCAATGCCGGCAGCGCCGGTAACGGTGGTGGCGGCGGCCGCGGAGGAGACTCCGCCCTCGGTACTGCCGGCACCGGCGGCGACGGTGGTAGCGGCGGCTCGGGTGCCGCTGCCGGCCTCGGTGGTGTCCCGGCGTATGCCGCAAATACCGGCGCCCCCGGAAAGGCCAGCTCCGGAGGTAATGGCGGTGCCGGCGGCGACGGCGGCAACGGCGCCGCATCGGCCGGCCCATCCGGTCACGGCGGTGACGGCGGCGCAGGTGGTGGCGGAGGTGCCGGCGGAGCCGACGGCGGCGCTGGCGGAGCCGGCGGTGACGGCGGGACCTACGGCAACGGCGGAAACGGCGGGGCCGGTGGAGCAGGCTCGACCGGGGCTAACGGCGCACACGGCGTCGACGCGTTCGGCTTCGCCGGCTTCGCCGGGGTTGACGGCGGCGCGGGTGGTGCCGGCGGCGCAGGCGGCAGTGGAGGCTCCATCTCCGGCAACGGCGGGCTCGGCGGGGCCGGCGGTGGCGGCGGCAACGGCGGTAACGGCGGCGGAGGCGGCAACGGCGCCAGCAACTTTGACGGTGGCGTCGTCCGGAACGGTGGTGCCGGTGGCGCCGGCGGCATCGGAGGCAACGGCGGTGTCGGTGGTGCGGGCGGCGAGGCCTTGGGCGTCGGTACCGGCGGTGCCGGCGGTTTGGGCGGAGACGCGGGCAAGGGCGGCTCCGGCGGCGCCGGCGGTCTCGGCGGTTCGCTGCCCTCGAGCGCGGCCGGTGGTAACGGCGGCAACGCGGGCAAGGGTGGGACCGGCGGTGACGGCGGTGCCGGCGGCGACTCCCCGTCCCAGAAGGCCGGCGACGGAGGCAACGGCGGCGCCGGTGCGGTAGCCGGCTCTCCGGGCATCGGTGGTACCGGCAATGCCGGTTATTCGGGCCCTGACGGAAGCCCCGGTCTGGCCGCCGTCGGCGGCCCCGGCGGCACCGGCGGTTCAGGGGGCACCGGCGATTCACCCGCCAACAACGGCGCCGACGGCCAGGACGGCCCCGACGCCCCGTGAACGCCCCGTGGAACAGCGGCATGACGTCGCCGAACCCGCCCCGACAGCCCCGACCCGGTAGCCTCTCCAGGTTGTGACTGCCAGCAAGCGCGTACGCGTCGCCGTCGTTTTCGGCGGGCGCAGCAACGAGCACGCCATCTCGTGCGTGTCAGCGGGCAGCATCCTGCGCAACCTGGACCCGCAGCGGTTCGAGGTCGTCGCCGTCGGGATCACGCCGCAGGGCGGCTGGGTGCTCACCGACGGCGACCCCGCCGCGCTGGCCATCAACAACCGGCAGCTACCGGGGGTGAGCGCCGATTCGGGCACCGAGTTGGCGTTGCCGGCCAGTCCCCGGTCGGAGGTCTTCGGGACCGTCGACGTCGTGTTCCCGGTGCTGCACGGACCCTACGGCGAGGACGGCACGATCCAGGGACTGCTCGAACTCGCCGGTGTCCCGTACGTGGGAGCCGGTGTGCTGGCCAGTGCCGCCGGCATGGACAAGGAATTCACCAAGAAACTGCTCGTCGCCGAGGGACTGCCGGTCGGCGCGTACACGGTCCTGCGGCCGTCACAGGAGACGCTGCACCCCGAGGAACGCGAGCGGCTGGGCCTGCCGGTGTTCGTCAAGCCGGCACGGGGCGGCTCATCGATCGGCGTCAGCCGGGTGGCCAGCTGGGATGATCTGCCGGCCGCGATCGCCGCGGCCCGCAGCCATGACCCGAAGGTCATCGTCGAGGCGGCGATCAACGGCCGCGAGCTGGAATGCGGAGTCCTCGAAATGCCGGACGGCACAATCGAAGCCAGCACGCTGGGGGAGATCCGGGTGGCCGGGGTCCGCGGCCGCGAAGACTCCTTCTACGACTTCGAGACCAAATATCTCGACGACGCCGCCGAATTGGACGTGCCGGCGAAAGTGGCTGATGACATCGCGGATGCAGTGCGCCAGTTGGCAATTCGCGCGTTCGAGGCGATCGGTTGCCAGGGCCTGGCCCGAGTGGACTTCTTCCTCACCGACGCGGGACCGGTGATCAACGAGATCAACACCATGCCCGGCTTCACCACCATCTCGATGTACCCGCGGATGTGGGCGGCCAGTGGGGTGGACTATCCGACCCTGCTGGCCACCATGGTCGACACCGCCCTTGCTCGCGGTGTGGGCCTGCGATAAGCCCTGGCTAGCGAGCCGGCGCCGGGTCGATCGGCACCGCGGCGATGGTGCGGTCGATGATGCCCGAAAGATCCTGAATCGGAACAGGTCCCGATCCGGTGGGCAGCGTCAGCGCCACATACACCGGACGATCCACGGTGTACCAGGTGGTCGTGCCCGCATCCGTCGAGCCCTGGTCGGCCGCCCTGAACCACTGCACCTTGTCGACCACCTGGATCGGCGAGCCCACCACGAAGTCCCCCGGACGGTCCAGGCCGCAGCGCATGACGACCGGCTCCGCGTTGTTCACGGACCGCCAGGCGCTCGCGCCGTCGGGCGCCGGCTGCGTGATCTCAGTCCGACGGAAACTCCCGAGTTGCTCGGGCAGCGCCTCGATCAGCGATTTGCAGGCGGGACTTGCGGCGTGTGGCGCCGGCAGGGCCGGCAGCGTCACTGCCTGTTGGCCGGTCTGGCGGGTGGCCGCGAGCACCAAAATCGCCCCGATGGTCGCCACGGCCAGCACCAAGGCGGCGATCAGGGCGGCGCGGGGCGGGCCGCCGGCATCAGCCCCACCCGTCACCTGCCTGTCACCTGGCTATCTCCTCTGCGATCCGCCCGCGCGGCCACGACTACA
Source organism: Mycobacterium paragordonae (assembly GCF_003614435.1). NCBI lineage: Bacteria > Bacillati > Actinomycetota > Actinomycetes > Mycobacteriales > Mycobacteriaceae > Mycobacterium > Mycobacterium paragordonae. The sequence goes on from NZ_CP025546.1 coordinate 2,164,781, forward strand.
CTGGCCCGGTCCGCCCGAACGGGCAGGAACCCAACTTACCGCAGGTCGGACGGCCGTCCGGGGGACGTCACACGGCCGGGGTGGGCAGAGACGAGGTGACGTGGGCGAGGACGTTTCGGGGGAGTCTCCGACGCTGCGGCAGGTCGGCGAGTTCGGCGTGATCGAGCGGTTGGTGCGCGATCGCCGGCAACCCGCAGCCGTCACACTCGGTCCCGGCGACGACGGTGCCGTGGTGTCGGGCAGCGATGAACGCACCGTGGTGTCGATCGACATGTTGGTGCAGGATCGGCACTTTCGGCTGGACTGGTCGACCCCCTACGACGTCGGGCGCAAGGCGATCGCCCAGAACGCCGCCGACATCGAAGCGATGGGCGCCCGGCCCACCGCCTTCGTGGTGGGTTTCGGGGCACCCGGCGACACTCCGGAGGCTCAGGCCAGCGCGCTGGTGGACGGCATGTGGGACGAGGCGCAGCGGGTCGGCGCCGGCATCGCCGGCGGGGACCTGGTCAGCTGTCCGCAGTGGGTGATATCGGTGACGGTGCTGGGAGATCTCGAGGGTCGCGAGCCGGTGTTGCGGTCCGGCGCGCGGCCCGGCTCGGTGCTCGCCGTAGCCGGTGATCTGGGACGGTCGGCTGCCGGATATGAATTGTGGCGCAGGGGGATTGAAGATTTTGACGGCCTTCGCCATCGGCACCTGGTGCCGTTGCCGCCGTATGGCGAGGGAGCGGTGGCCGCGGCCGGCGGGGCCTCGGCCATGATCGACGTCTCCGACGGACTGGTGGCCGATCTGCGGCATGTCGGCGAGGCGTCCGGGGTGACTATCGACCTGTCCACCGAGGCGCTGGCCCTCGACCATGACGCGGTGTCTCAGGCGGCCGAGGCCGTCGGCGCCGACCCCTGGGCATGGGTGCTCGGCGGCGGCGAAGATCACGCCCTGGCAGCCTGTTTCGCCGATGCGGTGCCGCCCGGGTGGCGGGTGATCGGGCACGTTCTCGAGGGGCCGGGCCGGGTGCTGGTCGACGGCAAGGAGTGGGAGGGATACGCGGGGTGGCAGTCGTTCGAGGAAGGTTAGGGTGGCGACGATGACCGTTTACGCAATCGCCCAGCTCAGATTCACCGATCGGGCGGCCTACGACCGGTACCAGGCCAGATTCATGGACGTCTTCCGCCGCTACTCCGGAACCGTGCTCGCCGCCGACGAGTCGCCGGTGGTCATAGAGGGGGAGTGGGACCGCGAGAAAGTGGTGCTGATGTCGTTTCCCGACGAAGCCGCCTTCCAGGACTGGGCGCAATCCCCGGAGTATCAACATATTTCGAAAGACCGCCGGGCCGGTGCCGACACCGTGGTGCTGCTGGTGAAGGGACTGTCATGACCGCGCGCCCGCTGAGTGAACTCGTCGAGCAAGGCTGGGCGGCGGCGCTGGCGCCGGTGACCGATCAGGTGAGTCGGATGGGGCAGTTCCTGCGTGAGGAGATCGCGGCCGGCCGACGGTACCTGCCCGCCGGTCCGAACGTGTTGCGCGCCTTCACTTATCCCTTCGACGACGTCCGGGTGCTGATCGTGGGCCAGGATCCCTATCCGACACCCGGCCACGCCGTGGGTCTGAGTTTCTCGGTGGCGCCGGACGTACGCCCGCTGCCCCGCAGCCTGTCCAACATCTTCGACGAGTACAGCACGGACCTTGGCTTTCCGCCGCCGTCCAACGGCGACCTGACGCCGTGGTCGCAGCGCGGTGTCATGCTGCTGAACCGAGTCCTCACTGTGCGCCCCAGCACTCCGGCATCACACCGGGGCAAGGGCTGGGAAGCGGTGACGGAGTGCGCCATTCGCGCGCTGGTGGGACGCGACCAGCCGCTGGTGGCGATCCTGTGGGGCCGCGACGCATCGACGCTCAAGCCCATGCTGGCGGAAGGCAACTGTGTCGCCATCGAATCGCCCCACCCGTCGCCGCTGTCGGCCTCGCGTGGGTTCTTCGGGTCGCGGCCGTTCAGTCGCGCCAACGAACTGCTCGCCGGAATGGGGGCCGACCCGATCGATTGGAAGCTGCCGTGACCACGATGACGGCCTTGCGGGCGCACCACCGTGGCGGGCCCGAGGTGCTGACCGTCGAATCGGCGCCGGTGCCGGTTCCGGCGCCCGGCGAAGTGCTGGTCGCCGTGCACGCCGCGGCCATCACGTTCGACGAACTGACGTGGGAAGAAACCTGGACGCGCGACGGGGTCGACCGGACGCCGACGATCCTGTCGCATGAGGTGTCCGGCGTCGTTACTGAAATCGGTTCGGGTGTAACGGATTTACAGCAGGGCGACGAAGTGTACGGACTGGTCGCCTTCGACCGTGACGGCGCAGCGGCCGAGTTCGTCGCCATGCCGGCGACCGACCTGGCCACCAAGCCGTCGACGGTGTCCCACCCGGTTGCGGCGGCGCTCCCGCTGGCCGGTCTCACCGCGCTGCAGGCCCTGCTCGATCACGCCGCGGTGCGGCCCGGCGAGGAGGTGCTGGTGCACGGCGGGGCGGGCGGCGTCGGCGCCTTGACGGTCCAACTCGCGGCCCAGTTGGGTGCCGAGGTCACCGCCACCGTACGCAGTGACACCCGGGACCTGGTCCAGGGATTCGGTGCCCGGCGCGTCATCGACACGCGCACAGAGGCTTTCGACGAGACCGGCGCAACCTACGACGTCGTGATCGACACGGTCGGCGGCCAGACCCTGGACCGGTCCTTCGGCGTACTGCGCCGTGGCGGACGGCTGGCGACGCTGAGCGCACCACCGCCACCCGGCCGGGCCGACGAAATCGGCGTCACCGCAACGTTCTTCATCGTCACCGCCAACCGTGTCCAACTCGCCGAGCTTGCCGAACTCGTCGACCGAGGCCGGCTGCACGTCGAGATCGCGCGCACCTTCCCGCTCGCCGAAGGCCGGGAAGCGTTCGAAAGCGGCTCGCGCCCCGGCCGGCGGGCCGGAAAGACCGTCCTGGTCGTCCGCGATTGAACCCCGTCAGGAGGAAGCGCATGTACGACCTCGAGGACACCATCCGGCAGCGCCGGTCCAGCCGCATGTTCCTGCCCGACCCGGTACCGCGACAGTTGGTCGAAGAGTCACTGGCGCTGGCGATGCATGCGCCGTCCAACTCCAATGTCCAGCCGTGGCAGGTCGTTTTCGCCAGCGGCGCGGCCAGGAACCGGTTGGTTTCGGCGCTGTTGGCCCAGGCCCGCTCTGAACCGCCCAGGGTTCCGCAGCTACCACCGGCTTTCGCGCACCTGCGGCGGGAACTGGGCGCGCAAGTCTACGGCTCGATGGGGATCGCCCGCGACGACGCGGCCGCGCGCCAGGAAGCGGTGCTGCGCAACTGGGAATTCTTTCGCGCTCCGCTGGGCGGGGTCGTGTTCATGCACCAGGACCTGGATGTCGTCGACGGCATGGGTGTCGGGATGTTTCTGCAGAACCTGTTGTTGGCCTTGACCGCTCGCGGACTCGGTACCTGTGTTCAGGTGTCGATCGCCGGCTACCCGGAGATCGTCCGCGAGCAACTGGGCATCGCCGCCGACATGCGCATTCTGTGCGGTCTGGCGGTCGGCTACCCGGACCCGGACTTTCCGGCCAACTCGCTGCGGATCGGCCGCGACAGCCTGGACAAGCACGCGGTGTTCCTGGACGAATGAGCTAGCTGCCCGGGAAGTTCACGTCCTTCGTGACGGACTTCCACTCCTCGATCGACGCCGAGGTCGCGGCGATCTTGTCCCGCATCGCTTTCAGCACGTCACGTCCCAGCAGCAGCCGCAACGGGGGATCGTCGAGTTCGGTCACCATCAGCACCGCCTCAGCGACCTTGCGCGGATCGCCCGGCAGGTGGTCGGCGAATTGCTTGATCAGGTCCTTGCGCGCGGCGACGTCGGCGTAATCGGCGATCGGAGTGCCGGTTTCCTTCATCGATCTGGTCGCCCAGTCGGTGCGAAACGCGCCGGGTTCGATTGCGGTCACCTTGATCCCGAGCGGTCGGACCTCGGTGGCCAGAGCTTCGGTCACCGCTTCCAACGCAAATTTGGTGGACGAGTAGTAGGCGTTGGGTGGGTTGGCCACCAGGCCGGTCATCGACGAGATGTTGACGATGTGTCCGGCGCGGCGGGCGCGCATTTCCGGCAGCACCGCCTTGATCATGTCGACCGCCCCGAAGTAGTTGACGTCGAACAGTTTCCGGACCTCGGCGTCCTCGCCCTCCTCCACGGCCGAGAGATAGCCGTGGCCGGCGTTGTTGACCAGCACGTCGATTCCGCCGAACGCCTGCTCGGCCGCGCCGACCGCGTCCGCGATCTGAGCGGCGTCGGTGACGTCCAGTGCCAACACCAAAGCCCGACCACCGAATTCGTTCGCAAGGTCTTGCACCGCCTCGACCCGCCGCGCGGTCACCGCGACGCTGTGGCCCGCTTGCAATGCGCCACGGGCGATCTCGCGGCCGAACCCGGTGGAGCAGCCGGTCACTAACCACCGCGCCATCTCAGGGCGTCCCTTCCGGCAGGCGCCGCAGATAGGCCGCTCGCCGGTCGGCCAACTCCGCTGCCCGCTGTTCGGAACCCACCCGCAGCAGGTGCGGCACTTCAGCATCGAGCCGATCCAACTTGACCACCCGCCCGTGCGCGCCGAGACCCGCGCGCGGTCCCGTCGCACCGAATTCCGCCATCCGCAGGGTCAGGATCGCTTCGCGCAGTCCGTCCGTATCGATCCAATTCGCCACGCCCGGATCCTCCGGCGCAATCACATAGGTATAGGTGCCGTCTTCGTTGGCCACCGACTGCGCCTTGTTCAGGCTGCCGGTGCGGTCGATGATGTCCAGCGTGGTGCCCCAGATATTGCTCAGCGGCACGGTGAAGTATTCGGCGCCGCCGTCATTGAGGTCGACCACAAACGCCTCGTCCGGAGCGAGATCGAACCGGCCCATGACGTAGAACTGGTTGCGCATCGCGCCGTCGGTGTCGGCGGACCAGGCCAGGTCGAAGTGGTTGGCCGGCATCTTGTACACGCCGTGGCTGAGCTTGCCGGTGAAGTTCGCGAAATAGGCCATCATCGCGGCTGTCGCCTCCGCCTGCTCATCAAGGGTGCGGGCCGGCGCCGCCGGGGCGCTGCCAAGCCGTTGTATCTCAAAGTGATTGGGGTCATCGCGACCCCAGTCGAGCAGCATGTCGCGGATGTAGAACTCATGCGCCTGCGGGGTACTCTGCACGTGGTTGGGGCGGCCGTTGGCCGGGTCGGAGTCGACGGTGATGGTGAAGCTTCCGTCGGAGTCGACCGCCATGGTGCGGCCGTTGAGTACGTCGACGGTGCCCATGTGCGCGTCCCACAGGGTGAAGTAGTTCTCGGTCATCCGGTGCTCACCCACCCGTCCGTGGATCTCGTAGCGTTCGTCGCCGGAGATCGGTATCACCCGGTACACGCTGTCGGGATTGTCTATCCCCCAACGGGATCCAGGGATGCGCCGGCCGTCCACCGGGTGCGCCAACCGGGTGATGCAGCTGACCTTGGGCCGCAGCTTGTCCTGGTTCGACGACCACACCGCCGCCGAGAACATCACTTCGGCGAAGGCGTCGTCGAAGCGCCCGCGCATTGCCTCGGATGCCTTCGCGCGGCCCAGCCAAGTCTGGGCGACGTCGCGGTAGGCGGCTTTGACGGTGGGATGTTCGATGAGCTCCAGGGCGGCCAGTTCCTGTTCGCGCTGGGACGCGGTGGATACCGGATGGTCGGTCATGCGTTGCTCCTGTCTCGGAAACGCTTGTTGTACAACGTGAAACGTTCATCGATCTGCTCGGGGCACAGGCCGTAATCGGCGAGCCGGTAGGGCGGGCGCGCGTCTTCGCGTGGACGAACCTGCAGCCAGTGCCGCATTGCCTGCTGCGCCTGGTCGGTCAGTGGCACACCGATGGCCTCGTAGACGCGGGATACCTGCCTGATCGGATCGGCGACCGCATCGTCGAACTGAATGTCGGTGACGCATAAGGGGTCCCACTGGTCCCGAACCGCCATCGCCCGGTCATTCGTCCATCCCATGCGCTGCAACCATTCCGCGCCCACCCGGTGCGCGTCGACGTCATCGGCGTGCATCGCGTGCAACGTCGCGTTCAGGCTGGCGCCCGACGCGATCGTGGTCCGCGGGTCGCGGTGCATATGGACCAGGTGCAGTCCGGGGAACCTGGCGCGCAGCACATTCAGGTAGCCCAGGTGCGCCGGCGACTTGAGTACCCAGCGCTCCCCGTGGACACCGCGTCGGCGCTTCTGCCACTGCAGGAACTGCAGCATGCGGTGCAGGTGATCGTAGGCGGGCGTGAAGTTCTGCTGGTCGAGCCAGGACCGGTAATGCGGCAGCTGTGCGCCGGACTCGGGGACGTGCGACAAGAACGCGTCGGCCAGAAAGACGATCTCCTCCTCGGCTTCCCGCGCGTACATCGGGTGGATGGTGAACAGATCGGGTGCGAGCTCGCGCGATTTCGCCTCGCGCGCTTCGCTGATCGCGATGCGGGGGTCGGTGCCGGTGAACGTCTCGTCGAGTTTCGGTGCGACCTCGACGACCTCCCACCCGTAGGCACACAGGAAGCGCGGGTCGGCCGCCAGCAGCCGCTGCACCAAAGTGGTTCCGCTGCGCATCATCCCGACGACGACGATCGGGGCGGCGACCTGTTCGTCGAGTATCTCCGGGTGGCGCCTGATCCACTCCTGCGCGCGAAGCCGCATCCGCAGGCTGTGCACGATCCCGGACCGCAGGATGTGGGTGCCGATCGGGTTGAGGTCCGCGCGTTCGTAGTCGGTCAGCAGCACCCGCAGCGGACGTTCGAATTCCCCCGGGCCCCAATCGGTTAGCGACTCCTTGCGTTGCGCCTCGGCCAGCATCGCCGCGGCGTCGAACGGCGTCACCACTAGAACTTCAGGTGCTGGCTGACGTCGCCGACCTGGTCGACGAACATCGTCCGGCTGTCGAACCACCACACCCCGTCGAGCCGGTGGAAGGTGTCCTTGTAGTGGCCGGTCACGATCACCTGCAGCGGCAGCTCAGTTGTGGCCTGCGTGACGCAGTAGTACGACGTGCTGGTCGCCGTCCCGGTCAAGTCATCGATGTGCAGCTGCACGTTGGTGGTGTTGTGTTTGGTCTTCGGGGTGCCGTCCTCGTAGATCCGGGTGGCCATGTCATACATCTGGCGCACCCGGGCGGCTCCGGCGAACACCGTCTCCGGCGGACCGTCCTCGACTCCGCAGATGCGGCCGTGTTCGAAGAGCCGGGCCACCCCGTCCAGGTCGCCGCCGTCCAGGAGTTGCGCGTAGGTGTAGATCAGGTTGGTGATGGCGATAGCGCTGTCACTCACGTGGAACCACCTCGGCTGTACTCCGTTGTTTCCGCCAGACCCGTTGGTGACGTTACTTGGAGGCCGAGCCGGCGCGATAAGCCGACCCGCAATTCGTTGAGCCTGCGTCGAGGTGGGCGCTACTCGAACTTTCCCTGCCTGTACGCAGGCTCAACCAGTCCATGCTTGCGGGTTCGGCGGCGTTTAGTTGAGTCTGCGTTGGTGGCGGGCGCTACTCGAACTTCGCCTGCCAGGACGCAGGCTCAATGAGCCTGGCCGACGGGCTGGAAAAAGCTAGCCCCGGGTGACCTTGCCGGCCTTGATGCACGAGGTGCACACGTTGAGGCGCTGCTTGTTGCCGCCGGGACGGGCCACGGCGTGCACGGTCTGGACGTTGGGGTTCCACCGGCGGCTGGTGCGGCGGTGGGAGTGCGACACCGACTTACCGAAGCCGGGGCCTTTCCCGCAGATATCGCACACAGCGGCCATGGTTCAAACTCCTCAAGTCTGTTGCTGGGGTCCGGCGACCTCGTCAACGGGTCGGCCGAAACTGAGCCGGAATAGCCCAGGATAGCCCAGGGGAGTCCCAGGATACCGACTGTGGTCGGCAACCACCAAAACGGTCACGGCAGCTGTCGCCCCGGCTGACTAGGCTCTTGCACGGCTACTCTGGCGCGCACCAGAGCCATCGCGCAACACATGCAATGGGCAGTAGGGAGGTGGGGTCGGCTTGGTCACGTCGCAACGTCCGCTCGACGGCCCCGCCCTGCGCGACTGGGCCCACACCACCGTCAGCGACCTGATTACCCACATCGACGAGATCAACCAACTCAACGTGTTCCCGGTCGCCGACTCCGACACGGGCGCAAACATGCTGTTCACGATGCGTGCCGCGCTGGCGCAAGTCGACGCGGAAGCCGGCACGGACACCGATGCCGATGTTGCCCGGGTGGCGGCCGCGCTGTCCGCCGGCGCCGTGACGGGCGCGCGTGGCAATTCCGGGGTGATCTTGTCCCAGATTCTGCTGGGTATCGCGGAGGTGACCGCGGACGCGGCCGACGACTCCGGCGGCGTGCTGCCCACCATCGACGCGGCGACGCTCGGCGCGGCACTCTGGCGCGGGCTGGAGCTGGTGGTGGCATCGATGGGCGGCGACGAGGTGCCGGGCACCATCGTTTCGGTGTTGCGCGCGGCCGCGACTGCCGTCGAGCAGTCCGCAGCAGCCGGCGACACGCTGCCCCGTGCGGTCATCGACGCGGGTGACGCGGCCGTGGTGGCGCTGGAAAAGACCACCGAGCAGCTCGACGTGCTCGCCGACGCAGGCGTGGTGGACGCCGGCGGGCGGGGTCTGCTGGTCATGCTGGATTCACTGCGCTCGACCATCACCGGCAGCGTGCCGGCGCGGAGCTGCTACGAGCCGGCGCCACACTCGCGGCCGGCCGACACCGGCGCCCGCAGGCCGGCTCCCCAGTTCGAGGTGATGTACCTGCTGGCCGGCTGCGACGCGGCGGCTGCCGACACGCTGCGCGACCGCCTCGGCGAACTCGGCGACTCGGTGGCCATCGCGGCGAATCCCTCGGACAGCTATTCGGTGCATGTCCACACCGACGACGCCGGGGCCGCCATCGAAGCCGGGATCACGGCGGGCCACCTCAGCCGGATCGTGGTCTCCGCGCTCAGTTCCGGCGCCACCGGACTGCCCGCGGGCAGCTGGACCCGCGAACGCGCGGTGCTGGCCGTCGTCGACGGCGACGGCGCCGACGAGTTGTTCGCCGGCGAAGGCGCCTGCGTGTTGCGGCCGGACGAAGGCACCGACATCACCGCCCACCAGTTGGTTCGCGCCGTGGTGGACACCGGCGCCGCCCAGGTGATGGTGCTGCCCAATGGTTACGTGGCCGCCGAGGAGCTGGTGGCGGGTTGCACCGCCGCGAACGGCTGGGGCGTGGACGTGGTGCCGGTGCCGACCGGATCGATGGTGCAGGGCCTGGCCGCGCTGGCCGTCCACGACCCCGACCGCCAGGCCGTCGACGACGGCTACTCGATGGCACGCGCTGCCGGAGTGGCCCGGCACGGGTCGGTGCGCATCGCCACCGAGAACGCGTTGACCTGGGCCGGGACCTGCCGACCGGGTGACGGCCTGGGCATCGCCGGAGACGAGGTGTTGATCGTGGCGGCCGACGTCGCCGCGGCGGCCATCGGCCTGCTGGATCTGCTGCTGGCATCCGGCGGCGACCTGGTGACGGTGCTGACCGGCTCCGAACTCGCTGACACCGACATCGAGGCGGTGGGCAGCGTCCTCGAGCGGCACATGCACGACCGGCATCCCGGCAGCGAGCTGGTGGTCTACCGCACCGGGCATCGCGGTGACGTGCTGTTGATCGGGGTGGAGTAGTGGGCGTAGGGCTCGGTGATCGCCTCGACCTGGTGATCGGGGCGAAATCCGCCGACCCGCTCGACGACGTGTTCGGCATCAAGACCGTCGGTGACCTGCTGAGGCACTACCCGCGAAGCTACGTCGCGCGCAACGCCACCCGAGGCATCGAGGACGAGCGCCCCGAGGAAGGCGAGCACGTCACCATCGTCGACGTGATCACGGCCGCGTCGCCCGGCTGGATGAAGAAGCGGTCGCCGAACCAGAAACAGCGGAAATTTCTCCGGATCACCGTCGGATCCGGCCGCGGCAAGGTGACCGCGACGTTCTTCAACGCGGAATACATCATGAAGGACCTCACGGAGGGCACCAAGGTGATGCTCTCCGGGGAGGTGGGCTACTTCAAAGGAGCCATGCAGTTCACCCACCCGGACTACTACATTCTGGATTCACCGCATGGAAGAAGCCACGGCAGCAAATCGTTGCGCAGCATCGCCGAAGCTTCCCAGAAGTCCCGTGGTGAAGTCGCGATGGAGGAGTTCGAGCGTCCGTTCTTCCCGATCTACCCGGCCAGCGCGAAATTACAGACCTGGGACATCTATGCCTGCGTACGGCAGGTCCTCGCAGTCCTGGACCCGGTGCCTGATCCGCTGCCGGCCAACCTGCGGCACAGATACGACCTGGTCTGCGAAGACGACGCGCTGCGCGACATTCACCTCTCCGACGAGGAATTCCTGCGCGACAAAGCCCGCAGCCGGCTGACCTTCGACGAGGCCGTCGGCCTGCAGTGGGCGCTGGTCGCCCGCCGGCACGGCGAGCTGTCCGAATCGGGACCGGCGGCGCCGCCGCGCTCCGACGGTCTGGCCGCGGAGTTGATGCATCGGCTGCCCTTCGAACTCACCACAGGCCAGCGCGAGGTACTCGCGGTGTTATCCGACGACTTGTCCCAGACCCGTCCGATGAACCGCCTGTTGCAGGGTGAGGTCGGATCGGGCAAGACGATCCTCGCGGTGCTGGCGATGATGCAGATGGTCGACGCGGGCTATCAGTGCGCGTTGCTCGCGCCGACGGAAGTCCTTGCCGCACAACATCTCCTGTCGATCACCGACGTGCTGGGCCCGCTGGCTATGGGCGGTCTGCTCGGTGGTGACGACAGCGCAACCCGGGTGGCGCTGCTCACCGGATCGATGACGGCCGCGCAGAAGAAGAAGGTCCGCGCCGAGATCGGGAGCGGCGAAGCCGGCATCGTCATCGGCACCCACGCACTGCTGCAGGAAGCGGTGGAGTTCCACAAGCTGGGTCTGGTCGTGGTCGACGAGCAACATCGGTTCGGGGTCGAGCAGCGAGATCAGTTGCGCGCCAAGGCTCCTGCCGGCATCACCCCGCACCTGCTGGTGATGACCGCGACGCCGATTCCGCGCACCGTCGCGCTCACCGTTTACGGCGACCTGGAGACGTCCACCTTGCGGGAACTGCCGCGGGGACGCCAGCCGATCACCAGCAGCGTGATCTTCATGAAGGAGAAGCCCGCGTGGCTCGAGCGGGCCTGGCAGCGGATCCGGGAGGAAGTCGCCGCCGGCCGCCAGGCCTACGTGGTGACGCCGCGGATCGACGAGACGGAAGCCGACGCCAAGACCGAAGATCGGCCTTCCGCGACGGCCGAGGGGACTTTCGCCCGCCTGCACGCGAAAGAGCTGGCGGACCTGCGGCTGGGCCTGATGCACGGACGGTTGCCGGCCGACGAGAAGGACGCCGCAATGACCGCTTTCCGGGCCGGCCAGATCGACGTGCTGGTGTGCACGACGGTCATCGAGGTGGGCGTCGATGTTCCCAACGCCACCGTGATGCTGGTGCTGGACGCGGACCGGTTCGGCATCAGCCAGTTGCACCAGTTGCGTGGCCGCATCGGCCGCGGACAGCACCCGAGCCTGTGCCTACTGGAGACCTGGAGCTCGGAAGGGTCGTTAGCCGGTAGGCGGTTGAAGGCGGTCGCCGCGACCATGGACGGGTTCGCGCTCGCCGATCTCGACCTCAAGGAGCGCAAGGAAGGAGATGTGCTGGGCCGCAACCAGTCCGGTCGGGCGATCACACTGCGGCTGCTGTCGCTGGCCGACCATCTGGAGGTCATCGAGGCCGCCCGGGCGTACTGTCTGGCCGCCTACGAGCAGAACCCCGCGAACCACGATCTGGCGCTGATGGCAGCACCTTTCACCAACGCAGACCGCATCGAGTACCTGGACAAGTCGTGAGGCGCCGGACGTTATGGTGGCTGGCCGCTCTCGCAGCGCTGGCCGTGCTGGTCGCCTACCAGACCCTGGGATCGTCGGCGGCCCGGCGTGCCGACGAATTCGCCGCGCGCGCCGACGTTCCCACGGTCGCGCCGGGCGCAGACGTCCTCGCCGGCATCGCCGTCGTTCCGCAGCGCCTGCACCGCTATGACTATCTCCGGTCAGCGTTCGGCGATGATTGGACCGATGACAACGACGCCCCGGGCGGCCACAACGGGTGCGACACCCGCGACGACATCCTCAACCGCGACCTGGTGGAGGTCACGCACGTCTACACCAAGCGCTGCCCGGACGCGGTGGCCACCGGCATCCTGCACGACCCGTACACCAACGCCGTTATCACCTTCCAGCGCGGCGCCAAGGTGGGCGAGGCGGTGCAGATCGACCATCTGGTGCCGCTGTCCTACGCCTGGGACATGGGCGCCAACGGCTGGCCGGCCGCGCAGCGGGTGCGTTTCGCCAACGACCCGGCCAACCTGCTGGCCGTTCAGGGGCAGGCCAACCAGGACAAAGGCGATAAGCAGCCGGCGTTGTGGATGCCGCCCAACGCCGCATTCGCCTGTCAGTACGCGGTCCAGTTCATCGCCGTGCTGCGCGGCTATTCACTGCCGGTGGATCAGGCCTCCGGGGACGTGCTGCGCGGCGCCGCCGCCACCTGCCCGGCCGGCTGACCGGACCCGCCGACCAGCCCCGACGACCAGCCCCGTCGACCGGCCCCGGCGACTGTGAATCTCCCGACGCGACCCTCCGGCGCGGCCTCGCCGAATTCACGCTCGACGGGAGCGGTTTAGGTGCCGGCGTAGGTTTCCGGGTCCGGACGAAGCCGGGTGCCGTCGTTCAGGCCGGTCAGCGCATTCATGTGCTCGGCGGACAGCTCGAAGTCGAACACGTCCAGGTTGCCGGCGATGTGCTCGGCGTTGGCCGAGCGGAACACGACCGAGTTGCCCAGTTGCACATTCCACCGCAACAGCACCTGCGACACCGTCTTCCCGTATTCGCCCGCGATCGAGGTGACGGTCGGGTTCTCCGCCAACTTGCCGAGCGCCAGCGGGGTATAGGCCTGCGTGACGATCTGGTGCCCCTCGTTCGCCTTGCGCAGTTCCTCCTGATTGAGCAGGGGGTGCAGTTCGATCTGGTTGATCGCCGGCGTGACGAACGTCAGGTCGATCACCATCTCCAGGTACTCCGCGGTGAAGTTGGACACTCCGATCGAGCGGGCGTGTCCTTCACCGCGGGACTGGATCAGTCCGCCCCAGGAGTCCACATACTTACCCTGCGCCGGCGCCGGCCAGTGGATCAGATACAGGTCGACGTAGTCGAGACCGAGCCGCTCCAGGCTGGCCTTGCAGGCGTCCTGAGAGAAGTTGAAGCCGTGGTTCTCGGTGGCCAGTTTGGTGGTGACGAAGAGTTCCGCCCGCGGGATGCCGGAGGCGGCGATCGCACGGCCGACCGCGGCCTCGTTGCCGTATGCGGATGCGGTGTCGATGAGTCGGCAGCCCATCTCCAGCGCGGCTGACACGGCGCGTTCGGTCTCGTCCTCCGAGAGATCCGCGGTGCCAAGGCCCAGCACCGGAATCGTGTTCTCGTCGTTGAGGGTTATTGAGGGAACCGCCGCGGCGCCCGACTCGCCAGTCACGTAATTTCACCTGCCTGTTTGAAGTGAATAGTCTCCGATCTCGGGACCACGATATTACCGAGATGGATATGCGACCTAATCAACCCTCGGTGAGTGTCGGAATTCGTCAATTTGGTCACGACGTACAGTTGGTCGCGGGGTACGCCGGAATCGGTGAGTCTGCCAGCGTCACGAAAGTTCTTGTAGGGAGCGGCCCATGACCAAAAGTCTGCCCGGCACGCAGGACCTCCATCTCGGGGTAACGCGTCCACCGGCGGGGTGGAAGACGCGCGTGCAGAACACCATCACCACCACTGGCATGAAAGTCATTCCCTGGGTTCCGTCGGTCGCCAAACGGCTGCTGACGCGGGGCCGTTCGGTGATCATCGACGGCAACACCCTCGACCCGACGCTGCAGCTGATGCTGACGGGCATGCGCGCCGCCGGTATCGACGGCCTGGTGGTCGACGACGACCCCGGGCCCTCCCGCGCCCTGATGCACGACAGCATGGTGGCGCTCCCCGGCCCGCAGATCCACGTTGAGGTCACCGAGCTCTCGCTGCCGGGACCGGCCGGCGAGATCCCGGCCCGGCACTACCGTCCGCCCAACGGCGACAACGCGCCCCTGCTGGTCTTCTATCACGGCGGCGGCTGGGTGATCGGTGACCTGGACACCCATGACGCGCTGTGCCGATTGACCTGCCGCGATGCCGGCGCACACGTCCTGTCCATCGACTACCGGCTGGCACCGGAGCATCCGGCGCCGGCGGCGATCGAGGACGCCTATGCCGCCTTCCAGTGGGCCTGCGAGAACGCCGCCCGGCTCGGCGCGGCTCCCGGACTGGTCGCCGTCGGCGGCGACAGCGCGGGCGGCAACCTGGCGGCCGTCGTCAGCCAGCTGGCCCGGGACAGCGGCGGCCCCGCCCCGGTGCTGCAGTGGCTGATCTACCCGCGCACCGATTTCAGCACGCGGACCCGCTCGATGAGCCTGTTCGCGCGGGGCTTCCTGCTGACCAAGCGCGACATGGACTGGTTCGAGTCGCAGTACCTCAGGAAATCCGGCATCGACACCAAAGATCCCCGCGTCTCGCCGGCACTGGCGCCATCGCTGTCCGGGCTGGCGCCCGCCCTGATCGCGGTCGCCGGATTCGACCCGTTACGCGACGAGGGCGTGGACTACGCGACGGCCTTGCGAGCCGCCGGTACCGACGTGGACCTGCGCTATCTGGGGTCGTTGACGCACGGTTTCGCCAACCTTTTCCAGCTGGGGGGCGACAGCGCCGTAGCGACGACCGAAATGATTTCGGCGTTGCGGGCGCACCTGAGCCGGTGCTGACCCGCCTCACCAGTGGCGTCGGTAGTCTAGAGGCGCCCGACTGCGGGTGAAGTCAACGAAACGTGAGGATCTCGTGGCCGACAAACCCAAGCGCCCCGCTCGACTCGACCTGAAATCCGGGTCCGGTGACGGCAAGTTCGGCAGGCTCATCCAGATCGGCGGGACCGCGATCGTGGTCATCTTCGCCGTCGCCCTCGTCTTCTACATCGTGACGAACAATCACAAGAAGACCCCGGTCAGCGGGGAAGGCGCGGTCCGCGTGACGTCGAGCAAGCTGGTCACCGACAATGGCCAGTCCAGTGGCAAGCCCAAAGCCCTGGTCGCCTTCTACGAAGACTTCCTGTGTCCGGCGTGCGGCAACTTCGAGCGTGGCTTCGGCCCCACCGTCTCCAAGCTGATCGACATCGGCGCCATCGCGGCGGACTACTCCATGGTCACGATCCTGGACAGCCCGCGAACCCAGAACTACTCCTCGCGGGCCGCCGCCGCGGCTTACTGCGTGGCCGACGAGTCCATCGAAGCGTTCCGCCGGTTCCACTCGGCGCTGTACAGCAAGGACATCCAGCCGGAAGAGACCGGCACGAAATTCCCCGACAATGCGCGACTGATCGAGATCGCCCGTGAGGCGGGCGCCGCGGGCAAGGTGCCGGACTGCATCAACAGCGGCAAGTACATCTCGAAGGTCACCGGCCTCGCGGCGGCCAGCAACATCCGCGCCACCCCGACGGTCCGGATCAACGGCGAGGAATACGACCCGTCGACACCCGAGGCCCTGGTCGCCAAGATCAGGGACATCGTCGGCAACATTCCGGGCATGGACGAGGCTTCGGCGGCCTCGAAGACTTAACAGAAGACCTCAGAGATGTCAGTCGACGTTGTCGCCGAGGAATCCGGCGAAGTGAAACCGGCGGGCACGTGGGTGCCCGTGCTGAGCGCCTGGTGGGTGCTGATCGGCGGCGTGATCGGCCTGCTCTCCTCGATCACGCTGACCGTGGAGAAGATCGAACTGCTGCGCAACCCCTCTTACGTGCCGACCTGCAACATCAACCCGATCGTGTCGTGCGGTTCGGTGATGGTGACCAAGCAGGCGTCGCTGCTCGGGTTCCCCAATCCGCTGCTGGGCATCGCGGGCTTCACCGTGGTGGTGGTCACCGGGGTGCTGGCGGTGGCGAAAGTGCCGCTGCCGCGGTGGTATTGGACCGGCCTGGAGGTCGGGCTGGCGATCGGTGCGGTATTCGTGCACTGGCTGATCTTCCAGAGCCTGTACCGGATCGGGGCCCTCTGCCCGTACTGCATGGTGGTGTGGGCGATGACCATCACGCTGTTGGTGGTGGTGACATCCATCCTGCTGCGTCCGACGCTGGACGACCGCGGCCTGTTGCGGTTGCTGTTCGGGTGGCGGTGGTCATTCGTCACGTTCTGGTTCACCGCGGTTTTGCTCCTGATCCTCGTCCGCTTCTGGAACTATTGGTCAACGCTCATCTGAGTTAGGGGTCAAGGGTGATCTCCAAAGTGCTGGTGGCCAATCGCGGCGAGATCGCGATCCGGGCGTTCCGCGCCGCCTACGAACTCGGCGTCGGCACCGTCGCCGTCTACTCCTACGAGGACCGCAACTCGCTGCACCGGCTGAAGGCCGACGAGTCGTATCAGATCGGCGAAGTCGGACACCCGGTGCGCGCATACCTGTCGGTGGACGAGATCGTCGAGACAGCCCGCCGCTGCGGCGCGGACGCGGTATACCCGGGCTACGGATTCCTCTCGGAGAACCCGGATCTGGCCGCGTCGTGCGCGGCAGCCGGTATCGCGTTCGTCGGCCCGGGCGCGGAAGTGCTTGAGCTGACCGGAAATAAGTCCCGCGCCATCGCGGCGGCGCGGGAGGCGGGGCTGCCGGTGCTGGAGTCCTCGGCGCCGTCGTCCTCGGTGGACGAACTGGTGGCGGCCTCTGAAGCTATGCGGTTTCCGTTGTTCGTCAAGGCCGTTGCCGGTGGCGGTGGCCGCGGGATGCGCCGCGTCACCGAAAGCGCGGCGCTGCCCGAGGCGATCGAAGCCGCCAGCCGGGAAGCCGAGTCGGCGTTCGGTGACCCGACGGTCTACCTGGAGCAGGCGGTGTTGCGCCCACGCCACATCGAGGTGCAGATCCTGGCCGACACGCACGGCAACGTGATCCACCTCTACGAGCGCGACTGCAGCGTGCAGCGCCGCCACCAGAAGGTCATCGAACTGGCGCCGGCGCCGAACCTGTCGCCGGAACTGCGCGACAAGATGTGCGCAGACGCCGTCGCTTTCGCCCGCCACATCGGATACAGCTGTGCCGGGACGGTCGAGTTCCTGCTCGACGAGAGCGGCGACTACGTCTTCATCGAGATGAATCCGCGAATTCAGGTGGAGCACACCGTCACCGAGGAGATCACCGACGTCGACCTGGTCTCCAGCCAGCTGCGCATCGCCTCGGGCGAGACGCTCGAGGATCTCGGCCTGACGCAGGACGCCGTGCGGCCGCATGGCGCCGCCCTGCAGTGCCGCATCACCACCGAGGACCCGGCCAACGGATTCCGGCCCGACACAGGGCGGATCAGCGCCCTGCGTACCCCCGGCGGAGCCGGCATCCGGCTGGACGGCAGCACCAACCTGGGTGCCGAGATCAGCGCGCACTTCGACTCCATGCTGGTCAAGCTCACCTGCCGCGGCCGGGATTTCCAGACCGCGGTCAACCGGGCGCGCCGCGCCATGGCGGAGTTCCGGATTCGCGGGGTGTCGACGAATATCCCGTTCCTGCAAGCGGTTCTGGACGACCCGGACTTCCAGGCCGGACGCGTCACCACGTCGTTCATCGACGACCGGCCGCACCTGCTGACCGCGCGCACCTCGGCGGACCGCGGCACCAAGATCCTCAACTATCTGGCCGACGTCACCGTCAACAAACCGCACGGCACCCGGCCGTCGAAGGTGTACCCGCAGGACAAGCTGCCCGAGATCAACCGGGACACCCCGCCGCCGGCCGGTTCCAAGCAACGGCTCGTCGAGCTCGGCCCGGAAGGTTTCGCTCGCTGGCTGCGGGAGTCGCCCGCGGTCGGGGTCACCGACACGACCTTCCGCGACGCGCACCAGTCGCTGCTGGCGACCCGGGTACGCACCAGCGGATTGCTCATGGTGGCACCGCATCTGGCGCGGACCACACCGCAACTGCTGTCGGTGGAGTGCTGGGGCGGTGCGACCTACGACGTGGCGCTGCGCTTCCTGAAAGAGGACCCGTGGGAGCGGTTGGCGGCCCTGCGCGAATCGATTCCCAACATCTGCCTGCAGATGCTGTTGCGGGGCCGAAACACGGTGGGCTACACGCCGTATCCGGAGATCGTCACGTCGGCGTTCATCGAGGAGGCAACGGCTACCGGCATCGACATCTTCCGCATCTTCGACGCGCTCAACAATCTGGACTCGATGCGCCCGGCCATCGACGCGGTGCGCGAAACCGGTTCCGCCATAGCCGAAGTCGCGATGTGCTACACCGGCGACCTGTCGGATCCGGGGGAGGGGCTGTACACCCTCGACTACTACCTGCGGCTGGCCGAGAGCATCGTGGAGGCCGGCGCGCATGTGCTGGCCATCAAGGACATGGCCGGCCTGCTGCGGGCACCGGCCGCGCACGCTCTCGTCAGTGCGCTGCGCAGTCGTTTCGATCTGCCCGTGCACGTGCACACCCACGACACGCCCGGGGGCCAGCTCGGCAGCTACGTGGCGGCCTGGCAGGCGGGGGCGGATGCGGTCGACGGGGCGGCCGCGCCGATGGCCGGCACCACCAGCCAGCCGTCGCTGAGTTCGATCGTCGCCGCGGCCGCGCACACCGAATACGACACCGGCTTGTCGCTGCCGGCGGTGTGTGCGCTGGAGCCGTACTGGGAGGCGCTGCGTAAGGTGTACGCACCCTTCGAATCTGGGCTTCCCGGGCCGACCGGGCGGGTCTACCACCACGAGATTCCGGGCGGCCAGCTGTCCAACCTTCGCCAGCAGGCGATCGCGCTGGGGCTCGGCGACCGGTTCGAGGAGATCGAAGAGGCGTACGCGGGAGCCGACTGGGTGCTGGGACGGCTGATCAAGGTGACGCCGTCGTCGAAGGTGGTCGGCGATCTGGCGCTGGCGCTGGTCGGTTCGGGGCTGTCCGCCGACGAATTCGCTTCGGACCCGGCTCGTTTCGACATTCCGGATTCGGTGCTGGGCTTCCTGCGTGGCGAGCTCGGGGATCCCGCCGGCGGGTGGCCGGAGCCGCTGCGCTCGAAGGCGCTGGCCGGTCGTGCGCCGGCCAAGCCGGCCCCCACGCTGTCCGCCGACGACGAGAATGCGCTGTCGGCACCGGGGCCGAAACGCCAAGCCACCTTGAACCGGCTGCTGTTCCCCGGTCCGACAAAGGAATTCGAGGAGCACCGGGATAACTACGGCGATACTTCGCAGTTGTCGGCCAACCAGTTCTTCTACGGCCTGCGCCAGGGCGAAGAGCACCGGGTGAAGCTGGAGCGCGGCGTGGAGCTGTTGATCGGGCTGGAGGCGATCTCCGAACCCGACGAGCGCGGCATGCGCACCGTCATGTGCATCATCAACGGCCAACTGCGGCCGGTGCTGGTGCGCGACCGTAGCATCGCCAGCGCGGTGCCGGCCGCTGAGAAAGCCGACCGCGGCAACCCGAATCATGTTGCGGCGCCGTTCGCCGGGGTGGTCACGGTCAGCGTGTCCGACGGTGATCAGGTGACGGCGGGGCAGACGATTGCCACCATCGAGGCGATGAAGATGGAAGCGCCGATCACCGCGCCCGCCGACGGCGCCGTGGAGCGCGTCGCCGTGTCGAGTACCGCCCAGGTGGAAGGTGGAGACCTGCTGGTGGTGCTGCGCTGACGCGCCTCATCGGGGGTTCGGCCGGGGGCAGAAGGCTAACGGTTCCGCCGCGCGGAACCCGGCCGACCACCGACCGGGTGCGCGAGTCGCTGTTCAACATCCTGTCGGCGCGACTGGACCTGACCGGTGTGGCCGTGCTCGATCTCTATGCGGGCTCCGGTGCCCTGGGCCTGGAGGCGCTGTCGCGCGGGGCCGCATCGGCCGTGTTCGTCGAGTCCGATCAGCGCACCGCGGCCGTCCTGGCCCGCAACATCACCGCCGTAGGACTGCCGGGCGCCGTGGTGCGCCGGGGCGCGGTCGCCGCGGTGCTGGCGGCGGGGGCGCCGTCGCCGGTCGACCTGGTGCTTGCGGACCCGCCGTACGACACCGAAACAGCGGACGTCGACGCGGTTCTGGCCGCGTTGGGCACGCACGGCTGGGTGCGGGAGGGCACCGTCGCGGTCGTGGAGCGCGGCGTCGGCAGCGCGCCGCTGACCTGGCCAGCCGGCTGGTCGGTATGGCCGGAGCGGGTTTACGGCGACACTCGTCTGGAGCTGGCCGAGCATGAGTGAACCGCCCTGCTAGCGTCATCGGTTATGAGCGGCGCGGTATGCCCGGGGTCCTTCGACCCGGTGACGTTGGGCCACATCGACGTCTTCGAACGCGCCGCGGCCCAGTTCGACGAAGTGGTCGTCGCAATCCTGATCAACCCGGCCAAGAAGGGCATGTTCGACCTCGCCGAGCGGATCGCGATGATCGAGGAGTCGACCACGCATCTGCCCAATCTGCGGGTGGAGTCGGGGCAGGGCCTGGTGGTCGACTTCGTCCGGTCGCAGGGCATGAACGCGATTGTGAAGGGTCTGCGCACCGGCACCGACTTCGAATACGAGCTGCAGATGGCGCAGATGAACAAGCACGTGGCCGGCGTCGACACGTTCTTTGTCGCGACCGCTCCCCGCTATTCGTTCGTCTCGTCATCGCTGGCGAAAGAGGTTGCGATGCTCGGCGGCGACGTCACCGAGCTACTACCCGAACCGGTCAACCGCCGGCTGCGCGAGCACCTGGCGCGGCGGAGCGGTTAGCCGCCCAGCTGCCAATAGTTCTCGGCTCGGATGGTGCTCTCACCGGACCAGCGGTAAGCGGTCAACTTTCCGCCCTTTGCCGCACTGAAGTCCACGCAGGCGCAGCGCGTCGTCCAGTCGCGGGCGTGTTGCGGGGTGCCCCTGCGCCAGTAGTGACCGTAGAACACCGGCACCGTCTGCGTGTAAGTATACGAACGATCTTCCGGCGAGACCTCGATGTCGGGCAGCGGGGGATAAGGTGTGCCATCTTCGGCCGTGAAAGTGTCTGCTATTTCTGCGATTTGGCGCACCGTGGTGGCGTTGTCGTCCCACCAGCGGATTCTTGCTGCGCCGCGCAAATGACCGTCTTTGTCCTTGAACCGCGGTAGTTCCCTGGCCGTCAGGCTGATCTCGGGTCCTTTAAGCAGCACCTCGACGGCCTCGTAGAGTTCGTGGCCCTTGGTGGTGGCATCGACGATCTGGCCCGCGGCGGCAAAACGGGTCGAACCGAGTTGTCGTTCAACTATTTTCATGGATTCGTCGTGCCAGCAGGCATGCACCACGCGCAGGTCGTCGAGGTCGAGCCACAGCGGAAGGGTCGCGAACCACGCCACGTAGTGGGCCCGCTGTTCAGCGGTGAGCTGGTCGAGGAACTGTCGGTGTTGCCGGTTATTCTTGTCGCTGTGTTCCCGTAGATATCTCCCGCTGCCGGCCGGATGCTCGGTCGCATACCCGATTGCGTTGAATTCGTGGTTGCCCATGACGATTTGGGCGCTGCCGGCGTCCACCATGCCTTTGACGGTTTCGAGGACCCGCAGTTGCTCACTGCCGCGGTCGACCAAGTCACCGACGAAGATCGCCTGGCGGTGCGGATGGTGCAGGGTGCCGCCCCGATGTTCGTATCCGAGTTCCGTGAGCAGAGTCTGCAGAGCGGGAGCGCAGCCGTGGATGTCACCGATGATGTCGTAACCCTGCACGAAACGATTCTCGCACTCGGGTCTGACAGGGCCAGATCTAGCGCACCGGCAACCGATTGGGTTACCGTCCTGCGCAGAGTTGCTTGACGGGATCGAGGACTGCCATGTCGGGAACCGTGCTGATCACCGGTGCTTTCGGTCTGGTGGGGACAGAGACTGTCCGACGATTCGCGGCCGACGGGTGGCGGGTGATCGCCACGGCACATCGCAAGGCCTACGACGAACTACCGCCGCGCGTGGAAACGCGATGGCTTGACCTCACCGACCCCGCACAAGTGCGGTCCCTGGTGGCGGAAGTGTCGCCGGACGTGATCGTCCATCTGGCGGCGGTGATCCCGCCGCTGGTGTACTGCAACGCCGCATTCGCCCGCAGGTTGAACGTCGGTGCGACCGCATCGTTGGTGGGTGCCGCATCCGATCAACCGAGGCCGCCGCGGTTTGTGCATGCGTCCAGCACTGCAATCTACGGCTCACGTAATCCCTATCGTCATCCCGAGTTGCTCACGCTGGACACTCCGCTTCAGCCGTGCGAACTGTACGGAGGGCTCAAACTCGAAGCCGAAGAGTGTGTGCGGTCCTCAGGCCTGGACTGGGTGGTGCTGCGGCTCGGCGGCGTGCTGAGCGTAGATCCGAGGGCGATGCCCGTCACTCGCGACATCATGTATTTCACCAGCGCGCTGCCCTTTGATGGTCGAGTGCATTCCGTCGATACCCGTGATGTGGCAACGGCATTCGCGGCGGCTGCGCAGAAGGACGTGCTCGGCGAGATCTTTCTGATCGGCGGCGACGACTCCCACCTGCTGCGACAGGGTGAGATCGGCTCATCGATGGCGGCCGCGCGGGGCATGCCGGGCCTGATGCCACAGGGGCGGCCCGGCGACCCCGACGACGACGACTGCTGGTATCCCAACGCGGATTGGATGAATGTGGCCGGGGCGCAGAAGGCGCTGCAATTTCAGCACCATTCGTGGCCGGACATGCTTGCCGAGATGCGGGCGCAGACCGGCTGGAAGCGTTATCCGCTACGGGCCGTCGTCCCGTTGGCGCGCGGGTTCATCAAACGTCAAGCGGCGTACCGGAAATCGCCGGGGCAGTATGGCGATGTCTGGGCGGCCCTGGGGGCACGATTCGGCAACACGGCGGTGGACACCGCGGCGGCTTGAGAAGGCCTCTAGAAGACGATGGTCTGGTTGTTGTGCACGATGACGCGGTCCTGGCAGTGCCACAACACCGCCCGCGAGAGCACCGCGCGTTCCACATCGGCACCGACCCGCACCAGGTCTCCGACGGTATCGGTGTGACTGACGCGCACCACGTCCTGCTCGATGATCGGCCCCTCGTCGAGGACCTCGGTGACGTAGTGCGCGGTGGCGCCGACGAGTTTGACGCCTCGCTCCCGAGCGCGCTTGTAGGGCGCCGCCCCGATGAACGCCGGCAGGAACGAGTGGTGGATGTTGATCAGCGGGCATCCGACGGCAGCCAGGAACTCCGGTGTCAGGATCTGCATGTAGCGGGCCAGCACCACCAGATCCACATTGCCGCTGAGCAATTGAAGCTGACGCTGCTCCGCCTCGGCGCGCGTGTCGCGGGTCGCCGGAATGTGGACGAACGGCACGCCGAAGGGGCGGACTTGGTCGGCCAGGTCGGGATGGTTGGCGATCACCATGGCGATGGACATTTGTAGTTCGCCGCGCCGGTTGCGCCACAACAGGTCCAGCAGGCAGTGGTCGTCCTTGGACGCCATGATGGCTACCCGCTTGGGCTTGGCGGCTTCGGTGAATCGGTAGTCGATTCCGAACTTTTCGGCGACGGCAGCGGCGAACTCGCGCTCCAGTCCGTCGATGGCAGCGGTCAGACCCGGCAGGTGAAAGATCGCACGCTGCAGGAAAGTTCCGCCCTCGGGCGCTGTCGAATGCTGGTCCAGCGAGATGATGTTGGCCCCCGCCTGGGTGAGAAAGGTACTAACCGCGGCGATGATCCCCGGCCGGTCGTTGCAGCGCAGCAACAATCGTCCAATGTCGGCGGGCTCGTTCGGAGCTGGCACCTGGGCCCCTTTCGCCGTGATTTACCGCAGGCCAGGATACCGCTGTGGGGGCCTTCGGGGCAGGTATGTCGCTCGTATTCGCTGGTGGCTCGGCGATCGAGCCGCCATCGGGGGTTTGCCGGGCTGGCGCATTTACTTACAAACAAGTAAGTTAGGTACATGACAACTTTGAGCGCCGCCATCGGCGAACCTGCAACCGTGACCGCTTTCCTGCACCGTTGGGCGAAGGCCTGGAACGACCACGACGGCGATGCCGTCGCCGCGTTGTGTGCAGAAGACTTGGTCTACGACGAACCGGCACTCGGCGATACAGCCCACGGCCGTGCGGCGATCCGTGACTTCGTCGTAAAGATGGATCGGGCGTTCCCCGACCATCAGTTCTCCCTGGAGGGCCTGTATGCCGAGGTAACCCGGTCTGCAGTGCTGGTTGCGTGGCGGTTCACCGGCACGCAGGCCTCGACCGGCCGAAAGGTCGAGTTTCATGGCGATGACCGCCTGGAGCTTGGCGAGGACGGCCTGATCACCGCTTATCGCTGTCTGTACGACAACGATCTGGTGCTGCGCCAACTCGGCAAGAATCCGCTCTGATGACGGCCGATGCCGCAGCGTCGGCACGCGCGCGTAAGCCGGCATCGGTGCGGCGTGCCGAGATTCTGACGGCAGCGGCAATCGAGTTCGCCGAAACCGGGCTGGCGGGAACACGGTTGGAGGTCATCGCCGCTCGCGCCGGCATCTCGCATCCGCGCGTCGTGCAGATGTTCGGCTCCAAGCAAGCACTATTCCTTGCGGTCGTCGACGAGACATTCGATCAGATCGCCGCCGCGTTCAGTGCGGCCGCCGGCCGTTTGCGGACCGGTGACGGCGTGACACCGCTGATCGGGCTCGGCGATGCTTATCGGCGTCTGCTGCAGCGCGATCGCACCGTCGCGCTGATGATGCTGCAAAGTTACGCGGCCGCGGGAGACGAGGTGGTGCGCGCGGCAGTCGCCGCCCGCCACCTCGCACTGCAACGCGCGGTCAGCGACATCACCGGCGCGGACGAGCTCGAGGTGCGGACCTTTTTCGCCACCGGCCTCATGGTGACGATCTCCACGGCACTCGCGTTGCCCGGCAAACGCACGGATGCCGCATGGGGCGGATGGCTGTTGGAGCGGGTTTCTCGCGACATTTGAACGGCTCAGGGCGGCCGACTTCTGTCTTAGACCGAGCGATGTCAGGGCACGCCGACGCCACCGAATGGCTACCGCCAGCTCAGCTGGACCACGGCCAACCCCCGCCATGCCCCGATTCTACGAAGGACCACCGACAAGTCTGCATCGTCGCAAGCGCGAAACCGGTTGATACCACATGTGATATCACGTTCCGCGAGGCGGTGCCGCGCCGCACGCGTTACTCATGGGGCTGATGGGAAAGCACCGCCTAGCCGCGAAAAAGTTTGATATCAAATGCGATGTCACGTTCCGGAGT
This sequence comes from Mycobacterium paragordonae, assembly GCF_003614435.1. NCBI lineage: Bacteria > Bacillati > Actinomycetota > Actinomycetes > Mycobacteriales > Mycobacteriaceae > Mycobacterium > Mycobacterium paragordonae. The sequence continues at coordinate 2,190,128 of NZ_CP025546.1, forward strand.
ACAGCCAAGCTACTTGCGTCAGTGGCATTCCGACCCGTGCCCCCCGTGCTCATGCTCGGCGTCGGGCGAGCCGCCCATCATGCGCAGCATGGGCATCCCACCAGAGGTGAAGAACCGTGCGACCAGCACCACGGCGATCACCAGAAAGATGATGTTCAGCCAGGTGGTGTAGTTCCAGCTGATCCCGGACGACATGACCATGGCGTTGCGCTCACTGGGAATGAGACCCGCTGTGCCGAAGATCAATTCGACCATATAACCGGCTGCCACCATCGCTGCGTAGAACGTGGCGAGCAGCGTCAGCATCATCCTGGTGCCGTAGTATTTGCGGTAGATGTTGAGGATCGGCAGGATCAGCAGGTCGGCGAAGATGAACGCGATGACACCGCCGAAGCTGATGCCCCCGTTCCACAACACCGCGGCGAGTGGCACGTTGCCGATCGAGCAGACGAACGACACGATCGCCACGAACGGCCCGACGATAGGCCCCCACACCGCCGACCAGGTCGGGTGATTCGTCAAAAAGAATTCCTGCCAGAAACTTTCGGGCACCCAGGCCGCGATCGCACCCGCGATGAACAGACCGATAACGAGGTCACGCAGGATCGCGAGCCACTCCATCACGAACACATGCGACACCGAGGTCAGCCCCGGCCCGGAGAACAGCCGACGCCAGAACGACCCGTCGCCCTGGATCGACATGTCCATGGCCGCATGGCCTTCCATCGAGCCGGCCACTCCCTTGTCGGCTTCCTCGCGGGCGGCGTCGATCAGCCGCTGACGCACGAACAGCCGGAACAACAATGCCAGCACGATGATCATCAGCGGCCCGCCGACGAACTCAGCCGCGGTGAACTGCCAGCCCATCAACAGCGCCAGGATAATGCCCAGCTCCACCACCAGATTGGTCGAACCGATCTCGAAGGCCATCGCGGCGGTGAAATTGGCGCCCTTGCGAAACAGCGACCGGGCCAGCGCCACCGCGGCGTACGAGCACGACGACGATGCCGCGCCCAGGCCGGCGGCCACCGCCAGCGTCCGCGGCCGGTCGTCACCCAGCAGTCCCACGATCGTCGAGCGACGCACCACCGCCTGCACGACAGCGGACAAGGCGAAGCCCAGGATCAGCGCCCACAGGATTTCCCAGGTCATGGAACCGGTCAGGGCCAAGGCGTGGCCGAGAGCGCCCAGCACTTTGTCTGCCATGAAGATCTCCGCTCACTTGTGTCGATATCCGAAAATATACCCCATGGGGGTATAAGTCAACGTTCGTCCCCCAGCGGAATCCCGGCTTCCGGCGTCCGGGTCGGCGCAGGCCACTAAGCTTGGCGGTTCGTGCGCCGGGAGCGAGGCTCCGCACACCAGCGCAGCGGAGACGAGGAAATGATGAAAATTCGCGTGAAGATGTCTGCGGCATCGGCTGTGTTGCTGACGGCCGCCGTGCTTTTGCTATCCGGATGCACCTCTGCCCCAAAGGAATCCGAGGGTCCCTCCACCACCGGTACGACAATCGATTCGCCCCAGATGGCCGAGATCCGGCAGTCAGTGGACGCGACCAAGGCCTTGACCAGCGCGCACCTGTCCGTCCGCACCAATGGTCAGGTCGACAGCATGCTCGGCATCACCAACGCCGACGTCGACGTCCGCGCCAACCCGCTCACCGCGAAAGGGTCGTGCACCTACAACGGCCAGGCCGACGTCCCGTTCCGGATCAAGGACGACGCCATCTCGGTCAAATTGTTCGATGACTGGACCAACCTCGGCTCCGTCTCGGACCTGTCGGCCACCCGTCTGCTCGATCCCGCCAACGGTGTCGCGAAAATGCTCTCCGGCGTCACCAACCTGCAGGCTCAGGGCAGTGAGGTGATCGACGGCGTCAACACCAACAAGATCACCGGCACCCTGCCGGCCGACACCGTCAAGATCATCGATCCGGGAGCCCGGCAGTCCAGGCCGGCGACCGTGTGGATCGCGCAGGACGGTTCGCATCGGCTGGTGCGGGCCAGCGTCGACCTGGGATCAGGCTCGGTCCAGGTCACCCTGTCCAAGTGGAACGAGCCGGTCAACGTCGATTAGCGCCGCCATCGCCGCCAGCAGGACCACTCCCACCAGGACGACAGTGCCGATCTGAGCCACCGCCACCGGCGCACCGAGTAGCGTCAGGCCGGCCCCGAGAACCCCGCCGGCGGCTGCGAGCGGTGTCACGGCGTGCCGGATCGGCACCAGCGCGGCGATCAGACAGGGCGCGCCGCAGGCCAACAGAACCGCGAACGCCGCCGGCACCGCGGAGGCGTCCACCGAACCGTGCAGCAGGTATTGCCACACCGCAACGCCGACGCCCAGGCCGGCCAGAGCGGCAGCCAACAGGCCGAGCCCCACGGACAACCCGCCGCGCACCCCGCGCCACATGCCGGCCAGGGCCGCCACCGCCACGACGGTCAGCGCAAGCAAAATCGCGTCGTGCTCCAGCGCGGCCCGAACGGTCGCGGCCATCGCGGCGCTCGCGGCCACGCTGACCTCGCTGTCGACCAGGCTGCCGTACTTGGTCGCGTTGCCGACGGCGGTTTCGATCTGCTGCACGCGGGACGCCGCGGCCAGGTCCACACCGGCCTGGTCGGAGTACACCAGCAACCGGGCGGCGGTGCCGTCGGCGGAGAACATGGTCTGACGCACGTGCTGGTAGGAGGGATCGGCCAGCGCCTTGCGCGGCAGATAGAAGCCGCCGGCGCCGGTGTCGGCGAAGTCGATGCTGAGGTTCTTCAGGAACGCCGACAGCTGCACGACCTGGGGGATCGTGCTCTCGATGGTCGTCTGCAAGGTGGGCACGAATGAGCGCAGCTGATTGAGCGCCGACCGCATCTCGGCCACCGCGCGCGGCGTCCCGGCCAGGGCGCTGGTGGTGCGCGCCGACCCCGCGGCCAACCGGGTGGCGCCGTCGGAAAGGACGGTGACGTCGGCGATCACCCGATCGAACGGGTCGATCGCTTTCCGGGCGGCCGAGCACAGCACGTCGGCGGCGCAATCCTGGACGCCGCCCATCCAGCCCCGCACCGGGTCGAGGTAGCCGGAGACCTCGGCGGCGGTGTCCTTGATGTTCCGGGTGCCGGACACCACCGAGTTGATCGCTTGCTGAAGTTGGGCCAGACCGCCGACGCCTGCGCTCACGCTCGCTTCGAGCTCGTTGACCGAGCCCGACACCTGGTCGAGCACCGAACCCAGTGTCTTGACCGCGGTGACCTGCGGCACGAACGTGGCAGCCTGACGATCCAGTTGATCGCTCAGCCTGCCCGCGGCCGAACTCAGCGAGGCATCCGTCCACGGAACACCTGCCGGCCAGGCCGCCGACTGCACCTTGCGGACACCGGGGATCTCCATCAGCCGGCGGCTGACGGCGTCGATGGCGATGAGCCCGGCCGGGTCGCGCAGGTCGTGGCTGGATTTGACCATGACGACGTCGGGCAGCCGGTTGGCCGGCGTAAACTGCTTGCCGGCCCGGGCCGGGACGCCGCCTACGCCCCAATGCATTCCGAGAACAGGCAAGGCGCAGATGGCCGCTACCAGCGCGACGACGACGGCAGGGCTGCGAACCGCCCGGCGCACCGACGGCGGCAGCCCCCAGGAACGGGCCGGCAGCGGCACCGCCCTCGTCAACAGCGCGGGCAGCAATGTCAGCGAAGCGGCAAGTGCGACAACCGCACCCAGCGCAGCCAGGCCGACGGCGTGCGCTCCCGGGGTCCGCGCCAGCAGCAGTGGGATGGTGAGCGCGGTGACGCCCCCCGCGGGCGTCGCCAGCGCGGGCAGCGTCGCGCGGTAGCCGTCCCGCTCCCGCGCCGTGAGCAGCAGCGCGGACGCGGCAATCGCCCCGATCATCAGCACCGCCGCCACGGTCCAGCAGAACAGCCCGAACAACGCGGCCAGCGGCCAGGCCACCGCGAGGGACAGCCCGGCGGTCAACCCCACCAACGCGACCGACGACAGTCCCAGTCGCAGCAGGAACAGCACGGCGACCAGCAAGGTCGCGGCGACGATCACGGCCGCCTGCCACGTCGCCAACCGCAGTTCAGTGCCGTGCGCGGCGGCCGGGACGGTGATGCGGGCACGCAACCCCGCATTCGGCGGCAGCTTACGCAGCACCGATCGCGCCGCATCGAGTGACTTGGCAGCCTTCGCGGTACCGGCCTGGCCCCGCAACCAGATCACCGCGGCGCCCGACCGCCCGTCGGGGCTGGTCCCCAACGGGGCCATCAAGGGGTCCGACCACCAGTCCAGGACCGATCCCACGTGTGCGGTGTCGGCGCGCAGCGCGCGGACGGCCTCGTCGTAGTACTGCCGGTCGGCGTCGCCCAGCGGGTCGCGGCCGTCCAGCACCAGGTAGCCGATCGCGTCGGTACCGGTACCCGGAAACGCTTGCGCGATAAGGTTTTCCGCGGCGACGGTCTGCTGGTCGGACGGCAGCGGCGACGGCCCGGTGGCCGGCACATGGATGGCCAGCGCGATGACGTTCACGGCCACCGCCAGTGCGACCCAGGCCAGGACGGCAACGAGCTTGGTGAGCCGCGTCGACACGATGATGCTAAACGTCCAGGCGGGCGAACTTGTCCTGTCGATACTGCTCGACACAGGCCGCCCGCCTGACCTTGCCGCTGGTGGTGATCGGGATTGAGCCCGGCGGCACCAGAACCAGATCCGCGGCGCTCAGGCCGTGCGAATGCGACAACGCCGAGTTCACTTCCCGCTTGATCTCGCCCAGCCGGTCCATCGCCTCCTGATCCGACTCGCCGCGCTTGCGCAGTTCGATGATGGCGACCAGTTTCTCGGTGCTGCGATCGCCCGGCACCGCGATGGCCGCGCACCGGCCACGGGTGATCTCCTGGATGGTTGCCTCGATGTCGTCCGGAGAGTGGTTGCGCCCGTAGACGATCAGCAGGTCCTTGATCCGGGCGATGATGAACATCTTGCCCTCGGAGATGAAGCCCGAGTCTCCCGTTCGCAGCCACGGACCCTCGGGCGTGCCGTCGGCGGGTTTGAAAACCCTTGCGCCGAAAGTATTCTCGCTCTCCTCGGGGCGCTGCCAATAGCCGGTGGCGACGTTGGGTCCGTGCACCCAGATCTCGCCGACCGTTCCCTCGGGGCATTCGGCGCAGGTGTCGGGATCCACGATCCGCACCTCCGGCGCCTCCGGTATGAGGTAGCTGACCAGGGGTGTGCCGCTGCCGGCGGGGCACCGGACCGCTTGCCCGGCAGCCAGTTTCCCGGAGTCGAAGTTGACGAGTTCCGGTGGCTCGCTCGGGCTGCCCGTCGCCACGAACACCGTCGCTTCCGCGAGCCCGTACGAGGGCCGGACCACCTTGTGTTGGAGATTGAAGCGCGCGAAGCGGTCGGTGAAGCGCTTGAGAGCCGCCGGCTGGACCCGTTCGCTTCCGCTGAGGATGGTGTGCACGTCGCCGAGATCGTGCCCGGCCATGTCCTCGTCGGAGACCTTGCGCGCGGCCACTTCGTAGGCGAAGTTGGGCGCGGCCGAGAACGCCCGGGAGTTGTCCGCCAGCATGTGCATCCAGCGCGCCGGCCGTTGCAGGAAGGCGACGGGGCTGGTCACCACCGCGGAGAATCCCGCCAGGATCGGTGTACAGATTCCGCCGACCAAGCCCATGTCGTGATAGAAGGGCAGCCACGACACGATGGTCACGCCGGGCGGCGGCACACCCCCGTCGTCCGCGGCGAAATAGCCGGCCATCAACTGTTCGAAGTTGATGCGCAGGTTGTCGTGGGTGATGACGACACCGGCCGGCTCGCGGGTCGATCCCGAGGTGTACTGCAGGTACGCGGTGTCCGGGTGGTCGTCTCCGGCGCCAGATCGGTTGCGAGAGTCCAAATCCAGCCGATCGATCTCGATGATCGACGAGGCGGCAGCGGCGCCGTCCTGGGCCGCGACCCGCCGGGCGACATCGTCGACGACGGGGGATGTGGTGAGTACCGCGACCGGCGAGGCGTCGCGCAGCACCGAATCGACCCGTTCGTCGCTGGCACCGCCCTGTGGCACCGAGAGCGGAACGGCGATGCGCCCGGCCTGCATCGCGCCGAGAAACGCCACGATGTAGTCCAGGCCCTGCGGCGCCAGAATCACCGCGCGGTCACCCGTCGAACCGACGCGAGTCAGCTCCTGTGCGACGTTGAGGCTGCGCCGGTACAGCTGCGCCCACGTCAGGGTTGTCGGCACGCCCTCCCAGTCCCGGTCGTAATCGATATAGGTGAAGGCCGGGTCATTCGGCTGGATCCGGGCCCACGTGCGCAGCACAGCGGGGAGGGAACGCGCATTCATAGGCAAGACGGTACCGGCGCGCCGCAGGTGCAGTCCCCGAATCCGATCGATGCAACGGCCCGGGGGACGATACCTGCCGGGCCGGCTCGCATCGATGCTGGTCAGGGCCTCGAGCACGGCTGCCACCTGGGAATTCGCTGAGTTTGGGCACCCATGGCCCTTGCGGCGTCTAAGCTCGGCATCCGAGACGGTGTCGAGGTCCCGTCAGCCCGGGGGTCTGCCAGACCGGTGCTGCACTATTCCGTTGCCCGTACCCCTATCCGGTGCTGCGTCGGGTCCGCGCCGGTTGAGCTGAGAACGAGGTTGGTAAAGGGATGCAAGCACGTGTCACCCCCATCGCGGTGATCGGTATGGGATGTCGGTTGCCCGGCGGGATCGATTCTCCCGAGAAGCTGTGGGAATCGGTGTTGCGCGGCGACGACCTGGTCACCGAGATTCCCTCGGACCGCTGGGATGCCGACGCGTACTACGACCCTGAGCCGGGGGTTCCCGGCCGCACGGTGTCGCGCTGGGGCGGATTCATCGACGACGTGGCCGGCTTCGACGCCGAGTTCTTCGGAATCAGCGAGCGTGAAGCGACCTCGATCGATCCGCAGCACCGACTGTTGCTCGAGACCGCGTGGGAGACGATCGAGCACGCCGGTCTGGACCCGGCATCGCTGGCGGGCTCGGCCACGGCGGTGTTCACCGGGCTGACGCACGAGGACTACCTGCTCCTCACCAAAGGTTCCGGTGCTCTGGCCAGCCCGTACGCCGTGACCGGTCTGAACAACAGCGTGGCCTCCGGGCGGATCTCGCACGCGCTGGGCCTGCACGGTCCCGCGATGACGTTCGACACCGCGTGTTCCTCGGGTCTGATGGCCGTGCACCTGGCCTGCCGGAGCCTGCACGAAGGTGAAGCCGACCTGGCGTTGGCGGGCGGTTGCGCGGTGTTGCTGGAGCCGGACGGCAGCGTGGCGACGTCCGCGCAGGGCATGCTCTCGGCGACCGGTCGCTGTCACTCCTTCGATGCGGACGCGGACGGATTCGTTCGCTCCGAAGGCTGCGCGATGGTGCTGCTCAAGCGGCTGCCCGATGCGTTGCGCGACGGCGACCGCATCCTTGCCGTGGTGCGCGGGACGGCGACCAACCAGGACGGCCGGTCCGAGACGCTGACGATGCCATCGGAGAACGCGCAGGTCGCGGTGTACCGCAAAGCTCTGGAGGCGGCAGGCGTCGCCGCCGAAACGATCGGCGCCGTGGAGGCGCACGGCACCGGCACCCCGGTCGGTGACCCGATCGAGTACCGCGGACTCACCCGGGTTTACGGCACCGGCGGCAGTCGCTGTGCGTTGGGGTCGGTCAAGAGCAATATGGGCCACAGCGAATCGGCGGCCGGTGCGGTCGGGCTGATCAAGGCGATCCTCTCGCTGCGGCACGGTGTATTGCCGCCGCTGCTGCACTTCAACCGGCTACCCGAGGAACTCACCGGGATCGACACGGGAATCTTTGTGCCGCAGTCGATTACGCCATGGCCCGACCGCAGCGACACCCCCAGGCGGATCGCGGTGTCCTCGTTCGGGATGTCCGGCACCAATGTGCACGCCATCGTCGAGGCGGCCCCGGAACCGGAGGCCGCAACCGCCGCGGCGGCGCAGGGGCCACTGGTCTACGCGCTGTCGTCTTCCTCGGCTGACGGCCTGCGGACGAGTGCGCGGCGACTCGCCGAGTGGGTCGAGACTCACGCGGATTCCGTGACCCCCGCCGATCTGGGCTACACGCTGGCGCGCCGCCGGGCGCACCGGCCGGTGCGCACCCTGGTGGTGGCCGACGGTCTGACGGAACTCACCGGGCGACTGCGCGAGGCGGCCGACGGGGAGGACGCCCTGTATCGGGCTGCGGTGGCACACGACGACCGCGGGCCGGTGTGGGTGTTCTCCGGTCAGGGTTCGCAATGGGCGGCGATGGGCGCCGATCTGCTGGCCGGCGAAGCGGTGTTCGCCGCCACGGTCGCCGAGCTGGAGCCGCTGATCCTGGCCGAGTCGGGCTTCTCGGTGACGGAGGCGATGACGGCGCCGCAGACGGTGACCGGCATCGACAAGGTGCAGCCGACGATCTTCGCCATCCAGGTGGCCCTGGCCGCCACCATGGAGCAGGCCTACGGCGTGCGTCCGGGCGCGGTCGTCGGGCACTCCATGGGTGAGACCGCTGCGGCCGTCGTCGCCGGGGCGCTGTCGCTGCAAGACGGCGCCCGCGTGATCTGCCGCCGTTCGAAGCTGATGGCCGGCATCGCCGGCTCGGGTGCCATGGCATCGGTGGAACTGCCTGCCAAGCAGGTCAATTCGGAACTGATGGCGCGCGGAATCGACGACGTCGCGGTGGCCGTGATGGCCTCGCCGCAATCCACGGTGATCGGGGGAGCCGCCGAGCAGGTGCGTGACCTCGTCGCCCGCTGGGAACAACGCGACGTGATGGCGCGCGAAGTCGCCGTGGACGTGGCATCCCACTCGCCGCAGGTCGACCCCATCCTCGACGAATTAGCCACTGCGCTAACCGATCTCGAACCGATGGAGCCCAAGGTTCCTTATTACTCGGCCACCCAGTTCGACCCGCGCGAACGGCCGGTGTGCGACGCCGACTACTGGGTGGACAACCTGCGCAACACCGTGCAGTTCGCCGCCGCGATCCAGGCCGCGCTGGACGACGGCTTCCGGGTTTTCGCCGAGCTGTCGCCGCATCCGCTGCTGACGCACGCGGTCGACCAGAACGCCCGGAGTCTGGACATGACGGTGGCTGCGCTGGCCGCCGTACGCCGGGAACAGCCTCTGCCGCAAGGACTTCGGGGCTTCCTGACCGATCTGCACAGTGCCGGTGCCGCGATCGATTTCGCCGTGCTGTTCCCCGCCGGGCAGCTGGTGGACGCGCCGTTGCCGGCGTGGAGCCATCGGGATCTGTTCATCGACGCCGAAGGCAGCGACGGCAGGACGCAGGGCGGCTGCACCATCACCGTGCACCCGCTGCTGGGTTCCCACGTCCGGCTGGCCGAGGAGCCGGAACGGCACGTGTGGCAGACCGACATCGGCACGGCGACCCTCGGCTGGCTCGAGGATCACCAGGTGCGCAACGTCGCGGCGCTGCCCGGCGCCGCGTACTGCGAGATGGCGTTGGCCGCCGCGGCCGAAATCTTCGGCGAGGGACCAGGGGAAGTCTTGGAAACCCGCGACATCGTGTTCGAGCAGATGTTGTTGCTCGATGAAGAGACGCCGATCGACGCGGTCGCGTCGGTGCAGGCCCCCGGTGTCGTCGACTTCGCGGTGGAGTCCACCCGCGACGGTGAAACCACCCGGCACGCCACCGCATCGCTGGGCGCCGCCCGCGATCAGTCGGTACCGCCCGCCTACGACGTCGCCGCCCTGCTGGCCGCGCACCCGCACAGCGTGAAGGGGTCCGAACTGCGGGAGTCGTTCGTCGAACGCGGTGTCTCGCACGGACCCTCGTTCAGCGGACTGTCCATCGCGCACACCGGTGAATCCGGCGACACCACAGTGCTGGCCGAGGTCGCGCTGCCGGCGTCGATTCGATTCCAGCACGCCGCCTACCACGTGCATCCCGCGTTGCTGGACGCCTGCTTCCAGTCGGTGGCCGCCGGCGTCGGCAGTGCCGCCGGTGACGGTCTGCTGCTGCCGCTGGGTGTGCAGAGCCTGCGCGCCCACGGGCCACTGCGCGATGCCCGCTATTGCTACACGCGGGTGACCCGGGCCGACGCGACGGGCGGTGAGGCCGACCTCGACGTGCTCGACGAGCACGGCACGGTACTGCTGGCGGTGCGCGGGTTGCGGATGGGCACCGGCACCACCGCCGGTGGCGAACGGGACCGGGTGCTGGGGGAGCGGCTGCTGACCTGCGAGTGGCAGCAGCGGACGCTGCCGGAGGTCGACGCCGAAGAAGCGGGATCGTGGCTGCTGATCGACACCTCACCGGCCGCCGAAATGTTGGTCAGCTCGTTGAACGACGCACTGAAAACCGAAGGCGCGGAATGCTTCCACCTGCAGCTGCCGGTCGGCGCCGAGTTGGAGCCGCTGCGGGCGCAGTTGCGGGCCCGCTCCTTCAGTGGGCTGGTCGTGCTGTGTGGCCCGGTCGGCGGCGCACCCGACGACGGGGGCCTGGCGCAGGGACGGGAACAGGTGCGCCACCTGGTGCGCCTGGCCCGGGAATTGCCCGAGCTGGAAGGGGAACTGCCCCGGCTCTTCGTGGTGACCCGGCAGGCCCAGTGGGTGTGCCCGGGCGACGAGGTCAATCTCGAGCAGGCCGGATTGCGGGGTCTGTTGCGGGTGGTCGGCAGCGAACACCAGCTGTTGCGCACCACGCAGATCGACATCGACGAGCACATTCAGGGCGAGCAGCTGGCCGCGCAACTGCTGAGTGGGTCGGCGGAGGACGAGACCGCCTGGCGCGGCGGCGAGTGGTACACGGCTCGGCTGTGTCCGGCGCCGCTGGTGCACGACGACCGCCGTACCAGGGTGATCGATCACGAGACGGACGGCATGCGCCTGCAGGTCCGCACCCCGGGTGATCTGCAATCCATGGAACTTGTTGCGTGCGAACGCGTTGCGCCGGGTCCGGGGCAGATCGAGGTCGCCGTCGCGACATCGACGATCAACTTCGCCGACGTGCTGATCGCGTTCGGCAAGTTCCCCGTCGTCGACGACCGGGAGCCGCAGCCGGGCATGGACTTCGTTGGTGTGGTGACCGCGGTGGGCGAGGGCGTGGCGGGCCACCGGGTCGGTGACCGCGTCGCCGGCTTCTCCGAGGGCGGCTGCTGGCGCACCTACCTGACCTGCAACGCCAACCTCGCGATCACCCTGCCCGCCGGGTTGAGCGACGAGCAGGCCATCGCGTCGGCCACCGCGAACGCCACCGCCTGGCACGGGCTGCACGACCTGGCAGGCATCAAGGCCGGCGACAAGGTCCTGATCCACTCCGCGACCGGCGGGGTGGGGCAGGCGGCGCTGGCGATAGCGCGGCACGCCGGAGCGGAGATCTTCGCCACCGCTGGCAACGATGCCAAGCGACAGATGTTGCGCGACATGGGTATTGATCATGTCTACGACTCACGCAGTCTCGAGTTCGCCGAGCAGATCCGTCGCGACACCGGCGGCTACGGCGTGGACATCGTGCTCAACTCGTTGACGGGTGCGGCGCAGCGGGCCGGGCTCGAGCTGTTGGCCTTCGGCGGACGGTTCGTCGAGATCGGCAAGGCCGACGTGTACGGCAACACCCGGCTCGGGCTCTACCCGTTCCGGCGTGGCCTGACGTTCTACTACCTGGACCTGGCGCTGATGTCGGTGCTGCAGCCGCAGCGGGTCCGGGAACTGCTGCAGACGGTGTTCCAATTGACGGCCGACGGCGTCCTGGTGGCGCCGCAGACCACGCACTATCCGCTGGCCGAGGCGGCGAACGCGGTGCGGGCGATGAGCAACGCCGAGCACACCGGCAAGCTGCTGCTGGACATGCCCCGCTCCGGGCGCGCCAGTGTGGTGGTGCCGCCGGAGCAGGCCCCGGTGTTCCGCCGCGACGGCGCCTACATCATCACCGGTGGTGTCGGTGGGCTTGGCCTGTTCTTCGCTTCGAAGCTGGCGGCCGCGGGCTGCGGCCGGCTGGTGCTGACGGCGCGGTCGCAGCCGAATCCCAAGGCGCGCCAGATGATCGAGCGGCTGCGCAAGGCCGGCACCGACGTCGTCGTGGAACTGGGCAACGTCGCCGAAGCGGACACCGCGGTGCGGCTGGTGGAAGCGGCGACCGCCACCGGGCTTCCGCTGCGCGGTGTGGTGCACTCGGCGGCGGTGGTGGAGGACGCCACCCTGACCAACATCACCGACGAGATCATCGACCGGGACTGGGCACCAAAGGTTTTCGGCACCTGGAGCCTGCACAAAGCGACTCTCGGGCAGCCGCTGGACTGGTTCTGCCTGTTTTCCTCGGGCGCCGCGCTGCTGGGGTCACCCGGTCAGGGCGCCTACGCCGCGGCCAACAGCTGGCTGGACGCGTTCTCGTATTGGCGCCACGCGCAAGGACTTCCGGTCACCACGATCGCGTGGGGCGCCTGGGCCGAGGTCGGCCGCGCCACCTTCCTGGCCGAAGGTGGGCAGCTGATGATCACTCCCGAGGAGGGCGCGTACGCGTTCGAGACGCTGCTGCGTTATGACCGGGCCTACACCGGTTACATCCCGATCATCGGCGCGCCCTGGTTGGACGACGTGGTCCGGCGCAGCCCGTTCGGTGAGATGTTCAAGTCCAGCGGGCAGAGCACCAGGGGTCCGAGCAAGTTCCGCGCCGAGCTGATGACGGTGCCGCAGGAGGAGTGGGCCGGGCGGCTGCGCCGCCTGATCACCGAGCAGGTCGGGGTGATCCTGCGGCGCACCGTGGACGCCGACCGTCCCTTCGTCGAGTACGGCATGGATTCCCTGGGCATGCTGGAGATGCGCACCCATATTGAGACGGAGACCGGAATCCGGTTGAGTCCCAAGGTGATCGCCACGCACAACACCGCGCGGGCGCTGGCCGAGCACCTGGCGCAGACCCTGGCCGAGGAGGGCTCCGCCGGTTAGCTGGGCGGGTCAAGCGGCGCGAGCAGACGTAAAATCGCCTGTTTTCGTGTTGAAATGGGCGATTTTGCGTCTGCTCGCCGTCCCTACGGGCGCGTCACTGGGCAGCCGGCTCGAACACGAACACCTGGCGGAAGCCGCTGCGCTCGAGGTATGTGTCATGCGCGGGCCACATCGTAACGAGCCGTGGCATGTTGCGGTCGATCTCGGCCGCACTGGCCGGCCGACCGACGTACGTGGCGTTGCGGCCGCCGATCTCCACGCGCGCCGTCGGGTGAGCCAACAGGTTCTTCGGCCAGCTGGACGCTGTCTCCAGTCCGAAGTTCTCGCAAGCGGCAACCAGGTTTTCGCCGTCGCGGACGTAGTGCAGCGGCACCGTTCGATCCTTTCCGCTCTTGCGGCCCCGGGTGGTGAGCAACATCGTGGGCAGCTGCGGACCGCTGATTGACAAGCGGCCGCGGCTGCCTCGGATCAAAGCTCGGTCCGCCGGGGTGCCAACGTGTTTCATCAACACCGCGAACCAGCGGTAGTGCCCGATCTTCCGGGTTCCCCACAGATACCAGCGGTACATCTCGGTCATTGACGGAAGCCACCCTTTCACGCCGGGACGAAATAGGACTGCAATTTGAGAGCGAGCCAGGGCCGCCGCCCGCCCACGATGCGCAGGCCGCGACGAGTCGCGGTGAACGGCCCGATGCGTTGGTAGAGCAGTTGGGTGAGTGTCGAGGCCGGGGTGCGTAGCACCGCGTCCGGGCGATCCGCATGTCGACGCTCACGCGCTTCGGCTGCGCCGCCCTTGATGTGCATCAGGTAAGGGCGCGCCCCGCTGACCTCCAGTGCCACGCAAACATTGGTGCTCGCCGGCGTTTCGGACCGCAGAAAGATGGGGGCGATCTGCATCAGCCCGCGCGCGATGAGCAGCATGTCACGTTCATCGAGATCCCATGGCGCCTTGACCGCACGCGCGATGTCCTCCCCGTGCAGGAGAAGCTCGCCCAACCAGTTCGTCTGTGCCGTAGTGCCGCCGATGAACCCGCCACCGTGAAACGGAATCGTGGGGCAGTCGCCGGCCAGCGTGTCGAAGTACCCGTCGATGTCCGAGGCAAGCGCGCGAAGTTGGTCGGCCAGCTCGGGCACGGGTCCCAATGCCGCTTCAAGCTCGGCCTGATTGAGTGCGGCCACCCCGGTGGGGGTGTCTGCGGGGTGATACATCCCGCCACGCGCGACCTCGCAATAACGGTTGGCGATGGTCAGCACGTGAGCAGCCACCTGCTGCACGGTCCAGCGTGAGCCGGGCGGCCGCGCCAGTGGATCGGCCGTCCGAATCAGTCGATCAAACCGATTCTGTGCCAGCGCAATTCGCTCCCGAAGCTCCTCCCGGGTGGTGTCGGTCAGCGCGACATAACCGGTGTCGTTCATCGTCATCACCTGCTTACTCCACTGTGGAGTGAAGATTACTCCACAATGGAGTATTGTCAAGGAATGACTTCGCGCCCTACGGCTACGTCATTCGCGCTGCTCGGCCTCATCGGCGTGAAGCCGTGGACCGCCTACGAACTCGTCGCGCAGGCGCGGCGCAGCCTGCACTTCTTCTGGCCGCGCTCGGAGGCGCATCTTTACGCCGAGCTCAAACGTCTCGTGGAGCGTGGGCACGCGAATGCCGAATTGGTGGAGGGCAAACGACGGCAACGAACGCTGTACACCATCACCCCGGCAGGACGCTCCGCGTTGACGGAATGGCTCGCGACCGCGCCGGCCGCGCCGGCCATCGAGGTCGAAGCGTTGCTGCGTATGCTGCTGGCCGATCAGGGAAGCTTGCCGGATCTGCGCGCCGCGCTTGCCACGACCTCGCGCCAGGCACGCGAAATGCGCGACGACGCAATCAATCTGGGCGAAGAACTGCTCGGCGCCGGTGGCCCGTTCCCGCAGCGGCTGCACCTCACCGAGCGGGTGGTGGCGCTGTACGGCGAGTTTCTGCTGCTGTTGATCCGGTGGTGTGATGAGACCTCGGACGAAGTGGCGAAATGGTCAGACACCCGCGACCTCGGGCTGACTCCGCAGGGACGCGACCGTCTCGAAAATCTCGTCGATCGGGCCCGAGAGATCCCCTAGATGGCGCGTTGAGTGGCCCTCCCGATCACTCCACGGCCCATCCGTAGTCCGACGGCGCGCTGCACAACAGCTCGCGGATGGCGTCGAGTGAGTCCTTGCGCTGCGGCGAGTGGCCGTGGTTCTCGATCACCAGGTGACCGCCGGACATACCGCACCCGTAGAAGTCCAGCGGCACCGTGATCGAGCAATAGAACTGTCCGCGAAAGCCTTCCAGTTCGATGCCGGACGGCATCCGCACGTTCGGCAGTGCGCTGACGTCGGTGCAGAAGACCAGCGGCGGCAGCCCGGCCGGTGTTCCCTCGAACGCCACACCGAAGTTGAGCCCGGACTGCTGCACGACGCCGTCGGCGATGTCGGACCGGAATGTGGCGCCGATATCGGTTGCGAGATCGACGATGTCGGTGTCGGGCCCGACCTCGGCCAGGTAGGTGGCCACTCCCACCAGGTTGGTGGCCTCGGTCGGAGCGACCGGCGGGCTGAGGAAATACCGCAGATCGACGGGGTAGACGTAGGGGATCGGAACGTGCGGCGTTTCCCGCAGCCGCCACTCGGTCATCAAGATCGCGGCGGCCACCACGGTGTTGACGCTGACCCGGTTTTCGCGGGCGAACTCCACCAGGTCCGCGGTTTCCTGCTCGTCGAGCCGGATCCGGCTGACCGGAACGGCTTGCGGGAAGCCAGGAGTCGCGACCAGGGCCGGCTTCACCGAGGGTGGCAGGTCGTAGGCGAACATCACCGGCAGGAAGCGTTCGACGCCGGTCATGCCGAGCCTCTTGACGTTTCGCTGCTCGAGCACCACCTCCAGCGGCTGCGGCGCGGGCTGCGGGTTGACCGGGCCCGGGTCGCCGGTGGTGACCACATCGGTGTAGCGGGAGAACAATTCGTCGAGCAGCCCCGCGCCGTGATGACCGTCGGCGATGCTGTGGTGGAAGTAGATGGTCAGCTCGGAGCTGTTCTCGTGCAGCGCCAGGCGCACATTGAACAGCGTCTGGGCCTGGTCCAGCTTGATTTCGCGAGCGGCGCTGCCAGCGGCGCCTTCGGGGCCCTCCTCCACCACGATTCCGGGGTGCAGCATGTCGTCGGAGACGAGATTCCAACTGCCGTCCGGCCCTTGCTCGAGGTGACTGGCCAGGATCGGGTGCGCATCGACGAGGGCGTCGAACGCCTCCGACAGCGCGTCAGCCTCGACCCGGCCGCGCAGTTCGACCGTGACGGCGGTGAAAACCTCGTACTGCGCGAACACTTCCTCGCTGCGGGACAACTTTCGGATCACGGATCCGGGAAACACGTGAGATTCCGGCCTTTCGTGTCAGTGCGTGCTGGCTCGTCGGTAACCGATGGCCATGGGGACGACGCAGACGCCGGCGATTCCGGCGCTCCACAGCAGCGTCGCGATCATCGGCGCCAGTACCGGACCGCCCGCTGAGAGCCCGCGCATCGCCGTGATCGCGTAGCTCACCGGCTGGTGCGCGACGATGGGCCGAATCCATTCCGGGTACTGGTTCACCGGCAGCAGGCCGGTGGAGAAGAAGATCAGCAGCAGCTGCCACAGCTCGACCGCCTCGACCACCAGGGTCTTGGAGGTGAACAGCGCGATGGTGGTGGTGAGTGCGGCAAACGCCATGCCGAGGATCACCGGGACGCCAAGCCACATCAGGGTGGCCAGCGCGCCGCCGCGGAAGCGGAAACCCAGCGCCACGCCCGCGCCGAGCATCACACCGGTGGTGATCAGGATGCGGATCGCCTCGGCGATGATCCGCGCCAACGGGCCCGACGCCCGGTGCACCGGCATCACCCACAGCCGGGTCAGCAGGCCGCTCTGCTGCTCACGCATCAGGTCGATCGCGACGAACGCCGAACCACTCACCGCCCCACCCAATGCCAGCAGCGGGACGATGCTGTACAGCGCGCTGTCGTGGGTCATGGCGTAGATGAGATTGCCCAGCACCACATAGAGCACCAGCATGAAGGCCACCGGCAGCACCAGCGCTTCCATCACGGTGACCAGGTCGCGGCCCCACCGGGTGAGGATGCGCTGGGTCTGCACCAGCGTCTGCGTCAGCAGCAGCCGTACCGAGCTTTCCGGCGCCCGCACCGCAACCGTCGCGGTCATGGGCGCCGGGACAGGACGAAGGCGGACATGGGCACCAGGAACAACGCGAAACCGGCCAGCCACAACAACGGCGGCGTCATCACCGACCAGGTCACCGGCACCGGAGACTTGACGGTGTCGCCGGCCAGGGCACGCAGCGCGATCACCAACTGCGAGATCGGCTGGTTGCGCACGATGGGCTGAATCCAGTGCGGAAACATCTTGAGCGGTTGCAGACCCACGGACAGCAACCCGAAGATCAGGATCGGCATGGTCAGCAGGGGCAGCATCGCGTCGGGATTGCGGGTGGCGGTGCCGATCAGGTCGGCGCCGAATGACAACAGCACCCCGATCACGATCGCCAGCGCACAGAAACCGGCGATGTACAGCGCGCCATGATGGAATCGGAAGCCGATCACGTGTGCGGCGATCAGCGACACGACCAGTCCCACACAGCATCGGTACACGCTGGCCGAGACGCGGGCCAGCACCGGCGTCAGCGGTGCGATCGGCATGGACCGGAACCGCCGGTTGACGCCGTGCAGGGAATCGGTGGCGGCCCGAAACGCCGACGAGATGGCCGCAAAGGCAATGGCCTGCAACGTGATCAGCGGTGTGATGTATTGCCCCAGGTTGCTGGCGATGCCGCTGCCGGGTCCACCCACGTAGTGATTCCACGGGATGGAGAACGGGACGTAGAACCCGATCGCGAAGGACAGCGACGCGCCGATCGCGGTGATCAGTTCGCCATTGCGCAGGGTCGGCGCGATGAAGCGGATGGTCAGCACCCACCACTGCTGCAGCATCGACGGCTGCGACCTGCTCACCACCGGGGTGCTCAGGGCGGGGGCGCTCACCGCACCGCCTCCGGAGTCAGGTGACTCAGCGCCCGGGACTCGCTGGGATCGGCTGTCATGGAAAGGAATACGTCGTCCAGCGACGGGCGGCGCAGCGCGATGTCGGCCGGTTCGAGGTGGGCGGCATTGAGCAGGCGCACGGCCTCGATCAGCGTGCCGGTGCCTTCGGCGGCCGGCATGATGATGCGGTCGGACTCGGCGGTCAGCATGGCCCTCTGGTGTTCGGGCAGCATCGGGCCGAGAGCGGCGACCATGGCCGGCAGCTCCTTGACGTCGCGGGGCACGATTTCGCAGAAGGTGCCGCCAGCGCGGTGTTTGAGCTCGTTGGCGGTGCCCTCGGCGATGATGGTGCCCCGGTCGATCAGGATGATGCGGTCGCTGAGCGCGTCCGCCTCCTCGAGATATTGCGTGGTGAGCAGTGTCGCGATGCCCAGCTTCTTGAAGTTGCTCACCAGATCCCAAATAGCTTGCCGGCTACGGGGATCCAGCCCGGTGGTGGGCTCGTCCAGGAACGCCACCAGCGGTTGCACCACCAGCCCGCAGGCGATGTCGATGCGGCGGCGCATGCCTCCCGAGTAGGTGCTCACCCGGCGTTTGGCGGCTTGCACCAGGTCGAACTGTTGCAGCAGTTCGGCCGCGCGGCTCCGGGCCGCGGACTTGGACAGCCCGTAGAGACGACCGAACATCACGAGATTCTGCTCGCCGGAGAGCATGTCGTCGAGGGCGACCTGTTGCCCGGTGAGCATGATGGACCGGCGCACCCCGGCCGAGTCGGACACGACGTCGTGCCCGGCGACGGTCGCCGACCCGGTGGTCGGGCGGGTCAGTGTCGACAGAATGTCCACCATGGTCGTCTTGCCGGCGCCGTTGGGTCCGAGCAGACCGATCACTTCACCGCGGCCGACCTCGAAACTGACGTCGTCGAGGGCAATCACCTGTCCGGACCTGGTGCCGAACGTCTTACCCACCTTGTTGACGACTACCGCTGCGTCACTTGACATGTCAATCCCCTCAGTCAAGGCTCGACAGGTCCACCAGGGCGCCCGCTTCGGTCACGCCGGCGATTTCGCTGTCCAGTTGCTCGGCGGCCAAGCCCGCCTGGCCCTCCTGGATGAGCTCGCTTAGTGCCTGCGGGAAGGTGCGCGCCAGTGCCTGCACCGTGTCCGCCGCGATCCGGCGGGAGTCGTACCACCAATCGAGATGTGTTGAGCCGGCGAAGCGGTACACGCGCACCTCGAGGGCATGGCCCAGCCCGGGGATGGTCTCGCGCACCGGCATGGTCACGTCGGGTTCGAACTGCACCGGCGCATCGACGGGCGGCAGCTCGGGAATCGTTCCGGCATAGCGGAAGTGGATGTCCGGGGTGCGGTGTGCGCCGAAGGTGCGCCCGGTCGGCGCGTAGAGGTAGCGCAGCAGCCCGTATCCGATGCCGTAGTGCGGCACCGCTTTGAGGGTGTTGTGCACGGCGTCGATTTGTTCGACCACCGCCGAGCCTTCGCCGCCGGCGCAGGCCAGCGGCACCGGGTAGTACGTCGTGCACCAACCGGCGGTGCGGCGCAGGTCGACGTCCGGGCGCAGCACCGAGCGCCCTTCGCCCTCGAGTTCGACGGCGACCACGCCGTCGCCGACCGTCTGGGCGATGGTGCGGCCCAGGGCGGCGAGCAGAATTTCCTGAATCGAGCGCCGGAACCTGCGCCGGGCGTCGTCGAGTTCCGAGGTCTGCTCGACGTTGAGGGTGCCGGACAGCTTGGTGAGGTCGGCACCGGTCGGCGGCGTCGTGGCCGGCTCCGCCAGCCAGCGGGTCACCTTGGCGGCGTTGTCGATCCAGAAGTGCCGGGTGTCCAGCGCCGCCGGATGTGTGGCGAGGGCGGCCATCCGCTGGGACCATTCCCGCCATCCGGTGGCGGCCGGCTCCAGGGTGATCTCTCCGCCCGTCAGATGCTGGCCGAATGCGATGACGATGTCGCTGCCCAGGATCTGGTGTGAGGCGGTGTCGGCGACCATGGCGTGCACGCCGAGCCCGAGATAGTTCGGGCCGCCGGACCCGTCGACGATGTGCACCGCGATCAGCGGCGCTGTCGAATCACTCTGCTCGGCAATCACTTCGGCCAGCACCGCGGCCACTTCGGCGCCGTCGGGCAACGAGCGGTTCACCAGGGCCGTGAAATCCTCGGCTTCGCTGATGTGCTGTTCCCACACGCCGTCGTTGTCGACCAGTCGCAGCCGCAACGCATCGTGGTGGTTGGACACCGCGGTCAGCACCGTGCGGATGTCGTCCGGGCTCACCTTCGGGTCCAAGCGCAGGATGAGCGGCACCCGCCAGCGGCCGCCGTCGTGCAGTCCGTGTTCGAGGAAGTACGTGGTGTTCGGCAGTATCGCCGGATTTGATTGCGGCTCGGGCGGTTTGGCCAGACCACTGGCCGCGAACGCCGCGTCCACGGCGGCGGTGAGTGACGCCAGGGTGGGGTGCTCGTACAGATCCTGCGGGGTGATGCTCAGACCTTCGTTGGAGGCCGTCATCGCGATGCTGATCGCCATCAGCGAATCGCCGCCGAGGTCGAAGAAATTGGCGTTCGGGTCGACCGAGGGCACCCCGAGGCACTGCTGCCAGACACGCTGCAGAGTGATGCCGGTCTGCGACGGCCCGGTCGCCTCGACCGTCGGTTCGGCGTGGCCGCTGACCGGGTGGCCGTTGTTGGCCACCGCTGCCGCGGGCTCCCAGGCTGTGCGCTGCGGCTCGATCCAATGCCGTTGCCGTGCAAAGGGATAGCCGGGCAGCGAGACGATTCGCGGTGGCGCCGGGTTCCTGACCGACCAGTCCACCTGGACACCGGCCGACCACAGTTCGCCGAGTGCGCGCAGGAAGGTGTCGCGGTCGTCGGCCTGCTGGATGGGGTGCCGCATCAGCCGGACCGAGCGGTTGTTGCCCGACCACCGGGGATGCCGGATCGCCGAGCCGGTCAGGCTGCCGCCGGGGCCGACCTCGACCAGGATCCGGTTCGGGTCGGACAGCACCGCGTCCAGCTCGTCGGCGAACCTGATGGTGGAGCTGATCTGGCGGGTCCAGGTGTCCGGGTCGGTGGCCTGCTCATCGGTCAGCCAGGTCCCGGTGAGGTTGCTCAGCAGCCGGGTGTACGGGGTCGCCAGTTGCTGCCGGGACAGGAAGTCACGGAATTCGCCGAGCATGCCGTCCATTTGGCTGGTGTGGAAGGCGTGGGTGGCGCGCACCCGCCGCACCGGGACGCCGTGCTCGCCCAGCCGCGCGGTGAAGGCGCGGATCGCGTCCTTGGGCCCGGCGACGACACAGTTGGCCAGGTCGTTGACCGCGGACACCTCGGCCCCCGGTACCAGGTGCTGTGCGACGTCGGACGGGCTCAGCGCCACCGCGACCATGGCACCGGGTGGCGACTCGTGCATCAACCGGGCGCGCAGGGCCACCGTCTTGACGGCGGTCTGCAGGTCGAAGACTCCGGCCAGGGTGGCCGCGATGTATTCGCCGGTGCTGTAACCGATGTAGGAGCCGGCGCGCACACCGTAGCTCTCGACCAGCTTGGCCAGTGCGTACTCAACGGTGAACAGCGCGGGCTGGGAGCGGTCGATGCGTTCCAGATCTGTTGCGCTGGAGGCGAATATGGTCTCGTGCAGGTCCAGACCCATTTCGGCCTGGAAAGCCGTGGCGCAGGCGTCGAAGTGCTCGGCGAACACGGGTTCGGCGTCGTACAGCCCCTTGGCCATCCCGGGATGCTGGGCGCCCTGGCCAGGGAACAGGAAGACGACCTGGTCGGTGGTTGCGGTCTGGCCGTCAGACGGGGACTCGCCGACGAACACGTTGTCGTGCTCGGCGGCGCGCAGCAGTGTGCTCGCCTGAGCCCGGTCCGCGACGACGGCGGCCATGGTGACGGGGTGCCTGCGGCGGCCGGCCAGCGTGTGGGCGACATTCGCCATCCCCGGGGCGTTCGGGCGTTCCAGTGCGCTGGCCAGGGCGGTCCGCGCCTCGCCGAGTGCTTCGGCGGTGCGCGCCGAGAGCAGCAACACCTGCGGTCCGTCGGGCTCGGCCTGCGCCGTAACCTCTGGAGCCTCCTCGACGACGACGTGGGCGTTGGTGCCGCCGATGCCGAACGAGCTCACCCCGGCCCGGCGCACGCCTTCGGATTGCCAAGCGCCGTAACGGCTTTGCACCGTGAACGGCGTCTCGTCGAGATGCAGCTCCGGGTTGGGGCTGGTGTAGTGCAGCGTCGCGGGTATCGCCTTGTTCTTCAGGCACAGGATGGTCTTGATGAGCGCGGCGATCCCGGCGGCGACCTCGAGGTGGCCGATGTTGGACTTGACCGAGCCGATCACACACGGCGCCGACCGTGGTTCCTCGGATGCTTCGAACGCCGTTCGCAATCCCTGGATTTCGATGGGGTCGCCCAACGGGGTTCCGGTGCCATGGGTTTCGACGTAGCTGATGGTCGAGGCGTCGACGTCGGAGACGGCGTGGGCTTCGGCGATGCAGTCGGCCTGCGCCGAAGCGCTGGGCGCCGCGAAGCCCATCTTCGCCGAGCCGTCGTTGTTGATCGCCGATCCGCGGATGACGGCGTGGATCCGGTCGCCGTGGTCCAGGGCAGCCTGCAGCGGCTTGAGTACCACCAGGCCGACACCGCTGCCGAAGACGGTGCCGTCGGCGCGCACGTCGAAGGGCCGGCAGTGCCCGACCGCCGAGAGCATCTGGCCCGGCGAATGCCAGTACCCGACATGGTGTGGGACGCAGAGGGATACGCCACCGGCCAGCGCCATGTCGCATTCGCCGGACAGCAGACTCATGCAGGCCAGGTGCACCGCGACCAGCGACGACGAGCACGCCGTCTGCACCGCGAGGCTCGGCCCGCGCAGGTTGAACTGGTGCGAGATCCGGGTGGCCAGGAAGTCCTTGTCGTTCTGCAGGAACATGCTGAGCTGGTCCCAGTTCAGCCCCTCGGCCAGCACGGCGTTCGGGTCCTGGTGCGACAGCAGGTTGTGCAGCAGATAGCCACTGGGAGAGCTGGTCCCGTAGACGCCGATGGAGCCGTCGTAGCGGGCCGGATCGACACCGGCGTCTTCGAGCGCATGCCACGCGCACTGCAGGAACAGCCGGTGCTGCGGGTCCAGGGACCGGGCGACCAGTGGCGGGAAGCCGAAGAAGTCGGCGTCGAATTCGTCGACGCCGTCGACGATCGGTGCGCGCCGGACGTAGGACGGATTCGCCAGTGCCTTGTCACTGATGCCGGCGTCGCGCAATTGCTGCTCGGAGAGGGTGACGATGGATTCCTTGCCGCGCCGCAGGTTGTCCCAGAACGCCGACACATTGTTGGCGCCCGGGAACCGGCCGGCCATGCCGACCACCGCGATCGCGTTGTCGGGAATGCTCACTGAACTCCTCCATGCTTTCCAGATCTAACTTGTCGCCGCATTGCGGCTTCCTGCCGCGCCGCCGCGCGTTGCTGAGCGCGGTCGCGGACGGTGGTACTCGTCTCGGTGGCCGGATCGGGTTCCGACAGGCCGAGTTGGCGCATCAGGTCGGCGGTCAGGTCGTGCAGCGTCGCGCCCTGCAGCAGCAACGCCACCGGCGGCTCGGCGCCGAAGTCCGCCCGGGCGGTGTTGCGGATCCGAACGGCCATCAACGAATCCATGCCGAGGTCGAGCAACGGCAGACCCGGGTCGACAGCGAATTTGTCCGCATAACCCATCACCGCCGCGATCCGGGACCGCAGCAGGTCGGTCATCACACGTGCCGCCTCGGCCGGATCCAGTTCGCGCAGCGAGTCGGGGCCCGCCCAATCGTCGCCGCCCCCAGCGGCTTCCAGCTCCCGCACCACGGCGGAAAAGAAGTCGTGGTTGCGGATCTCGGGGAAGGCGATCAATGCGCGGTCCGCGCGCAGCCGCGCGACTCCGGTGTGGCTGCGGTCGCTGGCCAACAACGCTTCCATGGCAGCGAGCCCCTCGGCCGGCGTGATCGGGTCCAGCACACTGCCGGCCAGGTTGCGGGCCATGCCGACGTCCGACCACGGACCCCAGTTGATCACCGCGGCCGGCAGTCCGGCCGCCGTGCGGGTAGCGACCAGGGCGTCCAGCCACGCGTTCGCGCACGCGTAGGCGCCCTGCCCGGGTGCGCCGAGCAGCGAGGCGGTGGAGGAGAAGCCGACCCACCAGTCCAGTGCGCGGCCGGAGCTTGCCTGGTGCAGCCGTTGTGCACCAATGGCTTTCGGTGCCCAGACCCGGTCGAGGCTGTCCTTGCTCATCGAATACAGCAGGGCGTCGTCGATGACGGCGGCCGAGTGCAGGATGCCGCGCAGCGTCCGGTCGCCGTCCTCGGCCGCCGCGACGAGTTGTTCCGCCACCCCGGGGGCCGCCAGATCGCCTAGGACGACCTCGATCTCGGCACGGTTCTCCAGCTCGGCCAGCACCTTGCGTTGTTCCTCGCCGGGCTCGCTGCGTCCGTTGAGAACGAGCCGGCCGGCGCCGCCGTCCACCAGCCAGCGCGCCACCACCAGGCCCAGGCCGCCGAGTCCGCCGGTGATGATGTAGCTGGCGCCGGCTCGGACCACCGGATTGCTTTGGGCGCCATCGAGTGTGGCCCGGGTGAGCTGTTCGACGTAGCGGTGTTCGCCGCGGCGCGCGATGACGGTGGTGAGCAGGTCGGCTTCGGGCGCGCCGAGTTCGGCGGTCAAGCCGCTCTTGTCCGCGTCCAAATCCACGTTGCCGTCCAAATCCAGCAAAGTGGAACGTAATTCGGGATGCTCGTAGGCGAGCACCCGGATCAGGCCCTTCAGGGCGCCGACCGCGGGCTGCCCGGCTTCACCGTCCGCGACCACCAGACCGCCCCGACTGACCAGCCACAACCGCGGCGGCTCGCCGTGCCAGCCGCCGACGATCGCGCGGACCACGGTGCTGATGGACCACACCAGATCGCGTGCCCCGGTCACGTCGGAGGGGTCTCCGACAAAGACGACGACACCGGCGGGCGGATGGTCGGGGTCGCCGGCGGATTCGGCGAACGCGGCCAGCATCGCCGGTTCGTCGTCGAGGGCGGCGGTGAGCACCCGGTGCTGTTCGGAACGCCATCCCGCGGCGAACTTCTCGGCATGAGCTTCGGTGCCCCGCCCGGCCAGGACCAGCCAGCTGCCCCGCACCGGGGGAGCGGCGTCGGCCGCCGGCGGCTGTTCCACCCAGGCTGCTTCGAAGATCTTCTGGCCCAACGGCAGCGGCACGCTGCGTCGCTCCACCGACCGCAGGAAGATGTCGTTGACCTCCGCGGTCACGTTGCCGGCGGCGTCCATCAGCACGATCCGGCCGAGCTTGCCGGTGCCTCCCGCGTCGAGGCTGGTGAGGGTCGCGCGGCAGCGGGCATAGCGGCCGGGGTTGCCGTATACCCGCAGGCTCTCGAAAGAGACCGGCAGGTAACTGGATTCGGTGACCCCATCTGAAGGCATTGCCGCGGCAAGGCTCTGCAGGGCGGCATCCAGCAGCGCGGGGTGAATGCGGTAGCCGGGGTGCCGGGGCGCCTCGTCGGGCAGGGTGATCTCGGTTTCCACCGAACCGTCCGACAACCGGTCGATGCGGGTGAGGCCGGCAAAGGCCGGACCGTAGTGCAGTCCGGTCTGGCGCAGCAGCGCGTAGAAATCGGCGGGGGAGACCGAGGTCTGGGATTGTCCGGTGGCAGGCGCCGGTCCCGGGCCGGCCTGCGTTGACTCCACCTTGGCCACGGCGTGCCGGGTCCAGTCGCCGTCCCCGGCACGGGAGTGGATCTCGATGCGAATCTTGCCGTCGCCGTTACGGATCAGTTGCGTGGTCAGCTGAGTGTGCTTGTCCAGGGTGAGCATCTGCTCGACCTCGAGTTGGTTGATCACCAAGCCCTCGACGGGCAGTGCCAGCCCTTCGCTGGCCGCCGCCAGCGCGATCTCGGCGTAGCCGGCGGCCGGCATGATGGGCTGCCCGAATACGCGGTGGTCGGCGAGCCAGCCGGAGACGTCGGTGCCGACGTCGGCCTGCCACACGTGATCGCGGCTGGACGGCACCTCGACGTGCACACCCAGCAGCGGGTGGTGCAGTACCAGGTCGGCCATCGAGGACCGGTCCTGCACCCAGAACTGCTCGTGCTGCCACGCCGTGGTGGGGATGTCGGCGAGCCGGCCGCCGGTGGCTGACGGCGGGTTCTTGGCGACCTGCGCGAGATGGGTGCGGAAGGTGACGGTGTCGTCGGCGTCACGGTGCAGCGTGCCCGCAGTAATGAAGTCGCCGCGATATCCGCTTTCATCCAGGGTTTCGGTGATCGCGTGGGTAAGCAGGGGGTGCGCGCTGACCTCAACAAACGTGTGGTGCTGCGCGCCGGCCCACGAGATGGCCTGCTGGAAGCGCACCGGGTTGCGCATGTTGACAGCCCAGTGCTCCGCATCGAATACCGTTGTGGTGTCCGCGGTTTCGTAGGTGGTGGAGATGATCGGAATGCTCGGGGTGCGGGGCTGCAGGTCGGCGAGTTCGGTGCGCATCATCGGCTGCAGCGCGTCCATGGCCGGATTGTGCGGGGCCACTTCGATATTGACCCGACTGGCGAAACGGTCCTGAGCGCGCGCCTTCTCGATCAACTCGTCGATCTGGCCGGTGGGCCCGGAGATGACGGTCTGGCGCGGTGAGTTGTAGATGCCCAGCGTCACCTGCGGGTAATCGGCGATCAACGCCTCTGTCGTCTCGGCGTCCAGCTCCAGCAGCGCCATCCCGCCCTGCCCGGACAACGGCGCCATCAACCGGGCCCGCGTGGCCGTCACCCGCAGCCCTTCGGCGGGGGTGAGCGCACCGGCGACCACCGCGGCCGCCACCTCGCCCATCGAATGCCCGATCACCAGATCCGGCTCCACGCCATGGGAACGCCACAACGCGGTGAGCGCCAACTGCATGCCGATCAGGCCCAACTGGATCTGCTCGATCCCCACCAGTTCCTTGCCCTCGGCCAACACGTCCTGCAGCGAGAACCCGGCCTGGGCAACGAAATCGGGCTCCAGTTCGGCGACGGCCGCCGCGAACGCGGGCTCGTCGGCCAGCAGTCGACGACCCATGCCGGCCCACTGCGAGCCGCGCCCGGAGTAGACGAATACCGTTCCCGCGCCTGGGGAACCGCTTTGCGGTCCGACCACACCGGGCGCCGGCTTGCCGGCCGCCAGCGCGCGCAGCCCGGCCACAGCTTGTTCGCGATCGCGGGCCACCACGGAGCCGAACCGCGCGTGCCGGGCCCGGTGATGACTGAGCGTGTGCGCGACGTCGGCCAGTGGCACGTCGGCGCCGTCCATCCAGTCCGCCAGCGCGCCCGCCGCGGTCGCCACCCGCTGCGGCGTCTTGCCCGATACCACCAGCGTCGACACCCCGGGAGCGTTGTCCTGCTGCGTGACAATCGCTTTCGGCGCCTGTTCGATCACCACATGCGAGTTGGTCCCGCTGAGCCCGAACGAGGACACCGCCGCGCGGCGCGGGCCGGAGGCGTCGGGCCACGGGGTGCCCTCGGTCGGGACGAACAGCCGGGTCGACGACGCGTCGATGGCCGGGTTCCAGCGGGTGAAGTGCAGATTGCGCGGAATGTAGCCGTGCTCGACGGCCAGGATCGCCTTGATCAGTCCGGCGACACCGGCCGCCGCTTCCAGGTGGCCCAGGTTGGTCTTCACCGCCCCGAGTGCGCAGCGGCCCTCGCCCCTTCCGTAGGTGGCCGAGAGCGACTCGAACTCGATCGGGTCGCCCAGAATGGTTCCGGTGCCGTGCGCTTCGACATAGTGCACGCTCTCGGCGGTCACATCGGCCTGCTTCAGAGCGGTGGTGATGACGTCTCGCTGGGCCAAGGCGTTCGGGGCGGTCATACCGTTGGACCGGCCGTCCTGGTTGATCGCCGATCCGCGGATCAGCGCCAGTATCCGGTCGCCGTCGCGGGTGGCGTCGGACAACCGTTTGAGCACCACCACGCCGCAGCCTTCGCCGCGGGTGAAGCCATCGGCCATGGCGTCGAACGCTTTTGAGCGCCCGGTCGGCGACAGCGCCGACCATTTCGACACGGCGATCGCGGCGAACGGCGACAGCGCCAACTGCACCCCGCCGGCCAGTGCGACATCGCTTTCCCGCAGCCGCAGCGATTGACAGGCCAGGTGCACCGCCACCAGCGACGACGAACACGCGGTGTCCACCGCCACCGCCGGGCCGCGCAGGCCGAGCAGGTAGGCGATGCGACCCACGGCGGCGGCGTGCGGGGTGCCGGTGGACAGGTAGGCGTCGATCTCAGCGCGACGCTCGATGTTGACGATGGTGTAGTCCCACGTCGACAGGCCCATGATGGCGGCGGTCCGGCTGCCGCTCAGCGAATCCGGTGCCAGCCCCGCGTGTTCCAACGATTCCCAGGCCACCTCCAGCAGGACGCGGTGCTGTGGGTCCATCGCGGCGGCCTCGCGCGGGGTGATCCCGAAGAAGTCGGCGTCGAATCCCGCGACGTCGTCGATGAATCCGCCCCACTTGGTGGTCATCTTGCCCGGGGTCTCCGGGTCGGGGTCGTAGAACGCGTCAGCGTCCCAGCGGTCGGCGGGCACCTCGCGGATGGTGTCCCGGCCGTCCAGCAGCAGTTGCCAGAAGTCTTGTGGCCCTTCGATGTTGCCGGGCAGTCGGCAACCCATCCCGATCACCGCGATCGGTTCGGCGACGTCGGTGGGGAAAGCCGTGCCCGCGCGCACCAGTTCGCGCGCGAGCACTTCGCGGGCCTTCGGTGACATTTGGGCGGTGCGTTCGGCCAGACTCGTCATTACTCGGCGCCTTCCGTCGCTGCTTCCAGCTCGCTGGCCGCAACCAGGTCAGACAGCAAATCCAGTTCCTCGTCGGATAACTCGGGCTCATCCTCGACGCCCGCGGCCGCTGCGGCGTCCTCCTGGTAACCCAGCCGCTCGCACAGCGCGCCGGCCAGGTCGGTGATGGTCGGGTAAGCCCAGACCAGCGCCACCGGCAGGGTGGTGCCCAGGCTCGCCTCCAGCCGGTTGCGCAGTTCCAGGGCCATCAGGGAGTCCAGACCCAGCGACTCCATCGGCAGGTCGTGATCTATCGCGTCGGTCGAGCGCAGCACCGCCCGGATCTCGTCGGCGATGGCCGTCGCCAGCCGTGCCGGGCGCTCTGCGGGATCGGTCGCATCGAGTTCGGCGCGGATCCGGCCACCGCCGGTGCGCTGCTCGACCGTGATCGACTCTTGCAGTGTGGCGAACAACGACGATCCCGCTGCGGCGGGGAAGGACTGGAACCATTGCCGCGCGTCGAGCGCGAACACACCGGTGCGGGCCCGGTCGGCCGACAGCACCAGCTCCATCGCGGCGAGCCCCTGCGCCGGGGTGATCATCGAGACACCGAGATCGGCGAAGAACTGAGCGCGGCCCACCTCCGCCCATGGGCCCCAGTTGATTCCGGCCGCGGGTAGGCCGAGCGACCGTCGGAAGGCGACCAGTCCGTCGATCCAGGAGTTCGCGGAGGCGTACGAGCCCTGCCCGGGTGCGCCGACCAGTGAGGAGACCGACGAGAACGACACCCACCAGTCCAGGTCGGCCTCCTTGGTTGCCTCGTGCAGCCACCAGCCGCCGGCCACCTTCGGAGCGAAAACCCGGGCCGACGCCGAGTCGGAGATGTTGAGCACGATCTCGTCGGCCAGCACCATCGCACTGTGCACCACGCCGGCCAGCCGGAACCCGGCGTCGCCGACGGCGGCCACCAGGCACCGCGAGGTTTCGGGGTCGGCGAGGTCCCCGGTCACCACCTCGACGCGGCAGCCCGCGTCGTTGAGGTCGTCGATGGCGGCCTGCACCTCGGGGCCGGGTGCCGAACGTCCGTTCAGCACAACGAGTCCCGCGCCCTGCTCGGCCAGCCAGCGGGCGGTGACGAAGCCCAGCCCGCCCAGCCCGCCGGCGACCACATAACCGCCGTCCGGCCGGATCAGGGGTTGGGAAGGGCGTGGTGCGAGTGCCGCGATGCTGCCGGTCTGCGGGATGGAGATCGCCACCCGACCGGCGTGATCGTCCGCGGTCCGGCGGGCCTCGGCCGCGCGGTCGAGGGCGAACTCGGTGACAGGCAGCGGCGCCAACCGGCCGGCGTCGGCGTGCTCCAGGATCTCGTCGAGGTAGGCGCGGTAGCGCGCGGGTTGCAGACGCAGGTTCACGCCGATGTCCACCACCGCGAACGACGCGCCGGGGGCCAGCGCTCCCAGGTCGACCGAGGCGTCGGTCCGGCCCAGCTGGATGAACCGCCCACCCGGGGCCAGCAACCGCATGCCGGTTCGAATCGCTTCACCGGGAAGCGAATTGAGGACGATGTCGACGGATTCGTCGGGCGCGGTGGTGTACACCCGCGCGCCCATCATCGTGGCGATGGCGGCGGCCGCGAGGTCCACCCCGTCACCGGTGGCCTGAATCAGCACCTTCTCGCCGCTTGCCACCTGGCCGATCGTGCACAGCGCATGCCAGGCCGTCAGATACGGCAACCCGAACCCAGCCGCCTGGTGATCCGTCAGGGCGTCGGGCACCGAGACGACGAGGTCGGCGTCGGTGGTGAGGTGGGACCCGGTGGGGGCGGCCCCGAATGCGATGACGCGCCGGCCGGTTTCGGGCCCGCGGGTCACCACCCCGAGGCATTCGGTGATGTCATCGCCGCCGCTCAGGGGGGCCACCAGGACGCGAACCTCGACCTGGTCGCCGGCGGGCTCGCTGCGTCCGGCCGCGCGCACCCGCAGGTCGCCGTCCAGCGTGAACACGCCGCCGGCATCGAGATCGACTGTGCTGAATCGGGTTTCCGGGGTCAGCTTGCCGGACACCATCGGCGTCGGCGCCAGCCGGCTGACATACCGCTGCCCGGCGCGCAGTGCCACCTCATCCTGATCGGAGCCGGCCAGCAGTTCGTTGACCAGGCCCGCGGGCGGGTGCGTGCCGTCGGGGTCGACGTCGACCAACGTGGTCTTCAGCTCCGGGTGCTCGAAGGTCAGCACCCGGGCGATGCCGCGAAGCTGCGTCTGCGCCAGGGTGACCGACTCGGTGGGGTCCAGTTGTTGTGCGCCGCGCGTGACGATCCACAAGCGGGGGCTGTTGCGGGCACCCATGCGCGACACCGTCCTGACGATGTCGGCGATGCGCAGCGTGCGGGTGCGCGCGAGGTCGAGTTGTTCCTGGATCGGCAGCGACTCATCCGCGACCCGGGGCGGGCAGACCACCACGATCCCGTCCCAGGTGATGTCGCGCTGATCGATCGCCGCCCGCATGGCCTCGTCGTCGGAAACCATGTCGCACCGGCTGATTCGCGCGGCGAGTTCGGCCCGCAGCCCGGTGGTCAGGTCGTCGGAGCCGATTAGCAACAGCGCCGCGGGCGCGTCGGCCTGCCTCTCCAGCGCGACCGGCTGCCATTCCACCGAGAACAGGCGGTTGCCGAGTTCCCTTGCACCACTGCTCGATCGAAGCACGGCCATCTCGACGCGGTCGATCTCCAGGACCGGCCGTCCGTCGCCGTCGAGCAACAGCACCCGGCCGGCCAACCGGTCCGGGTCCTCGGTCGGGGCGAGCGACGCGATCGCGGTCACCCCGTTCAGCACGTCGCCGTGTACCCGGACGCCGGCGAAGCCCACCGGCAGCACGATCGCCGGCTGGCCACCGGTGGTCAGCTCGGTGGCCGGCCCGGTCGCACCGAGGGTCTGCATCGCAATGTCCATCAGCACCGGGTGCAACAGGAACTTCCGGGCCCCGGCTTTTGCCGGCGCCGGCAACTCGATCTGCGCGTGAGCGGTGCCGGACGGCGATACCGACAGTCCGACGATGCCCTGGAACGCGGGCCCGTGCTGTTGCCCGGCGGCGCGCAGCCGTTGATACAGCTCCGCGGGATCAAGCGCGGTGGCCGCTTCGGCGGACCCTATGGAATCCGTGGACTCCGTGGGCTCTGGGGTCTCCGGTGCTGGGGTGGCGGCCGGCACCAGCGTGGCGGTGGCGTGTTTGATCCATCCGGAACCGGCGCTGCGAGTGCGGATTTCGACGCGGCAGGACTGGTCGTCTCTTGTGAGCGTGGTCGCGATCATGGTGCTGTCGGTGACATGCATCAGCTGATCGAGGCTGAGTTCCCGGATCATCCAGGACGAGCCGGCAAAGGTGTCGGTTGCCGCGGCCAGTGCGATGTCCGCGTAAGCGGCCCCGGGAAGCACACACACGCCGTCCACGCAGTGGTCGCCCAGCCAGAGCAGGCCGGGGCTGATCGCACACTCCCAGACGCGGGTGCCGTTGGTGGGGTCGTTCACGCCGAGGCCGAGCAGGGGATGGCCCTGTGGCGCGGTGGTCGAGTCGACGTCGATCCAGTGCCGGGTGTGCTGCCATGGGGTGCCCGGCAACAGCGGGTGCGGCTCGGGCGGATGCGGGGTGTCGGGCGGGCGGGTGCCGTACGTGGCGTTGAGGTTGGTGTGGAAGGTGACCGTGTCGTCGGTGTCGCGCTGCAAGGTGCCCAGCACCCGCGGGCTAGTTTCACCCAGAGTGTCGGTGATGGCGTAGGTGAGCAGGGGGTGCGGGCTGACTTCGACGAAGGTGTGGTGGCTCTGCGCCGCCAGGCTGATGGCCTGGTGGAAGCGCACCGGGTTACGCAGGTTGACGGCCCAGTAGTCGGCGTCCAGCAGCGCTGGTGTCGGTCCGTGAACGGCGGTGGTGAACATCG
This sequence comes from Mycobacterium paragordonae, assembly GCF_003614435.1. NCBI lineage: Bacteria > Bacillati > Actinomycetota > Actinomycetes > Mycobacteriales > Mycobacteriaceae > Mycobacterium > Mycobacterium paragordonae. The sequence goes on from NZ_CP025546.1 coordinate 2,222,789, forward strand.
GGATCGCCGGCGCGTTCGGCGCCAGATCGGCGAGTGCACTGCGTAATTCGGGCAGGATCGGGTCGATGATGGGGTGATGCGAGGCCACGTCGACGTCGATGCGCCGCGCCAACAGGTCCTTGGCTGCGACCGCCGCGATCACCGCGTCCACCTGATCCGGGGGGCCGGCGATCACCGACTGGCGCGGTGAGGCGTGCACCGCCAGTGTCAGTCCCGGGTAGCCGGCGATCGCGGCCGCGGTGTCTGACGCGTCGAGCTCCAGCAGCGCCATGGCGCCCTGTCCGGACAGCGCCGCCATCAGCCGCGAGCGGGTGGCGATCACCTTCAGGCCGTCGGCGGGGGAGAGCGCGCCGGCCACCACGGCCGCCGACACCTCGCCCATCGAGTGGCCGATCACCGCGTCGGGCTTCACCCCGTAGTGCCGCCACAGCTCGGTGAGTGCGAGCTGGATGCCGACCAGCACCGGCTGAATGTTCTCGATGCCCACCAGCTGGTGGCTGCCGGCCAGCGTCTGCTGCAGCGAAAAACCGACCTGGGCAACGAAATCCGGCTCCAGATCAGCGACTGCGGCGGCGAACGCGGGCTCGTCGGCCAACAGCCGGCGGCCCATGCCGATCCACTGCGATCCCTGACCGGAGTAGACGAACACCGTGCCCGGGGCGGCGGATCCGTCGTTGCAGATCGGGTCGGCTGCCAGGGCGCGCAATCCCGCTATCGCCTGCGCCCGGTCCCGGGCCACCACGGTGCCGAATTTGACCTGCCGCGCACGGTGGTGGTTGAGCGTGTGAGCGACGTCGGCCGGCGTCAAGTCGGCGCCCGGCCCTTCCCACCAGTCCGCCAGCGCCGCCGCGGTGGCCGCTACCCGCTGCGGGGTCTTGCCCGAGATCACCAGCGTGGCGACGGGAGGATGTGAAAAAGCGGGTGGCGCAACCGAATCGGGAGCTTGCTCGAGTACCACATGCGCGTTGGTGCCGCTGACACCGAACGAGGACACCCCGGCCCGGCGCGGCCGCTCGGTGGTCGGCCAGTCCATGCCGTCGGCGGCAATGGCGAGCCGGGACACCCCGTCGCTGACGTGCGGTGTCAGCTGCCGGAAGTTGAGGTGCCGCGGGATGTGCCGGTGACCCAGGGCCAGCACGGTTTTGATGAAACCGGCGATGCCGGCCGCGGCCTCGAGGTGACCCAGGTTGGTTTTCACCGAACCCAGCACCAGCGGCTGCCGGCCGTCCCGGTCACTGAAAACCTTGCTCAGCGAATCGAGTTCGATCGGATCACCCAGCGGGGTACCGGTTCCGTGCGCCTCGACGTAGTCGATATCGGCGGGCGCGAGTTTGGCCGTCGCCAGCGCTTTGCGCAACAACGCCTGCTGCGCGGGGCCGTTGGGCACCGTCACGCCGCTACTGGCGCCGTCCTGGTTGACCGCTGAACCGCGGACCACGGCCAGGATGCGGTTGCCGTCACGCTGTGCATCGGCCAACCGTTTGAGCACCACCATCCCGGCGCCCTCGCTGCGCACGTATCCGTCGGCAGCGGCGTCGAAGGTCTTGCACTGGCCCTCGGGGGACAACATGCCCCACCGCGAGCACGCGATGCTCGGACCGGGGCTCAGCAGCAGGTTGGTGCCGCCGACCAGTGCCATGTCGCTTTCCCGGGACCGCAGGCTCTGCGATGCCAGGTGAATCGCCACCAACGACGACGAACAGGCGGTGTCGATGACCACCGCGGGACCCTGCGCGCCAAGGAAATACGCCAGCCGTCCGGCGGTGAAGTTCAGCGCGTTGCCGGTGGGGATGTAGGCGTCGAGGTCCTCGGGCCGCAACTGGCCGGCCAGGGTGACCATGTAGTCGTAGGAGGTGACGCCGGCGAAGACGGACGTCTGGGTGCCGCGGATGGTGTGCGGCGCAACGCCCGAGTTCTCCAGCGCCTCCCAGGCGACTTCCAGTAGCAATCGCTGTTGCGGGTCCATCGCGGCCGCCTCGCGCGGGGAGATGGCGAAGAACTCGGCGTCGAACTCCCCGGGCTGCCAACCGGTGAGAAAGCCGCCCTCCCGGCTGCAGATGGTTCCCGGCACGGTGTGGTCGTCGGTGTAGAACGCGTCGGCGTCCCAGCGTTCACCGGGCACCCGGACGATGCCGCTGCGCCCGTCGCGCAACAGGTTCCAGAACTCGTCGGGGTTGGTCACCCCGCCGGGGAACCGGCAGCCGATGCCGATGACGGCGATCGGTTCGCTGTTGACCGCCTCGGCGATCTCGAGGCGCGCGGTGAGATCGTCGATCTTGCGCAGCGCCTCGGTGATGATGGCCCGGCGGTCCGGTGTCGGGGCAGTCTGACTAGTCACAGCGGTCAGGTCAGCCTCTCCGAAAGTTGCCGCAGCAACTCGTCTTCGCTCAGGTCCTCGTACTCGTCCGGCTGCTCCTCTACCGCCACGGTCAGCTCGGCGAATTCCGGCAGCACGGTCGCCAGGTAGTCGGTCAGGCCGTACACGGTCGGGTAGTCGAAAACGACTGAGGCGGGCAGGTATTCGCCGAGGCTGTCCGACAGTGCCCGCTGCAGCGTCACACTCATCAACGAGTCCATGCCCAGTTGGAAGAATCCGGTGGACGGATCGAGCGTCTCGGTGGCCGGCATACCCATCACCGTCGCGGCCAGCAGTTCGACCTGGTCGAGCAGCATGTCGTGGCGACGGTGCGCGTCGGCGGCGCGCAGCGCTTTGCGGAACTCGCTCTCCGGCAGTGCGATGTCTGTCTGCGCCGGCAGCAGGTCATCGACGATGCGCAGCGATCCGCGGGTGCGGAATGCCGCCGCCAGCAACGGCCAGTCGGCGGCGACGACCGCGGTTCGCACCGCGGCACCCGGGCTCATCACGAAAGACAGTGCCCCGATCGCGGTTTCGTCGTCCATCGGAGTCAGCCCGGATTCGGCGCTGACCTGGCTGGCGTCCCGCTGCGCATCGGACAGGGACTTCCACAATCCCCAGTCGACGACGGTCGCCGGCAGTCCCATGGTGCGCCGTGCATAGGCCAAGGTGTCCAGGAAGGTGCTGGTCGCCGTGTAGTGGGCGAGCCACCGGGAGCCGAGCAGACCGGAGACCGAGGAGAACAGCACGAAGTGCCGCACCGGGTTGTCGGTCAGGTGGCGCAGCGACAGCCGGTGCAGCAGCGCCGCGGCGTCGAGCTTGGGACGGAACATGGCGGCGACATCGTCCCCGGACATCTCACTGAGCAGCACCGGACCGCCGGCGAACGCCGCGAGATAGATTCCCTCCAGCGGCGGTAGGTCGTTCCCGAACCGGTCGAACAGCGCGGCCATGGCGTCGGGGTCGGTGGCGTCGGCGGCCACTTCGACGAGATCGGTTCCGGTCGTGCGTAATTCGTCGGCCAGCTGCTGCAGCGCGCCAGGTTTGCGGGCCACGGCGACGACGGTGGTGGCGCCCATCCGGGCGAGCTGGCGGATCAGATGCGGCCCGATGTTGCCGGTCGCACCGATGACCAGCTGGCTGGTGTCGCCGCCGAGCTGTGTCGCCGGGGCGTCCGCGTCCTGCGGTCGCCAGTGCAGCCGCGGCACATGGCGGGTACCAGACCGGTACACCACCTGGTCCTCACCGTCGGCGAGTTCGGCGGCCGCGAGCACGCGCTGCGCGGCCAGTTCGGCGGGCATCGTGTCGTCGACGTCGATCAGGCCGCCCCAGACTTCGGGATGCTCCAGTGCCAGCGACCGGCCCAGGCCCCACAGCACCGCATGGACGGGGTTCGCCCGTTCGCCTTCGGCGACCGGCTGGGCGTTGCGGGTCATGATGAACAGCTTCTGCGGCAAACCGCCGGCGACCATCGCGGCGGCCAGCGCGCGGGCGGTGTCGAAGATCTGGTAGGCCGCGGGGACGTCGAACAGGTCACCGGCTGCCGGCGGCGCGTAGAGCACGTTGTCCACGCCGCGCAGCGCGTCGGGCACGTCGCCGGCGTCCTCGGGCAGGATCGTCACCCGGGAGTCCGCGGCAGCGACCATGGCGGCACTCAGTGCGGGCTCGGCGACCACCAGCCAGTCGGCACCGCCCGCGGTCTCCACCGCGGGTTCCGGGCTGACCGGCCAGTCCAGTTGGTAGCTCCAGGATTCGACGGTGTCGCCGGATTCGGAACGCTGAATCCGGTTGCGACGCGGACGTTCCGGGTTCACCACGTCCATGTCGATCCAGTGGTGGGTGTGCTGCCACGGGGTGGTGGGGACGGCCGGGTGCGGCTCGGGCGGGTGCGGGATGTCCGGTGGCTGCACCGTGTAGAGGTTGGTGCGGAACGTGACCGTGTCGTCGGTGTCGCGCTGCAGGGTGCCGACGGTGCGGTAGCCGGGGCCGGGCAGGGTTTCGGTGATCGCCTGGGTGAGCAGCGGGTGCGCGCTGATCTCGATAAAAGTGTGGTGCTGACCGGCCGCTGCGGCGATGGCCTGCTGAAAGCGCACCGGGTTGCGCATGTTGACGGCCCAGTGCTCGGCATCGAATGTGGTTGTATCGCTGAAGGTTTCGTACGTCGTCGAGATGACCGGCAGGGACGGGATGCGCGGCGCCAGGTCCGCCAGCTCCGCACGCATCGCCGGCTGCAGCGCGTCCATCGCCGGATTGTGCGGCGCCACTTCGATATTGACCCGGCCGGCGAAGCGGTTCTGGGCGCGCACCGCCGCGATCAGTTCGTCGATCTGCCCGCTGGGCCCGGAGATCACCGTCTGGCGGGGTGAGTTGTAGATGCCCAGCGTCACCTGCGGGTAATCGGCGATCAGCGCCTCGGTGGCCTCGGCGTCGAGCCCCAACATGGCCATCCCGCCCTGCCCGGACAGCGGCGCCATCAACCGCGACCGGGTGGCGGTGACCCGCAGGCCCTCCGCGGGGGTGAGCGCGCCGGCCACCACCGCGGCGGCCACCTCGCCCATCGAGTGCCCGATCACCAGGTCCGGCCGCACTCCGTGGGAGCGCCACAGTTCGGTCAAGGCGAGTTGCATGCCGATCAGGCCCAGCTGGATCTGCTCGATGCCCACCAGGTCCCGGCCGTCGGCCAGCACGTCGCGCAGCGAGAATCCCGCCTGCTCGACGAACACCGGGTCCAACTCGGCCACCGCGTCGGCGAAAGCCGGCTCCTCAGCCAGCAGTCGGCGCCCCATACCGGCCCACTGCGAGCCACGCCCGGAGTAGACGAACACGATGCCCGGTCCGGGCGAATCCTGCGCGCTCACGACGCCTTGCGCGTGTTGTCCGGCCGCCAGCGCACGCAGGGAGTCGACCGCCTGCTCGCGGTCGCGGGCCACCACCGTGGCGACCTTGGCGTGCCGGGTGCGATGGTGGTTGAGCGTGTGGGCGACGTCCGCGACGGCGACGTCGGTGACCGCCAGCCAGTCGGCCAGCGCCGCGGCCGTGGCGGCCAGTCGCTGCGGGGTCTTGCCCGAGACCACCAGCGCCGTCACCCCGGAATCCGACACCCCGGAATCCGGCGAAAGCTCGGGTCCCTGTTCGATGACGACGTGTGCGTTGGTGCCGCCCAACCCGAACGACGACACCGCTGCCCGGCGTGGCCCCTCGGTGCCGGGCCACGGGGTGTTCTCGGTCGGCACGAAGAAGCGGGTCGCCGCGGCGTTGATCGCCGGATTCCATTGCGAGAAGTGCAGATTCGGCGGGATCCGGCCATGTTGGACGGCCAGGGCCGCCTTGATGAAGCCGGCGATCCCGGCCGCGGCTTCCAGGTGACCGAGATTGGTCTTGACGGCGCCCAGCGCGCAGGCGCCCTCGCTCTGACCCTTGACAAGGCCGTAAGTCGCTGCCAGCGCTTCGAATTCGATCGGATCACCGAGCACCGTTCCGGTGCCGTGTGCCTCGACGTAGTTGACGCTCTCGGGCGCCACGTCGCTGGACCGCAGCGCGTCCGCGATCACATCGCACTGGGCGGCCGTGTTCGGCGCGGTGACGCCGTTGGAGCGGCCATCCTGGTTGACCGCGGAGCCGCGGACCACCGCCAGCACCCGGTCCCCGTCGCGGACCGCGTCGGTCAGCCGTTTGAGCACCACCACGCCGGCGCCCTCGCCGCGCACGAAACCGTCGGCGGCCGCGTCGAAGCTGGCGCAGCGGCCCTGGGGGGACAGCAGGCCCCACGCGGAGATGGCGATCTGGGTTTCCGGGCGCAGCGTGACGCTCACCCCGCCCGCCAGCGCCACATCGGTTTCCCGCAATCGCAGGCTCTGACAGGCCAAGTGCACCGCCACCAGCGATGACGAGCACGCGGTGTCCACCGCCACCGCAGGGCCCCGCAGCCCCAACAGATACGAGATGCGGCCCACGGTGATGCTGTGCGCATTTCCGGTTCCGGTGTAGGCGTCCACCGTGTCGGGATTGGCGGCCAGCATGGACTGGTACTCGTTGAAATAGACACCCATCATGACGCCGGCACGGGTCCCGGACAGCGAATCCGTCGGAATGCCAGCGTGTTCGAGCGCCTCCCAGGCCACCTCCAGCAGCATCCGCTGCTGTGGGTCCATCGCGGCGGCTTCGCGCGGCGTGATGCCGAAGAACTCCGCGTCGAAGCCGGCGATGTCGGGAACGAACCCGCCCCACTTGGTGGTCATGTGTCCCGGCGTCAGCGGGTCGGGGTCGTAGAAGGCTTCGGCGTCCCAACGGTCGGCGGGCACCGGCGAGATGGCGTTGCGGCCCTGCACCAGCAGGTCCCAGAAGCTGTCCGGCCCCACCACACCGCCGGGGAACCGGCAGCCGATTCCGACCACCGCGATCGGCTCGGCCACGGCGATCCGAGCGATCTTCTCGAACTCGCCTGCCAGGGCGGCGCGCTGCTGCGCGCTCATACCGGAAATCCGGCTGAAGGCCGTGCGCATCACGAAGGCCTTTCGGCCTCGGACGACGTCGACTCGATGCGGTCAAAAAGGCTGTCCAGCACACTGCCGGCCGACGCGGAGAGCGCGGCCATCTCGTCTTCGCTCGAATCCTGTTCGGGTGCAACCCGATTGGCCAGGTAGGTCGCCAGCGCCGCCACGGTCGGGTGGTTGAACAGCATGGTCGCCGACAGCTCGATGCCCACGAACTGCTCGGCCTCACGCCGAATCGCCATGGCCATCAGCGAATTGAGGCCGAGCTCGGCGAACGGGCGGTCGCTGTCCAGTTCGGTTTCGGGCAACCGGAGCTCGCGCGCGATAATGGCGCGCAGCCCGTTCTCGAACTCGTCGCGTATCTCCGAGGTCGAGAGCGCCGACCAGTCCCGGGTGGGGATCAGGTAGCTGTCCTCGAGGGCCGATCCGTCCGCCGTCGAGGGCACCGGCAGCACGACCGCCTGCGCGACGTCGTAGCCGTCGACGTACTCCCACGCGGTGAACGCCTCCTCAGGCGTGATCTCGCGCGACCCCAGGCGGGCCAGCTCGTCGCTGACGATCCGGTTATCCGCGGCGAACCCGAGTCCGCGCCATGCCACCCAGTCCACGCTCATGGTGTGGCAACCCCGTTGGTGGCGTGACCGCGCCAACGCGTCCAGGTAGGCATTCGCCGCGGCGTAGGAACCCTGGCCGGGAATCCCGAATACCGTTGCCGCCGAAGAGGTCAGGAAGAAGAAGTCGACACTGCCGGGCGGGAACGCGTCGTGCAGCACCTGGCTGCCACCGATTTTGGACCACACCACCTCACGCACGGCGTCGTCGGTCATGCTGGTCACCAGTTGGTCGTTGGTGACGCCGGCGGCGTGGATGACCCCGCGGATCGGTGTGGCGCCGTCGGCGTCCCGCCGCTCCAGCAGGGCCCGCAGCTGGTCAGTGCGTCCGATGTCGAGAGCGACGGCCTCGACGGCGACGCCGCGCATCTCCAGGGCGCGGATCGCGTCGATCTTGTGCCGCACTGCCGGGTCCAGGGTGTCCGAGTCCCAGTCTCGTCTCGGCGGCAAGGGGGTACGGCCGGTCAGCACCAGGCGCCGGGCGCCACGGTCGGCCAGCCAGCCGGCCATCAGCAGGCCGAGAGCGCCCATGCCGCCGGTGATCAGGTAGGCCGCGTCCGGTCGGCAATTCACCGGCTTGCGCACCGGCTCGCCGCGCACGGCGGCCAACGCCGGCGTGAGGACGACGTTGTCGCGAAGCACCAGAACGGACTTGCTTGGATGCTGGATGAGGTCGGCTAGGCCGTCGAACGATCCGGACTCGGCGAGATCGACCAGCCCGCCCCACAATTCGGGGTGTTCGGCGCCGATCACGCCGGCCAGACCCCACAGGACACTCTGGCGCAGCGCGGACGCGGTGGCTGACTCGTATACCCCGCGGGTGACGATCCACAGCGTGGCCTGGGTCGTCCGCTGGGCCAGCGTGCGGACCGCGGCACTGAGTTCCGCGCACACCCGGACAGCGAAGTCGACGTCGGTGGCGTCGCTCGGTTGGGGCTCCGCGACATACAGCACATACCGCGCGTCGGCGAGGTCGCCCGGCCCGAAGCCGCACTGCGCCAAGCCTTCTGGCAAACCGCCGCTCTCGTCGCCGAGGATCGCAACGGTGCCGGGACCCAGCGCCGCGCCAAGATCGACGCGCGGCTGCCAATCCAGCGTATGGGCGAAGGTCCGCGCGTCGGCATGCTCGGCGGCGGGCGTGGCGCCGAAGTCCAGCGCCCGGTAGCGAAGCGCGTGCATCGACAGGAACGGTGCCTCACCGTGCGCCCCGGCGGTGATGTCGACCGTGATTCCCTCGGCGTCGCTGCCGGTGCGGGTCAGCACCACCGCGCCGCGCGGTTCGTCGCCGGCACCGTTCAGCGACACCCGTTCGATGCTGGCCGGAACGTAGAGGCGTGCGTCGTCGACCTCGGACAGCGCCCCGACGATCACGGCGGCGTCCAGCAGCGGACCGGTGCAACCGTCGGGCAGGGCGTCCGGCAGTTGGATCGCGGCGTGCACGCCATTGGGGGTGGGCTGCCACGAATTCAGGGTCCACTTGAACGGCAGACCGTCCACGCCGCGCAGCGCGAGCTGTTCGGTGACGTCGAGCAGGTCGTCATCCAGCAGCGGCTGCGGCCGCGGCGAGACGATCGGCGCCGGCTCCTGCCACGCCGGCGACAGCCGGGCCGTCACATGCCGCGTCCAGCGGTCGGAGTCGACAGGGCGCGAGGCCAGGCTGATCGACTGGTCGTCGGCCACCACCTGGATCAGCCGCGGTTGATCGGCGAAGACCGGTTGGTCGAAGCGCACCGCGGACAGCGCAGGGTAACCCAATTCGTCTGCGGCGCAGAGCAATGTGCGCAGCACGACGGAGGCCGGAACCACCTCCACGCCGTGGAAGCGGTGCCGGCCACGGTACGGCTTGGCCTCGGGGGACAGCCGGGCCTGCCACAGGTGTGACGGCAGACCGCCGGACACGGCGGTGACTGTGCTGTGCCGGCCGAGCAGCGTGCCGGCCGCCGGTGCCGAAACCACCGAGTTGGCAGCACGTTTGGGGTCGATCCAGTGCCGGGAGCGTTGCCACGGCGTGCTGGGCAGCGGCGGGTGCGGTTCCGGCGGGTGCGGAGTGTGCGGTGGGTGGGCGCTGTGCACCGTATTGAGGTTGGTGTGGAAGGTGATGGTGTCATCGGTGTCGCGTTGCAGCGTGCCGATGCTGGTATACCGGGTGCCGTGCTGGGCGCTGTGCAGAGTGTCGATGACCGCCTGGGTGAGCAGGGGGTGCGCGCTGACCTCGATGAAGGTCTTGTGGTCGCCGCCGGCCACGCTGCCGGCCCATGAGATGGCCTGCTGGAAATGCACCGGGTTGCGCATGTTGACGGCCCAGTGCTCCGCGTCGAATACCGCTGTGGTGTCAGCGGATTCGTAGGTGGTGGAGATGATCGGAATGCTCGGGGTGCGGGGCTGCAGGTCGGCGAGTTCGGCGCGCATCGCCGGCTGCAGCGCGTCCATGGCCGGATTGTGTGGGGCCACTTCGATATTGACCCGGCTGGCGAAACGGTCCCGCGCCCGCACGCGGGTGATCAGGTCGTCGATCTGTTCGGTGGGCCCGGAGATGACGGTCTGGCGTGGTGAGTTGTAGATGCCCAGCGTCACCTGTGGGTAGTCGGCGATCAGCTCCGCAGTGGCCTCGGCGTCGAGCTCCAGCAGCGCCATCCCGCCCTGCCCGGACAACGGCGCCATCAACCGCGCCCGGGTTGCCGTCACCCGCAGCCCTTCGGCGGGGGTGAGCGCACCGGCGACCACCGCGGCGGCCACCTCGCCCATCGAATGCCCGATCACCAGATCCGGCTCCACCCCATGGGAACGCCACAACGCGGTGAGCGCCAACTGCATTCCGATCAGGCCCAACTGGATCTGCTCGATCCCAACCAGTTCTCTGCCCTCGGCCAGCATGTCGTGCAGCGAGAAGCCCGCCTGCTCGACGAACACCGGCTCCAGTTCGGCCACCGCGGCGGCGAAAGCCGGTTCGTCGGCCAGCAATCGACGACCCATGCCGGCCCACTGCGAGCCGCGCCCCGAGTAGACGAACACCGTGCCGGGACCGGGGGAGCCGTCCTCGGGGCCGACCACGCCGGGCCGGTGCTGGCCGGCGGCCAGGGCACGCAGCCCGGCAATCGCTTGTTCGCGACCTTCGGCGCCGCTGCGAGCGACCACGGTGCCGAATTTGGCCTGCCGCGATCGGTGGTGATTGAGGGTGTGGGCGACGTCGGCCAAGGACACGTCGGCTCCGGCGCCCTCCATCCAATCGGCCAGCACCGCCGCCGTCGCGGCCACGCGTTGCGGCGTCTTGCCGGCCACGATCAGTGTCGAGACGGCAGGTTCGAGGTCCGGCTCCGGTCCGGAGAGCGGCGGTGCGACGACCTCCTGACCTTGCTCGATCACCACGTGCGCATTGGTTCCGCCGAAGCCGAACGACGACACGCCGGCGCGGCGCGGATGCCCGGTTTCCGGCCAATCAGTCTGGCTGTCAACCACTTTCATCCGCAGATCGGCGAACGGGATGTGTGGGTTGGGGCTTTCGAAGCGCTGGTTGGGAGGGATCTGGCCGCGCTGCACCGCCAGGACGGTCTTGATGAAACCGGCGATGCCGGCCGCGGCCTCGGTGTGGCCCAGGTTGGTCTTGACGGCGCCCAGCAGCAGAGGAGCGTCGGCGGGGCGGCCGCGACCCAGCACGGTGCCCAGCGCGCGGGCCTCGATCGGGTCGCCCAGCAGGGTCCCGGTTCCGTGGGCCTCGACGTAGTCGACTTCGGTGGGCTGCATGCCCGCGTTCGCGTACGCGGCCCGCAACACGGCCATCTGCGCGGCGGGATTGGGCGCCATCAACCCGTTGGACCGGCCGTCCTGGTTGACCGCCGAGCCGCAGATGACCGCAAGCACCCGGTCGCCGTCGCGCTGGGCATCCGTCAACCGCTTGAGCACCACCACGCCGGCGCCCTCACCCCGGACGAATCCGTCGGCGGCAGCGTCGAAGGCGCGGCAGTGACCGGTCGGCGACAATGCACCCACCTGATCGAAACCGCGAAATACGGCCGGGGACAACAACAAATTCACGCCGGCCGCAATCGCCAGTTGCGAGTCCTGGGTACGCAGACTCTGGCAGGCCAGGTGGATGGCCACTAACGACGACGAACACGCGGTGTCCACCGCCACCGAGGGCCCGCGCAGGTCGAGGAAATACGACAGGCGGTTGGCGATGATGCTCATGGCGCCACCGGTGTTGCTCCACCCGTCGATCTGCTGAAGGTCGGTGGAGGCGATGGCACCGTATTCGCTCAAGCACGACCCGGCGAACACGCCCGTCTGTGAGCGGCGCAGGGAGCTGGGCGGAATCCCGGCATGCTCCAAGGCTTCCCACGCCACTTCAAGCAGCAGCCGCTGCTGTGGGTCCATCTTGTCGGCTTCGCTGGGCGAGATTTCGAAGAACTCCGCGTCGAACGCGTCGATGTCGGGCAGGAACGAACCCCACCGGGTGGTCCGGGCGAGTACGGCTTTGACTTCAGCGGAACCGTCGTCGAAGAGTTCCCACCGCTCGTCGGGAACCCTTCCGATCGAGGAACGTCGTTCACAAAGGAAGTCCCACAACGCATCCGGTCCGGAGATTCCGTTCGGGAAGCGGCACCCCATGCCGATCACCGCGATCGGCTCGTCGAGTGAGTTACGGCCCGGACGCTTGAGCGCGGCCGCTTCCGGCTCTGGTTCGGGAGCGGTGAGATGGGCAGCCAGGTCGTTGATCGTCGGGTGCTCCCAAAAGTCGATGGGGGATACGGTCCTGCCCAGCAATTCGGTCAGCTCCCCGGACAGCACGACGGCATCGCGGGAGCTGACGCCGAGATCGGCCAGCGACAGGTCGGGGTCGACCTCGTCGGGTCGGCATCCGATGTTGGTGACCAGGTAGTCGACAAGCCAGTGGCGGAGGTCGGCCTCGCCGCTGATGCTCGCCGTCATACGGTCACATCCAGCCGCTTGAAGCCGTCGCTCCGATACCGCTCGACGCAGGCGGACCGCCGGATCTTGCCGCTGGTGGTGATGGGGATGGAGCCGGGAGACACCAGGACCAGGTCCGCGACCCGCAGACTGTGTGACCGCGAGATCGCCGAGGTGACCTCCCGCTTGACCGAGCGGAGCTTGAGCATGGCGTCCTCGGCCGACGCGCCGCGTCGTTTCAGCTCGATGATGGCCACCAACTGCTCGGTGATGTCGTCCGGAACCGAGATCGCGGCGACCCTGCCACCGGTGATCTCCTGGATGGTCGCCTCGATGTCGTCGGGGTAGTGGTTGCGGCCGTCGACGATGAGCAGGTCCTTGATGCGGCCCATGATGAACAGCTCACCCTCGGACAGGACGCCCAGGTCCCCGGTGCGCAGCCACGGTCCTTCCGGCGTACCCGGGGCCGGGTCGACGATGTGGGCGTTGAAGATGCGGTTGGTCTGCTCGGGCTTCTGCCAATAACCCAGGGCCACATGGTCGCCGTGCACCCAGATCTCGCCGACGTCGCCGGACATGTTCTCGACCATGGTGTCGGGGTTGACGATCCGCACCGCCGACGGGTCCGGGCAGCCGTAGCTGATGAGTTCGGTGCCGACCGTCCCTTCGGGGCCGCAGCGCTTGGCCTGGCCGGCGGAGAGGTGTTCATAGTCGAACCGCACCGTCGTGGGCGCGGTGCCGGGTTCCGGCGCGGCCACGTACAGCGTGGCCTCGGCCAGGCCGTAGGACGGCCGAACCGCGGTGGGGCTGAGATTGTATTTGGCGAACCGCTCGGTGAAGCGCTTGACGGTCGCCACATGGATCCGTTCGCTGCCGCTGACGATGCCGACGACGTCGCCCAGGTCCAGCCCGGCCATGTCCTCGTCGGACGTTCGGCGCACGGCCAATTCGAAAGCGAAATTCGGTGCGGCGGAAAATGGCGACGGGTGGGTGGCGAGCAGTTGCATCCAGCAGGCCGGGCGGCGCAGGAATGCCATGGGGCTCAGCAACACCGCACTGCGTTCGGCGACCATCGGCGCGCAGATTCCGAGAATCAGGCCCATATCGTGAAATAGCGGCAACCACGACACCACGGTTCCGTTGGGAATCTTGGCCAGGTCACCGAAATAGCCGTACAGGCTCTGCGTCACATTCGAGATGACATTGTGGTGCGACACCACGACGCCGGCCGGCGTGCGGGTGGACCCGGACGTGTACTGCAGATAAGCCGCCCCGCTGGACAATCTGGGGACAGCCGACGATTCCCGCGGGGAATCCAAATCGAGCAGGTCGACTTCAATGATGAAGGGCGCGGACTGACCGTTCTGCGCGGTGGCGTATTTCGACACATCGCTCACCACGGACGACGTCGTGAGAATGGCGACCGGCCTGGAGTCCCGCAGCACCGCGGAGACGCGGTCATCGTGGATGCCGTACTGCGGCGTGGACAGCGGAACGGCGATGAACCCGGCCTGCAGCGCACCGAGGAATGCGACGACGTATTCCAGACCCTGCGGGGCCAGGATCGCTACCCGGTCACCGGGTGAACCGCACAGCTTGAGTTCGTCGGCGATCACGCAGGCGCGGCGGTGGACCTGAGACCAGGTCAGCGTCTCAGCAAATCCTTTGGGGTCCAGTCCGTAATCAATGAACGTGTACGCCGCGGTCTCGGCCTGCTGATCCGCCCGCTGCTTCAGCAAAGCGGGTAGAGACCCGTCAGTCACCGGCATCGGTTTACACTCCCATTCGAACGTTTGCCCTTGTGCACTGTTGCGGCCTCGCTGAAATCCAAGCGAGGCCGCATAGCGGTGCGACCAGTTCCGTTGAACGGCACCCGTGAGATGCTTAGCCCGAGTCGACGGTTACTTGCTTCCCCACCGAAGCACGTCTGTGTGCCGCCGGATGATCGCCCTTGGACTAATTCCGCTCCCCTTACAACTAGTCGCGTGTTCAACGGTAATCATCTCTCGGTACGGGTGGGGGCATTATCGGAAAATCCACACGCTTCCCACAGCTCTCACAGAGGTCGTCGCCCGATGGCGCAGGTGGCTGATCTGCGCTGAATCTTATTTTCTCCTGCCTGGTGCTGTGGTTGATGTGACCTGTGATACACCGGTGGCGGATGTGACATCGCGAGAACTGAGCGTGCAGCTCTCCTGGCCGCAACCGGGTTTTTTCTGGGACCAGCGTCCCGTTGTGACGAGAGTAACACCACTTGCGGAGGTGCCTGGGCGGCGTTTTCCGGATCTGTTTGCGGCGCCGGCGGGCGCGCTTCGTCGGCGCACCCCGCGGTCACTACGGAGCAGCGGTGCGGTCGACGGCCCGGCGAACTTTGCCGTCGCCCCGCCAGCGGGGAGCGGTGACGCATCAGGGCCTGCCGACGACGGCGCCCGGCAAATTCAGTCGGCCCACTCCATGGTCCTGGTCTCGATGTCGCTGACCAGTTCCGGCAAATTGGCGTTCACGTAGAAGTGGTCGCCAGTAAACACCCGGAGCGCGAACTCGGAGGTCGTGCGGTCGCCCCACGGCGCCATGTCGTCCTGGGTGGATATCCAGTCCTTGTCCCCGATGAAGCCGTAGATGGGACACGCCAGCTTGGCCTCCGGCGGGCTGTCGTAACCGGCGATCGCACGCGCCGCCCGCAGCGTCGGCAGCACGCCCACCAGGAACTCCTCGTCATTGAAGAATTCCGGATTCATGCCGGTCATCTGTGCGACCAGGTTCAGCATCTCGTAGTCGGACATCCCTTGGATCTGCTTGTAGCGAATATGACCGGGAGCCGAACAGGCTGAAACGAAGAATGCGAGTACCTGATAGCCGGCCGACTGGAAGCGTAATGCGACCTCGAATGCCAGCATTCCGCCCATACTGTGCCCGAAGAAGGCGACCGGGACATCAGGCCGGGCGGACGGCTTCATCATCGCGAATATTTCATCGGCGAGGCCGGGAATGCTCGATAGCGGTGGCAGTCCGGTCCCGTCCCCTTGGCCGGGGTATTTCACGGCAATGCGCGAAATGTTTCCGGAGAATTCGCGGGAAAACGGAACGTAGTCTTTGGCGGTACCGCCGGCGTGCGGGAAAATATACAACGTCGGTTTATCGGAATTCCCACCGTTGTTGCTGTTGGTCGAACTCCCGTGCACCGGGCCAGCATAGCGTGGCTTCGGAAACAGGCTGACCGCTTCGACATCACTGCCATGTCGCTGGTGTGGCGTCCGCGGAGCAGGCCGGCCGTCGCCAATGCGCTGCCCCGTCCGGGCCTGCGGCGATAGTCTGGGTGGCAAACCATGTGCATTCGGAACGTCTGCAAGGCCTGGGCAGGACATAGACAACGTGAACGCGACCAAGCGCCCGAAAATTGAGCCCGACACACCGGTGCCATCACCGCTGTCACAGACGTAACACCAGGCACACTGGTAACAACAAATAACGCCAGGAGGGTATGGCCGTGTACCGAGTCTTTGAAGCGCTGGACGAGCTGAGCGCAATTGTCGAAGAAGCCCGTGGCGTGCCGATGACGGCAGGGTGCGTCGTTCCGCGTGGTGATGTCCTGGAACTGATCGACGACATCAAGGACGCGATCCCCGGCGAACTCGACGACGCGCAAGACGTGCTCGATGCCCGTGACTCGATGCTGCACGACGCGAAGTCGCACGCCGACTCGATGGTGTCGTCGGCGACCACCGAGTCCGAGTCGATGGTCAACCACGCCCGCGCCGAGGCCGACCGGTTGCTGTCCGACGCCAAGGCGCAGGCCGACCGGATGGTCAGCGAGGCACGTCAGCACAGTGAGCGGATGGTCGGCGAAGCGCGCGAGGAGGCCATGCGCATCGCGGCCTCGGCGAAGCGGGAGTACGAGGCCAGCGTCAGCCGCGCCAAGACCGAGTGCGACCGGCTGATCGAGAACGGCAACATCTCCTACGAGAAGGCCGTGCAGGAAGGCATCAAGGAACAGCAGCGGCTGGTGTCGCAGAACGAGGTGGTTCAGGCCGCTCATGCCGAGTCCACCCGGCTCATCGACACGGCGCACGCCGAGGCTGACCGGTTGCGCGGCGAGTGCGACATCTATGTCGACACCAAGCTGGCCGAATTCGAGGAGTTCCTGAACGGCACGCTGCGTTCGGTCGGTCGGGGCCGTCACCAACTGCGCACCGCCGCGGGCACGCACGACTACGTGACCCGGTAGTCCCGGCGCCATAAGCGCTAGACCTGGGCGCTGCGCGCCGTAGGATTCCCCGTATGGCAAGGCAGCACGGCCAGACGACTCAGCGACGCGCCATTACACCGTTGACCATCGATGTGGCCCGGTTGGGACGACGTCCAGGTTCCATGTTCGAGATCCATGACACCGTGGACAGTCCGTTGCGCATCGGGGTGGAGTTGATCGCGATTGCGCCCGGCGCGCCGCTGGATCTGGATCTGAGAGTCGAGTCGGTGTCCGAAGGCGTGCTGGTGACAGGCACGGTGGAAGCCCCGACCGCCGGCGAGTGTTCGCGCTGCCTGGCGCCGATCCAGGGCCGGGTCCAGGTGGGGCTGACGGAACTGTTCGCCTACCCGGACAGTGCCACCGAGGCCACCACCGAGGAAGACGAGGTGGGTCACGTCGTCGACCAGATGGTCGACCTCGAGCAGCCGATCATCGACGCCGTCGGCCTCG
Organism: Mycobacterium paragordonae; assembly: GCF_003614435.1. Taxonomy (NCBI): domain Bacteria; kingdom Bacillati; phylum Actinomycetota; class Actinomycetes; order Mycobacteriales; family Mycobacteriaceae; genus Mycobacterium; species Mycobacterium paragordonae. The sequence continues at coordinate 2,239,850 of NZ_CP025546.1, forward strand.
AGCTGCCCTTCTCTCCGGTGTGTTCGCCGGATTGCCCGGGGCTGTGCCCGCAGTGCGGCGTTTCACTGGCCGCCGAGCCCGGACACCAGCATGAACTGATCGACCCGAGGTGGGCCAAGCTGGCCGCAATGCTGCCCGAACAGGACGAATCGGACGCCAAACAGCGAGGTGAGCAGTGAGCCAGTCGCGACAGACACTGCTCGATGCACTTGGTGTCGATCTGCCCGACGAACTGTTGTCCCTGGCGCTCACGCACCGCAGCTATGCCTACGAGAACGGCGGGTTGCCCACCAACGAGCGCCTGGAATTCCTGGGCGATGCGGTGTTGGGATTGACCGTCACCGACGAGCTCTACCACCGGCACCCCGACCGTTCCGAGGGCGACCTGGCCAAACTGCGGGCCAGCGTCGTCAACACGCACGCGCTCGCCGATGTCGCGCGCACCCTGACCGACGAGGGGCTCGGCGCACATGTGCTGCTGGGCCGCGGCGAAGCCAACACCGGCGGCGCCGACAAGTCGAGCATCCTCGCGGACGGCATGGAATCGCTGCTGGGCGCGATTTATCTGCAGCACGGCATCGAGGTGGCGCGCGAAGCGATCCTTCGGTTGTTCGGCCCGCTGTTGGATGCGGCTCCGACGCTGGGCGCCGGCCTGGACTGGAAGACCAGCCTGCAGGAGCTGACCGCGGCCCGTGCGCTGGGTCCGCCGTCGTACGTGGTGACCTCCACCGGCCCCGACCACGACAAGGAATTCACCGCAACCGTGGTGGTGATGGAGACGGAGTACGGGTCTGGCGTCGGGCGCTCCAAGAAGGAGGCCGAGCAGAAGGCGGCCTCGGCGGCGTACAAGGCATTGGAAGCTTTGGAAGCGCTCGACACCGCCGGGAAGTCGTCCGCCTAGCCAGATGCCTGAACTACCAGAAGTCGAGGTGGTGCGGCGCGGTCTGCAAACCCACGTGGTGGGCAAGACGATCACCGGCGTCCGGGTTCACCACCCCCGCGCTGTCCGCCGGCACGAAGCCGGTCCCGCGGATCTCACCGCGCGCCTGCTCGACGCCCGGATCACCGGAACCGACCGGCGCGGTAAGTATCTGTGGCTGACCCTGAGCACCCCCGACACCGACGAGGTCGAACCGGACACCGCGCTCGTCGTACACCTGGGCATGAGTGGCCAGATGTTGCTGGGCGTGGTGCCGCGGGCCGAGCACGTCCGGATCTCGGCGTTGCTCGACGACGGGACGGTGCTGAGTTTCGCCGATCAGCGCACCTTCGGCGGCTGGCTGCTGGCCGACCTGGTGGACGTGGATGGCAGCGTCGTTCCGGAACCCGTCGCGCACATCGCCCGTGATCCGCTCGATCCCCGATTCGACGCCAAAGCGGTGGTTGAGGTGTTGCGGCACAAGCACTCCGAGATCAAACGTCAGTTGCTCGACCAGCAGGTGGTCTCGGGCATCGGGAACATCTACGCCGACGAGGCCCTATGGCGGGCCAAGGTCAACGGCGCGCGGATCGCCGCCACCCTGTCGCGGCCCAAGCTGACGGCTGTGCTGGACTCCGCAGCCGAGGTGATGCGCGAGGCGTTGGCCAAGGGCGGCACATCGTTCGATTCGCTGTATGTCAACGTCAACGGCGAATCGGGTTACTTCGACCGTTCGCTGGACGCTTACGGGCGCGAAGGCGAGAACTGCCGCCGGTGTGGAGCGGTGATGCGCCGGGAAAAGTTCATGAACCGCTCGTCGTTCTACTGCCCGCGCTGCCAGCCGAGGCCACGAGGTTGACGACGGGCTTGATCCTGCGCCCAGGGCGACAATTTCGTCGAATCCACGCCCTCACCGCAGGCTCAACGACAAGAAAGGAAGTCATGACGGAACTCTGGGTGGAGCGCACGGGCACACGCCGGTACACCGGGCACAGCTCGCGGGGAGCGCAGGTGCTGATCGGCAGCGAGGACGTCGACGGCGTGTTCACCCCCGGCGAGTTGCTGAAGATCGCACTCGCCGCTTGCAGCGGCATGTCCAGCGATCAGCCACTGGCCCGGCGCCTCGGCGACGACTACCGGGCGGTGGTCAAGGTGGCCGGAGTCGCTGACCGGGACAACGAGGTCTACCCCCTGCTCAAGGAGAAACTCGAACTGGACCTCTCGGGCCTGACGGAGCAGGAGAAAGAGCGCCTGATCACCGTCGTCAACCGGGCCATCGACGCGGTCTGCACTGTCGGGCGCACGCTGAAGTCGGGCACCACGGTGACATTCGAGGTGGTAGATGCCTGACGTGCGATTGACGGCATGGGTGCACGGCCATGTTCAGGGCGTGGGATTTCGCTGGTGGACCCGCTGTCGGGCGCTGGAGCAGGGCCTGACCGGGTACGCGGCCAACCAGGCCGACGGCCGGGTGCTGGTGGTGGCCAACGGCACGCGCGAGGGCGGCGAACGGCTCCTCGAACTCCTGCAGGGTGGCGATACGCCGGGCCGGGTGGACAAGGTGGTCGCCGACTGGTCGGAGCCGACGGAGCAGTTCAGCGGTTTCGTCGAGCGCTAGCGCCGGGCACTGCTGCCACTACAGCGCCGTTGTCGCTGTGAGCCGGGCATACCGACTGCCGGCCGAGCCAGAGGCCACTGTGGCAGCTGTGACCACTGCGACGGCAGTCATCTATCCGGGCAACAAATCGGACCGAAACCACCCCTAGGGCAGTCGCGTGCGGCGCGGGGTCGCACAGTCCGAGCGGTAATCTGGCCCCTCGTGTACCTCAAGAGTCTGACGCTGAAGGGCTTCAAGTCCTTCGCCGCGCCGACGACTCTGCGTTTCGAGCCGGGCATCACTGCCGTCGTCGGGCCGAACGGATCGGGCAAGTCCAACGTGGTCGACGCGCTGGCCTGGGTGATGGGGGAGCAGGGGGCCAAGACGCTGCGCGGCGGGAAGATGGAAGACGTCATCTTCGCCGGGACCTCCTCGCGCGCGCCGCTGGGCCGCGCCGAGGTCACCGTCACCATCGACAACTCCGACAACGCGCTGCCGATCGACTACAACGAGGTCTCAATCACCCGCCGAATGTTCCGCGACGGCGCCAGCGAGTACGAAATCAACGGCAGCAGTTGCCGATTGATGGATGTGCAGGAGCTGTTGAGCGACTCCGGCATCGGCCGGGAGATGCACGTGATCGTCGGGCAGGGCAAGTTGGACGAAATCCTGCAGTCGCGCCCCGAAGACCGTCGGGCCTTCATCGAAGAGGCCGCGGGCGTGCTCAAGCACCGCAAGCGCAAGGAAAAGGCGCTGCGCAAACTCGACGCGATGGCCGCGAACCTGGCCAGGCTCAGCGACCTCACCACCGAACTGCGACGCCAACTCAAACCGCTGGGACGCCAGGCGGAAGTGGCGCGGCGGGCCCAGACCATCCAGGCCGATCTGCGCGACGCCCGCTTGCGCCTGGCCGCCGACGACCTGGTCAACCGGCGTTCCGAGCGGCAGGCGATCTTCGACACCGAGACCACCATGCGCCGCGAGCACGACGAGGCCGCCGCCCGGCTCGCGGTGGCATCCGAGGAGCTGGCAGCGCACGAGGCGTCGCTGGCTGAGCTCTCCCAGCGCGCCGAAGCCGTCCAGCAGACCTGGTTTCGGCTGTCGGCCCTGGCCGAACGGGTCGGGGCGACGGTGCGGATCGCCAGCGAACGCGCCCACCACCTCGATATCGAGCCGGCAAGGACCAGCGACACCGACCCCGAGGCGCTGGAGGCCGAGGCCGAGCAGGTGGCGCTCTTCGAGGAGCAGCTGCTGGCCGAACTGGCCGAGGCCCGCACCCGGCTGGATGCCGCGCGCGCCGAGCTGGCCGAGCGGGAGCGCCGCGCCGTGGAGGCCGACAAGGCGCACCTGGCGGCGGTTCGGGCCGAAGCCGACCGGCGGGAGGGTCTGGCGCGGCTGGCCGGCCAGGTGGAGACGATGCGGGCACGCGTCGAGTCGATCGACGACAGCGTCGCGCGGTTGTCCGAGCGGATCGAACACGCCGCTGCCCGGGTGGAGCAGACCCGCGCCGAGTTCGAAGGGGTGCAGAGCCGGGTCGGGGAACTGGACCAGGGCGAGGTCGGCCTCGACGAGCACCACGAGCGGACGATGGCCGCGTTGCGGCTGACCGACGAACGCGTCACCGAATTGCAGGTCGCCGAACGTGCCGCCGAACGCCAGGTGGCGTCGCTGCGTGCTCGCATCGATGCGCTGTCGGTGAGCCTGGAGCGCAAGGACGGCACCGCGTGGTTGGCCCGAAACCACAGTGCCACAGGACTTTTCGGTTCGGTGGCGGAACTGGTCAAGGTGCGGCCGGGTTATGAGGCGGCGCTGGCGACGGTGCTGGGCTCTGCGGCCGACGGGCTGGCGGTGGACAGTCTGGGCGCCGCACGCACCGCGGTCGCCGCGCTGAAACAGGCCGACGGCGGCCGGGCGGCGCTGGTACTTGGCGATTGGCCGGCCCCGCCGCGCCCGGCGATCGACCTGCCGGGGGGCGCGGCGTGGGCGCTGGACCTGATCGAGGCGCCGCCGCGGTTGCGCGGGGCGATGGTGGCCATGCTCTCGGGCGTCGCGGTCGTCGACGATCTAGGCGCGGCGCTGGAGCTGGTCGCCAACCATCCCCAACTGCGGGCGGTGACACTCGACGGCGATCTGGTGGGTGCCGGCTGGGTGAGCGGTGGATCCGACCGCAAGGTGTCGACTTTGGAGATCGCCTCCGAAATCGAGAAGGCGCGCGATGAGTTGGCTGCCGCGGAGACGCAGGTGGCGCAGCTCAGTGCCGCGCTGTCCGGCGCCCTGACCGAGCAGTCCGCCCGTCAGGACGCCGCCGAGCACGCGCTGGCCGCCCTCAACGAGTCCGACACCGCGATCTCGGCGATGTACGACCAGCTCGGCCGCCTCGGCCAGGAGGCCAGAACGGCCGATGAGGAGTGGAACCGGCTGCTGGCTCAGCGTGAGGAGCTGGAAGCCGGCCGGGCCCGGACCGTCGACGAGGTCGTCGAACTCGAGACTCGGCTGCGCAACGCGCAGGAAACCGAGCACGTCCAGCAAGCAGAGCCGGTCGACCGGCAGGAGATCGCGGCCGCCGCGGACGCGGCGCGCAGCTTCGAGGTCGAGGCCCGGCTGACCGTGCGCACCGCCGAGGAGCGCGCCAACGCGGTGCGCGGACGCGCCGATTCGCTGCGCCGCGCCGCGGCGGCCGAACGCGAGGCGCGGATCAGGGCTGAACAGGCGGCGGCCGCCCGGCTGCGCGCCGCGTCGGTGGCTGCGGCGGTGGCCGAGTCCGGGCGCCTGCTCGCCTGGCGGCTCAACCGGGTGGTCGATGCGGCGTCGTTGATGCGCGACGAGCTGGTCGCCGAGCGCCAGCAGCGATCCGCCGCCCTGGCCGCCGTGCGGGAGGAAACGAACCTGCTGAGCTCGCGGGTGGCCGCACTCACCGATTCGCTGCACCGCGACGAGGTGGCCAACGCCCAGGCTGCGTTGCGGATCGAGCAGCTCGAACAGACGGTGCTCGAGCAGTTCGGGATGGCTCCGGCCGACCTGATCGCCGAATACGGCCCGGATGTCCCGCTGCCGCCGACGGATCTGGAGATGGCGGAGTTCGAACAGGCCCGGGAGCGGGGGGAGCAGGTGGTCGTCCCGGCCCCGATGCCGTTCGACCGCACCACCCAGGAGCGTCGGGCCAAACGCGCCGAGCGTGAACTCAACGAGCTGGGCAGGGTCAACCCGCTCGCCCTGGAGGAGTTTGCTGCGCTGGAAGAACGGTACAACTTCCTGTCCACTCAGCTGGAGGACGTGAAGGGCGCCCGCAAGGATCTGCTGGACGTGGTCGCCGACGTCGACGCCCGGATCCTGCAGGTGTTCAGCGAAGCGTTCGTCGATGTCGAACGAGAATTCCAGATCGTGTTCACCGCGCTGTTCCCCGGCGGCGAGGGCCGGCTGCGGCTGACCCAGCCCGACGACATGCTCACCACCGGCATCGAGGTGGAGGCCCGCCCGCCCGGCAAAAAGGTCACCCGGCTGTCTTTGCTGTCCGGTGGCGAGAAGGCCCTGACCGCAGTGGCCATGCTGGTCGCCATCTTCCGGGCCCGCCCGTCGCCGTTCTACATCATGGACGAGGTGGAGGCCGCGCTCGACGACACCAACCTGCGCCGGCTGATCAGCCTGTTCGAGATGCTGCGGGATCGCTCGCAGTTGATCATCATCACCCACCAGAAGCCCACCATGGAGGTGGCCGACGCGCTGTACGGCGTGACGATGCAGGGCGACGGCATCACCGCCGTCATCTCGCAACGCATTCGCGGTCAGCAGGTGGACCGGCTGGTGGCTAACTCTTCGTAGGTTGCCCGTAGCGTGGGGCTGACAGCCCGCCAGCCCGTACCGCCCCCTTAGTTGGGGGAATCAGTTCTGGGAAGGATTCATCAGCGTGTCGCAAGGTCTTTGGATCGCCATCGCGGTCATCGCCGCCCTGGTCATCATCGCCGCGCTGGTCTTCGGCCTGGTGCGCTACCGCAAGCGCCAGATCAGCCTGGCGCCCAAGGCCACGCCCGAGGCGATCGACCGCTCCGGGGGCTACACCGCGTCCTCCGGCATCACGTTCAGCCAGACCCCGACGCTGCAACCAGAGCGGATCGACACCACTGGGCTGCCCGCCGTCGGCGACGACGCCACCATCCCGCGCGACGCGCCCAAGCGTCCCATCTCCGAGGTCCACCTCCCCGAACTCAAGCCCGAACTCAAGCCCGAACCCAAGCTCGAACCCGAACCGGAGCCGGCGCCGGAGCCGACACCCGAGCCGATACCGGCGCCCGAGCCCGAACTCGAAGCGCCCCAGATCGAGGCGATCGAGCCGACGGAAGGGCGGCTGGAGCGGCTGCGCGGCCGGCTGGCCCGGTCACAGAACGCGCTCGGGCGCAGCATGCTGGGCCTGATCGGCGGCGGCGACCTGGACGAGGACTCCTGGCAGGACGTAGAGGACACCCTGCTGGTCGCGGACCTGGGTCCGGTAGTGACCGAAGCGGTCGTCGCGCAGTTGCGTACCCGGCTGGCGAGCAGCAACGTCCGCACCGAAGCCGACGCCCGGGCGGTGCTGCGTGATGTGCTGATCAAAGAGCTGCACCCGGAGATGGACCGGTCGATCCGGGCGCTGCCGCATGCCGACCATCCGTCGGTGCTGCTCGTCGTCGGCGTCAACGGCACCGGAAAGACCACCACGGTCGGCAAGCTGGCGCGGGTGCTGGTGGCCGACGGACGCCGCGTGGTCCTCGGCGCGGCCGACACGTTTCGCGCGGCCGCGGCTGACCAGCTGCAAACCTGGGCGTCGCGGGTCGGCGCGGAAGTGGTGCGCGGCGCCGAAGGCGCGGACCCGGCCTCGGTGGCGTTCGACGCCGTCGACAAAGGCATCCAAGCCGGCGCCGACGTCGTCCTCATCGATACCGCGGGCCGGCTGCACACCAAGGTCGGACTGATGGACGAGCTGGGCAAGGTCAAACGCGTGGTTACCCGCCGTGCCGCAGTGGATGAGGTGTTGCTGGTCCTGGACGCCACGATCGGGCAGAACGGCCTGGCTCAGGCCAAGGTGTTCGCCGAGGTCGTGGACATCACCGGCACCGTGCTGACCAAGCTGGACGGAACGGCCAAGGGCGGCATCGTGTTCCGCGTTCAGCAGGAACTGGGCGTGCCGGTGAAGCTGGTCGGCCTCGGCGAGGGCGCCGACGACCTGGCGCCGTTCGAACCGGCCGCGTTCGTCGACGCGCTGCTCGGCTAAAAGCGCTTACACAGCAACTTTTACGTTAATCCTGACGAAACACGGCGGCTCCATTGCCGCAACAACTTATGCGCATGGTTCTCGTCAGGTCACCAGTCATCATTCTGGGGCCCTCCCAACGCTGACTGGAGGTGATAGCGAGTGAGTTTCCCTGTGATGGGCCAGCCTAATACCGGCGATACGGCCTGGATGTTGGCGAGTTCGGCACTCGTGCTGCTGATGACGCCGGGCCTGGCGTTCTTCTACGGCGGCATGGTTCGTGCCAAGAGCGTGCTCAACATGATCATGATGAGCATCAGCGCGATGGGCGTCGTGACGGTGCTGTGGGTGCTCTACGGCTACTCCATGGCATTCGGCACCGACACCGGCAACGTCGTCGGCAGCCCGACCGAATACTGGGGCCTGAAGGGCCTGATCGGCGGCAACGCGGTTGCGGCCGATCCGAGTAAGGGCGTCGCGGCGACGGACATCCCGCTGGCAGGCACCCTGCCGGCCACCGTCTTCGTGGCATTCCAGTTGATGTTCGCGATCATCACCGTCGCCCTGATCTCCGGTGCGGTCGCCGACCGGCTCAAGTTCAGCGCCTGGCTGGTGTTCTCCGGCCTATGGGCCACGCTGGTCTACTTCCCGGTTGCGCACTGGGTGTTCGCCTTCGACGGGTTCGCGGCCGAGAAGGGCGGCTGGATCGCCAACAAGCTGCACGCGATCGACTTCGCGGGCGGAACGGCGGTGCACATCAACGCCGGTGTGGCGGGCCTGGTGCTGGCGATCGTGCTGGGCAAGCGCAAGGGCTGGCCCACGACCCTGTTCCGGCCGCACAACCTGCCGTTCGTGATGCTCGGCGCCGGATTACTGTGGTTCGGCTGGTACGGGTTCAACGCCGGTTCGGCAACCAGCTCGAACGGCGCCGCGGGGTCGACCTTCATGGCCACCACAATCGCCACCGCGGCAGCGATGCTCGGCTGGCTGCTCACCGAGCGCATCCGCGACGGCCACGCCACCACCCTGGGTGCCGCTTCGGGCATCGTCGCCGGACTGGTCGCGATCACGCCGTCCTGCTCCTCGGTGAACGCGTTGGGCGCGCTGGTGATCGGTGTGGTCGCGGGTGTGCTGTGCGCGCTGGCGGTGGGACTGAAGTTCAAGCTCGGCTTCGACGACTCGCTCGACGTGGTCGGGGTGCACCTGGTCGGCGGTCTGGCCGGCACCCTGATGGTCGGCCTGGTGGCCGCACCCGAGAGCGTCGCGATCAACGGCGTGACGGGCGTGTCCAAGGGATTGTTCTACGGCGGCGGATTCGACCAGCTGGAACGCCAGGCAGTGGGCGCGTTCGCGGTTCTGGCCTACTCCGGCGTTGTCACGCTGATCCTGGCGCTTATCCTGAAGTACACCATTGGGCTGCGGCTGGGAGCAGAGCAGGAAGCGGCGGGCATCGATGAGTCGGAGCACGCTGAGAGCGGCTACGATTTCGCGGTCGCCAGCGGTTCGGTTCTTCCCCGCGCCAGCCTGCCGGACACCCCGAACGGCCTGCAGGCTCGAGTGGCCGAGAAAGTTGAGGCGGAATAGAAATGAAGCTGATCACCGCGATCGTCAAGCCGTTCACCCTCGACGACGTCAAGACCAGCCTGGAGGACGCCGGTGTCCTGGGCATGACGGTCAGCGAAATCCAGGGCTATGGGCGGCAGAAGGGCCACACCGAGGTCTACCGGGGCGCTGAGTACTCGGTCGACTTCGTGCCCAAGGTCCGGATCGAGGTCGTCGTCGACGACTCCATCGTCGACAAGGTCGTGGACAGCATCGTCCGGGCGGCTCGGACGGGCAAGATCGGCGACGGCAAGGTGTGGGTCAGCCCCGTGGACACCATCGTGCGGGTGCGCACCGGTGAGCGCGGTTCTGACGCCCTGTGAGGTAGTCCGACCTTGCTGAAGCTGGACAGACGGGCCGGCCGGGTGTGACGCCGAACCGGCCGGACCCTTCTGAAACCTCGAAAACAGAAGCACCGCAAGCAGTTAGCGCCGCTGCCGCAGTCGATCTGGCTGCCGCGCGGCGCGAACTGCTGTCTGACGGGTTGACCGGCATGAAACCTGCCGAGATGCGGCAGGCGGTGCTCGAGTTGCACGAAAACTGGCTGCAGGCCAAGGCTTCCGAGATCGGCATCACCGACGACAGCGGTTTCGCGATCGTGGCGGTCGGTGGCCTCGGCCGCCGTGAGTTGCTGCCGTACTCGGACCTCGACCTGGTGCTGGTGCATGACGGCAAGCCACCCGAAGTGCTAGGGCCGATCGCCGACAAGCTGTGGTATCCCTTGTGGGACGCCAACATTCGGCTCGACCACAGCGTGCGGACGGTGAGCGAGGCATTGGCCACCGCCAATGCCGACCTGACCGCCGCCCTGGGCATGCTGGAAGCGCGGCACATCGCGGGCACTGAAGCCCTCTCGGCCGAACTGATCGACGGGATCAAACGCCAGTGGCGTAGCGGAATCCGTTCCCGCATGGACGAACTCGTGGAGATGACGCACGCCCGGTGGCTGCGCCTGGGGCGCATCGCCCACCGTGCCGAACCCGACCTGAAGTCGGGCCGCGGCGGGCTGCGCGACGTGCAGTTGCTCAACGCGCTGGCCCTGGCGCAACTCATCGACCGGCACGGCATGTCCCGTGCGGACACCGCGGTCGGTTCGCTGGACGACGCGTATCTGACGTTGCTGGACGTGCGCACCGAGTTGCATGTGGTGTCCCGCCGCGGCCGTGACCAGCTGCTGGCGCAGTTCGCCGACGAGATCAGCGAGGCGCTGGGCGTCGGCGACCGGTTCGATCTGGCGCGCATGCTGTCCAGCGCCGGGCGAACCATCAGCTTCCACGCCGTCACCGGTCTGCGCACCGCTGCAAACGCACTGCCCAAACGCGGCATCAGTGCCCTGATGCGACGCCCCAAACGGCGGCCGCTGGACGAAGGCGTCGTCGAATACGCCGGTGAGATCGTGCTGGCCCGCGATGCCCGCCCCGAGAGCGACCCGGGCCTGGTGTTGCGGGTGGCCGCTGCCGCCGCCGACACCGGCGTCCCGATCGGCGCCGCCACCTTGAGCCGGTTGGACAGCGCTCCGCCGCTGCCGACGCCGTGGCCGCGTGAAGCTCTGGACGACCTGTTGGTGGTGCTGCTGGCCGGCCCGACCGCGGTGACCACTATCGAGGCGCTGGACCGCACCGGACTGTGGGGTCAGTTGCTGCCCGAATGGGACGCGATCCGTGACCTGCCGCCGCGCGATGTCTCGCACAAGTGGACGGTGGACCGGCACGTCGTCGAGTGTGCCGTGCACGCAGCGCCGCTGACCACCAATGTGGCACGGCCGGACCTGCTGGCCCTGGGCGCGCTGCTGCACGACATCGGCAAGGGCCGGGGGATGGACCACAGCGTGCTGGGGGCCGACCTGGTGATTCCGATCGGGCAGCGACTGGGGTTGGCCCCCGCCGACGTCGACACGATCTCCAAAATGGTCCGTCACCACCTGCTGTTGCCCATCACGGCTACCCGAAGCGACCTGAACGACCCCAAAACCATCGAGGCGGTATCCGAGGCGCTGGGTGGTGATCCGCAGCTGCTCGAACTGATGCATGCGCTGTCGGAGGCTGACTCCAAGGCCACCGGCCCGGGTGTATGGAGTGACTGGAAGGCGTCGCTGGTCGAGGACCTGGTGCGGCGCTGCCGACTGGCGATGGCGGGGGAGACGCTGCCACAAGCGGAACCCACTGCGCCGCACTATCTTTCGTTAGCGGCACGGCAGGGCGTGCACGTCGAGCTGAAAGGCGGCGAAGGCGAACGGCTGTGCGCGGTGATGGTGGCCCCGGATCAGCGGGGGCTGGTGTCCAAGGCCGCCGCCGTGCTGGCGCTGAACTCGCTGCGGGTCCATTCCGCTTCGGTGAACATCCACGAGGGAGTGGTGATCACCGAATTCGTGGTGTCCCCGCTGTTCGGGTCCCCGCCCGCAGCGGACCTGTTGCGTCAGCAGTTCGTCGGGGCGCTGCACGGCGACATCGACGTCTGCGCCACGCTCGAGAAGCGGGACAGCGAGGCCGCCATTTCCGCTACCGCCCGCGCCGGCGAGGTCCAGGTGGGTGTGCCGGTCACCCGGTCCACCGCACCGCCGCGCATCCTCTGGCTGGACACCGACACGCCCGGTCAGCTCATCCTGGAAGTCCGCGCCATGGACCGGGTGGGTCTGCTCGCGTTGTTGACCCGAGCGCTGGAGCGCGCCGAGACGGACATTCTGTGGGCCAAGGTCAACACGTTCGGGTCGACGGCGGCCGACGTGTTCTGCGTCGCGGTGCCGCCGGAACTCAATGCGCGGGCCGCGGTGGAGAAGCACCTGCTGGCCGTGTTGGGGGCGCCGGCTGTGGTGCTGGAGGACGAACCCGTCGGGGACTAATGGTGGGTCGCCGCCATCGAACTAGCTCTGCTCGGCGTTGAACTGGCGGGCGGCGTCGATGCGGGCCTTGAGCTGGTCACGCGTCGCCGCGGCGATCGGTGGCCCGCCGCAGCGGCGGCGCAGCTCGTTGTGGATCCAGCCGTGCGGCTTGCCGGTGCGGTGATGGGCGACCGAGACCAGGGAGTTGAGTTCGCGGCGCAGGTCCCGCAGTTGACCGTGGGTGGTGATCGGCGTTGCCGGCGTGCCGGATTGGGCACGCCTCTGCAGCTGCTCGTCCTGGCGCCGATGCAGCAGGGCGCGCATCTGTTCGGCGTCGAGCAGGCCGGGGATGCCGAGGTAGTCGGCCTCCTCGTCGCTCCCGGCGGGGGTGGCGGTGCCGAACGAGGAGCCGTCGAAGATCACCTGATCCAGCTCGGCGTCGGCGCCCAGCGAGGTGAAGCCCTTCTCTTCGCCGGGTTCGTTCTGGGTCTTGGTGGCCGGGTCCTCGTCGAGCGGGTCGCCCTCGGATTCGCGATGCGGTTTGCCCAGGACGTGGTTGCGCTGTGCCTCCAGTTCGCTGGCCAGTTGCAGCAGATTGGGCACCGACGGCAGGAAGATGCTCGCCGTCTCACCGGCTCGGCGGGACCGCACGAACCGCCCGATCGCCTGGGCGAAGAACAGCGGCGTCGAGGCACTGGTGGCGTAGATGCCGACCGACAACCGCGGCACGTCGACCCCCTCGGAGACCATCCGCACGGCAACCAGCCACCGGCTGGTGCTCGCCGAAAACTCGGAGATGCGGGCCGAGGAGCCGGGGTCGTCGGAGAGGACGACCGTGGGCGCCTCGCCGGTCAGCTTGGTGAGCAGCGTCGCGTAGGCGCGGGCCGCGGTTCGGTCCGACGCGATGATCATTCCGCCCGCGTCGGGCACGTGCTCACGCTTCTGGCGCAGCCGCTGGTCGGCCGCCGCGATCACCGCCGGCATCCATTCGCCGGCCGGGTCCAGGGCGGTGCGCCAGGCCCGGGCGGTCTGCTCCGCCGACAGCGGCTCACCCAACCGCGCCTCGTGCTCCTCGCCGGCGCTGTCCCGCCAGCGGGCCTGCCCCGAGTACGCCATGAACACCACCGGGCGCACCACGCCGTCGGCCAGCGCCTCGGCGTAGCCGTAGGTGTGGTCGGCCCGGGACCGCATCAGGCCGTCGGCGTCGGGTTCGTAGTCCACGAACGGGATCGGACTGTCGTCGCTGCGGAACGGCGTCCCGGTCAGGGCGAGCCGGCGGGTGGCGTCACCGAAGGCCTCCCGGATCGCGTCACCCCAGGTCTTGGCGTCACCCCCGTGGTGGATCTCGTCGAAGATCACCAGCGTCTTGCGTTGCTCGGTACGCACCCGGTGCAGCGTCGGGTGGGCGGCCACCTGGGCGTAGGTGACCACCACACCGTGGTACTCCGGCGAGGTCTGCGGGTTGGAGTTGGAGAACTTCGGGTCCAGCGACAGGCCCTGGCGCCCGGCGGCCTGCGCCCACTGGATCTTGAGGTGCTCAGTGGGTACGACGACCGTGAGCTGCTCGACGGCCCGGTGGGCGATCAGCTCGCCGGCGATCCGCAGGGCGAACGCGGTCTTGCCTGCGCCGGGTGTGGCGACTGCCAGGAAGTCGCGGGGCTCGGTTCCCAGGTACTTCACCAGGGCGCGACGCTGCCAGCCACGCAACGACCGGGTGGTGTCGGCAGGGAAGTGGCTGACCGGCTGCAGCGACACATTCCCCCCGTAGAACTCGGCATGGTAGCCCGGCCGCGCGAGATGGCGCAGTGGCTGTGAAATCTAGCACGACAACGCTTTTCGGCGCTGCAACGACGTGGCCGGCTGCTCAGATTAGCTGGTCGCGGGTCTGCAGCCAGTCGTGGATACGCGTGGCGACTTCGGGCCATCCGGGTTCGAGCATCATGTTGTGGCCCATCGCGAAGAACTCGGGTTCGGTCCGATAGGCATCCGCCGTCATCCGCACCTCGGCGGTGCTGACGAAGCCGTCATGCTCGGCGCCGAGCACCAGCATCGGAGTGGTGACCAGTCCCGTCCGGACCCGCCGGATCATCGGATCCAGCGCCGCCGCACGCAGGCTCTCGGGCCCGGCCTGCGACCTGCATGCCTCGACGACGTCATCGGGGGTCTGCGCACAGAAGAGGTAGTCGCGCGCCATCGCCGGCGTGTCGACGAATTCCAGCAGGGTGCCGCCGGCGAAGGCCCGCAGGGCGATCAGCGGGTGCCGGCGCCACACGCGCATCGCGAGCTTGAAGAAGCCCTTCGGCGGTACCGAGCCCACCAGTACCGCGGCGGGCGCTCGACGGGTTTCCAGGAATCTCTGCACGGCGAAGCCGCCCAGGGAATGTCCGATCAGCACCGGTTGGCCGCCCAGCGTGTCGACCACCGATGCGATGTCGGCTAGATACTTCGACCTGAAAAAGGGTTGATGGCGACGGCTTCGTCGGTGGCAGTGACGGCGGGTGCTCGGTGCTGGCGGGAGTTTGTTGTCATGAGGCCAGGGCGCTGATCTTGACGAGGTTGTGGGCGAACACCCCGTGTCCGCACCAGGTCCTGGCTCCGGTGAGGGTGGTCAATTCCGTGCGGTTCCAGCTGTAGCTGCGTTTGAGGTGGTTGATGCGTCCTTCGCATCCGGTTCGCCATTTGATTTTGGCGCGGAACGCTTTTCGGTGTTCGAACTCGCGGCGAGCGGCACTCGGTTTACTGGCACGCGGAATCGCGACATGGCGGACTCCTTGCTCGTGCAGATCGTTTTCGACCGAGGCGTATCCGTAGCCGCGATCGGCGGTAACTGCCCTGGGGGCGTGGCCGGCGCGGCGAGTGATCCGGGCGATCGCTGGAGCCAACTGCGGGGCATCGGCGGGGTTTCCGATCTCGACGCTGTGGTCGAGGATGACTCCATCGGCGTTATCGACGACCTGGGCTTTGTAGCCGAACTCCACGGGCTTGCCCAGTCGTCCTTTGCGGATCGGGCGGGCATCGGGGTCGTGGAAACTGACCAGCCGGCTCGCCGAGTCCGGCATCACCCCGGTCAGGCGGCTACGGGCTTGGGTGACCACGCGTTGGGCCTTATCCATGATCGCGGCCAAGTCGTTGATCGCTCGAGATAGCCGAGCCCGGCGGACCCCGGTCGCGTTGCGCACAGCCCGGCGGGCATTGCGCCGCACCGCGGCCGCTTCCCGCATCGCCGATTCGGCGATGCCGGCCAACTCCCCGGTGATCCGCGCGACCACGGCTTGAGCTTCCTCACGGGCCACCGCACCGCGAAGCCGCAGTTTGGAGGCGATCGAGCGGGCCCGCTGGCCCGCTGAGCGGCTGCGGTCACGGGCATGGGTACGCACCGCCCCGCCAGCGTTGTGGATGCGGGTGATGGTGCGGGCGATCGTGGTCACCGCCTTGGCCAGGAGCCCCGAGTCGGTCGGATAGGCCACTGCGGCCTCAACCACGGTGGTGTCAGCACGCACCTTGTCAGTGCGCAACAGTTTGGCGTCGGCGGCCTTGGCCAACAAGGCCTCATTGAGGCCGGCCACTGCAGCGTCCCCACACCGAGTGGTCAGTTTCATCAGCGTGGTGGGGTGCGGCACACGCGTCCCGAACGGAATCCGGCAAAACCGTTGCCAGGAAATCGAATCGCCGACCTCACGGCACAACGCCTCAAAGCCCAGCCGGTAGCGGAACTTCAAGAACATCATCCGCAGATAGGTCTCCATCGGAATCGACGGACGACCGATACGGGTGTCGAAGTACGGCGTGAACGGCGCGAAGAACACCGGATCATCTAGCAGCGCGTCTACCCGCCCCAACTCCCTCGGTAACACCAACAGCTCCGGCGGCAGGATTGCATCCCACAACGACAACTGGTCATTTACAGTTCTAAGCACGATGGCCTCGATCCCTTCTAGCCCAAGGGTTCGAGGCCATCATCTCGTCAAACAAAGCCCAATTCAGCCACCGCCACGCCCTGACTTTTTCAGGTCGAAGTAGATAGTCCGACATGGCGCACCACCGCAGGGATGCGGGCCCGGGGCTGGCGCCGTGGCCGCGCAAGCTCACCGCCACGGCGCGATAGCCGGCGTCCGCGAAATAGTCCAGGAAGTTCTCCCAGCACCAGGCACCATGCCAGCCGCCGTGGACGAAGAGCAGTGGTTGCGCGCTGCGCGAGCCCTTCTCGATGACTTCGAGCACTACCGTGCTCCGACCGCCTGGTGCACGGCGTCACTCCGGTCCGGTGCGGTTGCGGCGCCCAGCCCGAGCAGCATGGCCAGCACCACCGGGAACTCCAGGTACGCGTGGTAGCTGGCGAACGCGGAATACACCGCCTTGCCGGAGGCGTAGTCGGTGACGAACACGACCGCCAGGGCCACCCCGACGGCGGCGCCCAGCGTCCACGCCCGCGCGCCGGTCAGCCACGGAGCGCGGGCCTCGAACGCCCGCGCCGCGTCGGGCGCGTACCGGGGGAAGAAACCCACCCAGACGAAGTAGTGCATCGTCTGCAGGAAGGCGAACACGACGAGCAGTCGCACCCCGACCTCGGTGGCCACCGTCGCGGGCGGGGCGCTGGCCGCGACGATCGTCCGGGGATTCCCGGCGAACCCGGCCACCGACGAACTCGTCGCGCCGAAACGATGGTCGAGCACGCCGGACAGCAGTACCGCGGGAACGATCAGCACCCACCCGATCTGCACCGATCGGAACCACCGGCGCAGCGCCGGAGTGGGCAACCGGGCCGCCCACTCCCACAGGAAGAACAGCGGCACCACATTGTGCAGGTGGGTCAGCACGACGAAGTGGTAAGCGGGCCAACTCAGCGAGGCGGTCGTGGCGATCGCCAGCACTACCGCCGCCGCGATCAGCGACGGCCCTCGTAAACCCACCACACAGGCCGCGCCGAGCACCGCGTAGCCGACCACGATCTCCGCCAGCCGGGCCGGCTCGCCGACGACCATGCCGGCCAGCCG
The DNA here is from genome assembly GCF_003614435.1 of Mycobacterium paragordonae. Classification (NCBI taxonomy): domain Bacteria; kingdom Bacillati; phylum Actinomycetota; class Actinomycetes; order Mycobacteriales; family Mycobacteriaceae; genus Mycobacterium; species Mycobacterium paragordonae. The sequence continues at coordinate 2,257,004 of NZ_CP025546.1, forward strand.
GCACAGCACGATCACGGTGATCAACCCGAGCAGCCAGAGCAGCAGCCGGCCGGACAGCACCTGCGCGAAACGTCCAGTGACATAGCGCAATTCCAGGACATTGTGCAGGACCCCGAAAGCCATCAGGCCCAGCACGGTGGTGGCCAGCGGCGCCCGGACCGCGACGGCCAGAGCCACCGCGGCAGCCCCGGCGAACAGCCAGATCGCCCGTAGAGTCATCGCGTGTCCCAACTGACCGCCTTCGCTGTCACGATCGCGGTGGAAAGCCTGTGGTACGTGGGCGGTCTGGTGGGCATCGTCGGATTGCGGTGGTGGTCAGCGCTGATGCTGGCGATCGGTGTCAACGCGGTCACCCATCCGGTGGCGTGGTGGGTGCTGTCATCGCACGCGACGATGCTGCCGTTGCTGCTGACGGAGGTCGCGGTGACGCTCGCCGAGGCGGCTGTGCTGGCGGTCGCCGTTCGGCGTGACCTGGCGACGCTGGCGCTGCTGAGCGTGGGCGCCAACGCCTCGTCGCTGCTCACCGGGCTGATCCTCAACCGGTAGGCGGGCCCGGCGGGGGCGACCACTGGGGCGGTGGCGGCTGTTGCGGCGGAGGCTGTTGCGGCCACTGCGGCGGGGCCCCGGGTGGGGGCGGACCCCACTGTGGGGGCGGCTTCTGTCGCCGCGAGCGGCGCAGCCAGATGACGATAGCCACGGAGGCCGCCACCACCACGATCAGAAACAGGACGACAACCAGCAGCACCGGAGAAGATGCCGATGGCGCAGGAGCCACGTCCGCGAGCACAGTGACCACGCGGCAAAACTAACGCTTGCCAACCTCAAATGAAAGGGAAATCAGCGCCTTCAAGGTGGCTCCGCCGAAACTGACACCGCGGCGGCCTCCATCGGCGTGTCGTCTGCCTGGTTGCAGTGTCGCGGGCCGACGGGATGCGCCGGTCCGCGCCCCGACCACTAGGCTGGCTGTCGTGTTTGAATCGCTGTCCGATCGCTTGACCGGTGCCCTCGCAGGGCTGCGCGGCAAGGGCCGCCTGACTGACGCCGATATCGAGGCCACCACCCGCGAAATCCGGCTCGCGCTGCTGGAAGCCGACGTGTCGCTGCCCGTAGTCCGGGCATTCGTCCACCGGATTAAGGAACGCGCCCGCGGCCACGAAGTCTCCGGCGCCCTCAACCCGGCACAGCAGGTCGTCAAGATCGTCAACGAGGAACTGATCGGCATCCTCGGCGGCGAGACCCGCGAGATCGCCTACGCCAAGAACCCGCCGACGGTGATCATGCTCGCGGGTCTGCAGGGTTCCGGTAAGACGACGCTGGCCGGCAAGCTGGCTTTCCGGTTGAAGAACCAGGGCCACACCCCGTTATTGGTGGCCTGCGACCTACAGCGCCCCGCCGCCGTCAACCAGCTCCAGGTCGTCGGCCAGCGGGCCGGGGTACCGGTGTTCGCGCCGCACCCCGGCGCGTCACCAGAGTCCGGCCCGGGCGACCCGGTCGCCGTCGCCGCGGCAGGCATCGCCGAAGCCAGGACCAAGCACTTCGACTTCGTCATCGTCGACACCGCCGGACGTCTCGGCATCGACGAAGAGTTGATGGCCCAGGCGGCCGCCATCCGCGATGCCGTCAATCCCGACGAGGTGCTTTTCGTCCTGGACGCGATGATCGGTCAGGACGCGGTCGCCACCGCCCAGGCGTTCGGCGACGGCGTGGGGTTCACCGGCGTCGTGCTGACCAAGCTGGACGGCGACGCCCGTGGTGGCGCGGCCCTCTCGGTCCGCGAAGTGACCGGCGTGCCAATCCTTTTCGCCTCCACCGGCGAGAAATTCGAGGACTTCGACGTCTTCCACCCGGACCGGATGGCCAGCCGCATCCTGGGCATGGGCGACGTGCTGAGCCTGATCGAACAGGCCGAGCAGGTCTTCGATGCCCAGCAGGCCGAGGCCGCCGCCGCCAAGATCGGCGCCGGTGAGCTGACGCTGGAGGACTTCCTCGAGCAGATGCTGGCCGTGCGCAAGATGGGCCCGATCGGCAACCTGCTCGGCATGCTGCCCGGCGGGGCCCAGATGAAAGACGCACTGGCCGAGGTCGACGACAAGAGCCTCGACCGGATCCAGGCCATCATCCGCGGCATGACGCCGCAGGAGCGGGCCGACCCGAAGATCATCAACGCCTCGCGGCGGCTGCGCATCGCCAACGGCTCCGGCGTCAGCGTCTCCGAGGTAAATCAGCTGGTGGACCGCTTCTTCGAAGCCCGCAAGATGATGTCCTCGATGCTCGGCGGCATGGGCATCCCCGGGTTGGGCCGCAAGTCCGCGACACGTAAATCCAAGAGCGCCAAAGGCAAGAAGGGCAAGAAGGGCGGACGCGGACCGACGCCGCCGAAGACGCGCAGCCCGTTCGGCGCGGGCATGCCCGGCATGCCCGCCGGGTTCCCCGACCTGTCGCAGATGCCCGAAGGCCTCAACGAGCTGCCGCCGGGGCTGGCCGACTTCGACCTGTCCAAGCTGAAGTTCCCCGGCCAGAAATAGCCACGCTGTGCGACTGCACGTGCGGGGGCTGGGTCTGCCCGGCGACGTCGCCACCGAACTGTGGATCGCCGACGGTCGCATCAGTTCCGAGCCGGTCTCCGGCGCCGACACCGTGTTCGACGGGGGCTGGATCCTGCCGGGGCTGGTGGACGCGCACTGCCACGTGGGGCTCGGCGAACACGGCGCCGTCGAGCTCGACGAAGCGATCGCCCAGGCCGAGGTCGAACGCGATGTGGGCGCGCTGTTGCTGCGCGACTGCGGCTCGCCGATCGACACTCGCAGCCTCGACGACCACGACGACCTGCCCCGCATCATCCGGGCCGGACGGCATCTGGCCAGACCCAAGCGCTACATCCCCGGTCTGGCCGCCGACATGGAGGACGAATCGCAGCTGCCCGACGCCGTCGCGGAGCAGGCCCGACGTGGAGACGGTTGGATCAAGCTGGTCGGCGACTGGATCGACCGGGGGATCGGCGACCTGGCGCCGCTGTGGTCCGACGACGTCCTCAAAGCCGCGATCGACACCGCACACTCGCACGGGGCGCGCGTCACCGCACACGTCTTCGGCGAGGATGCGTTGCCCGGCTTGATCAAGGCCGGGATCGACTGCATCGAACACGGGACCGGCCTCACCGACGAGACGATCGGGCTGATGGTCGAACACGGCACCGCCCTGGTGCCGACGCTGATCAACCTGGAGAACTTTCCGGGCATCGCCGACGCCGCCGTCCGCTACCCGAAGTACGCCGCGCACATGCGCGACCTCTACGCCCGCGGGTATGCGCGGGTGGCCGCGGCGCGCGACGCCGGCGTGCCCGTGTACGCCGGCAGCGACGCGGGCGGCACCATCCGACACGGCCGCATCGCCGACGAGGTCGATGCGCTGCGCCGGATCGGCATGACCGCCGAGGAGGCGTTGGGGGCGGCGTGCTGGGATGCCCGCGGCTGGCTGGGCCGGCCGGGTCTGGACCACGGCGCTTCGGCCGACCTGCTGTGCTACGTCGAGGATCCCCGCCGCGGCCCCGGCGTGCTGAACCGGCCTGACCTGGTGATCCTGCGTGGCAAGGTATTCCGACCCGGACGATCCTAGATTTCGCCCAGTGTTAGCCGGGCGCAGCCGCGCCCGGCCGTACCGAGATGGTTACCATCGCTGAATGGCGTTGGCCAGCGGCGCAAGTTACGCCGGTTACACCGTCGTACGCATGTTGAGATCGTCGGCGACGGGCGAGATCTACCTTGCCCAGCGGCCGGATCTGCCGGGCTGGCGGGCGCTGAAGGTGCTCTCGCTGACGGCCGACGACGAATTTCGGGCCCGTTTTCATCGCGAGAACATCAGCGTGGCGAACCTCTATCACCTCAACATCGTCGAGGTGCACGAGCGCGGCGAGTTCGACGGACAGCTCTGGGTCGCAATGGATTACGTCGACGGCACCGACGCGGCCCAGTTGATGGCCGACCGCTTTCCCGCGGTGCTGCCGGTCGGCGAGGTGGTCGCGATCATCACTGGGGCGGCCGCCGGTCTTGACTTTGCCCACCAGCGCGGCGTGCTACACCGCGACGTGCGGCCGGGCAACCTGTTGGTGACCACCCCGGGTGCCGGCGAACCACGAATAATGGTGTCGGACTTCGGATTACAGCGTCCGGCGGGCGAGGCCGGATATGCCGCCCCGGAGGAATCGACCGGCGCGGCCATTGACGCTCGCACCGACCAATACGCGCTGGCCGCCACCGCGATGCACCTGTTCACCGGGGCGCCGCCGACCCCGGGAAGCCCGCCGCGGCTCAGCGAGCTGCGCCCGGACCTGGCCCGATTCGACGAGGTGTTCGGTAGAGCGCTGGCCGCCGACCCGGCCGACCGATTCGGCAGTTGCCGCGAGTTCGCCGCGGCGCTCGCGGAACGAGCCGGGATCGTCGACCGCGAGTCGCCCGAGGAACCCGTCGCGCTACCGGCGGTCGAGCCCGCATATGTCGTCGACTATCCGGTCTACGCCTGGCCGGAAGTGGCCTCCCAACAGCCCGTTCCGGAACCGGCGGCGGGCAGCGCTCCCGGCCACGCACCTGGCCACGCACCCGGCCGACCGCCGGACCGCCCGCGAGGATTGCTGCGATCGGCGGCGGGTTCGATGGCCCGGCGCCTGGAGGCGTTCTCCACCGGTAGCGGAGAATCGAGGCGGTTCGGTCCGCGCCGGATGCTGCTGGGTGCCGTCGCGGTGCTTTTGCTGGTGGGCTTGTTGGCAGCCGGCATTGCGATCGGACGCAGGACCAGCGCTCCGACCCCGCAGGCCGGCCGCCCGGTGGCTGCCCCCTCGAGCACCACGACCGGCAGCACCCCGGCGGCCGCCCCGCTCCCGCTGGACGGCACTTACCGGATCGAGGTGCAACGCTCCCGGCAGACCTTCGACACCACGCCCACCCCGCAGCCGCCGGACGTCGAGACGTGGTGGGCGATCCGCTCGTCCTGCACGCCCACCCGGTGCCTGGCAGCGGCAACGCTGCTCAACGACAGCGACCATTCCCGGGAGAAGTCGCCGGACGTGCACCCGCTCTTGCTGGAGTTCATCGACGGGCAGTGGCGATCCCGGGCGGAGACCACCAAGTTCCCGTGCGTCGGCCCAAACGGTCAGGCGAGTACCCAGACCACCATTCAGGTGCTCACGCTGCAGCCGCAGTCCCCGCGCGAGCTCGCCGGGGAGTTGGCCGTCACCGTCAAGACCAATGAATGCAGTCAGCTGGGCGGACTCATCCGCATTCCCACTGTGGCCAGCCGCGAAAGCGACATCCCGCCCGCTGTGAACGTGCCTGACCCCGTGACGATCACCCCGACGGCGACGCCCGGAACGACGGTCACCACCCAAACGCCCACGTCAAGGCCCTCCGGACCGGGTGGGTGACCAACCGTCGAGAAAAGATTGCGAGCGTTCACTATCTATGTTAGCTTCGAGTCAAGCCCATTCGACTTGGAGGAACAGTGACTTACGACGTGATCGTCCGCGACGGCCTGTGGTTCGACGGGACGGGCGCCAAGCCCCAGATTCGGACGTTGGGCATCCGCGACGGCGTGGTAGCCACGGTCTCGGCGGGCCCGCTGGACGCGACCGGTTGCCCCGAGGTGATCGACGCGGCGGGGAAGTGGATCGCCCCGGGCTTCATCGACGTCCACACCCACTACGACGCCGAGATCCTGCTCGACCCGGGCCTGCGGGAGTCGGTACGGCATGGCATCACCACGCTGCTGCTGGGCAACTGCTCGCTGTCGACGGTCTACGCCGACTCCGAAGACGCCGCCGACCTATTCAGTCGCGTCGAGGCGGTGCCGCGCGACTTCGTCCTGACCACACTGCAGGACAACAAGACCTGGTCGACGCCGGCGGAATACATCGCCGCGCTCGACGCCCTCCCGCTGGGACCCAATGTGAGCTCGATGCTCGGCCACTCGGACCTACGAACCTCGGTGCTGGGCCTCGAGCGCGCCACCGACGAAACCGTACGGCCCACCGATGCCGAGCTGGAGAAGATGGCCCGGCTGCTCGACGAGGCGCTGGACGCCGGCATGCTCGGCATGTCCGGGATGGACGCACCGATCGACAAATTGGACGGCGACCGGTTCCGTTCGCGCGCTTTGCCTTCCACCTTCGCGACGTGGCGCGAGCGCCGCCGGCTGATCAAGGTGCTCCGCAAACGGGGCCGCATCCTGCAGAGCGCTCCCAACGTCAACAGCTCGGTGTCCCCGTTCATGTTCTTCCTCACCAGCAGCCGACTTCTCAACCGGAACAAGGGAGTCCGGATGAGCATGCTGGTGTCGGCGGACGCCAAGTCGATGCCGCTGGCGGTGCACCTGTTCGGCCGGGGTACCCGGCTCCTCAACAAACTGCTCGGCGCCAGCGTGCGCTTCCAGCACCTGCCGGTACCGTTCGAATTGTATTCCGACGGAATCGATCTGCCGGTCTTCGAAGAATTCGGCGCCGGAACGGCCGCCCTGCACCTGCGGGATCAATTGCAGCGCAACGAGTTGCTGGCCGATGAGGAGTACCGTCGGCGGTTCCGGCGGCAGTTCGACCGCCGCAAGCTCGGACCGTCGCTGTGGCACCGCGACTTCCACGATGCGGTGATCGTGGAGTGCCCCGATAAGTCGTTGATCGGCAAGAGTTTTGGCGCCATCGCTGACGAGCGGGGACTGCATCCGCTGGACGCCTTCCTCGACATTCTCGTCGAAAACGGCGAACGCAACGTGCGGTGGACCACCACCGTCGCCAACCATCGCCCCAAGCAACTCGACAAGCTGGCGGCCGACCCGAGCATTCACATGGGCTTTTCCGACGCCGGAGCGCACCTGCGCAACATGGCCTTCTACAACTTCCCGCTGCGCCTGCTCAAGCGGGTACGCGACGCGCAGCAGTCCGGGCGGCCGTTCCTGACCCCCGAGCGAGCGATCTACCGTCTGACCGCTGAGGTGGCCGAATGGTTCGGAATCAACGCCGGCACCCTGCGCGAGGGTGACCGCGCCGACTTCGTGGTGATCGACCCCGTTCATCTGGACAGCTCGGTGGACTCCTACAACGAGGAGGCGGTGCCCTTCTACGGCGGCCTGCGGCGCATGGTCAACCGCAACGATGCGACCGTGATCGCCACCGGCGTGGGCGGTGCCGTCGTCTTCCGCAACGGGGAGTTCCGCGACGGCTTCGGTCAAACCGTGAAGTCGGGTCGCTACCTGCGTGCGGGTGAGCGGCGGTCGGCAGTGTTGAGCGGATCCGTCTGAGATGGCCAGGACTCAGCAGCAACGGCGGGAAGAGACCGTCGGCCGGCTCCTGCAGGCCTGTATCGACACCATCGTCGAGGTCGGATATGCCCGCGCCTCGGCCGCCCTGATCACCAACCGGGCCGGAGTATCGGTGGGCGCCCTGTTCCGCCATTTCGAAACCATGGGCGACTTCATGGCGGCCACGGCGTCGGAGGTGCTGCGACGCCAGTTGGAAACGTTCACCAAGCAGGTCGCGGAGATACCGGCCGACCGGCCGGCGCTGGAGGCCGCACTGGCCATTCTGCGCGACATCACCAGCGGCTCGACGAATGCGGTGCTCTACGAACTGCTGATCGCGGCACGGACCGACGAAAAGCTCAGGGCCACTTTGCAACACGAGTTGGGGCAGTACTCGGCGAAGATCTACGACGCGGCACGGTCGATGCCCGGTGCCGACGGTTTCCCCGACGACACGTTTCCGGTGTTGGTGGCGCTGCTGACCAACGTCTTCGACGGCGCCGCCGTGGTGGAGGGTGTGCTGCCGCAGCCCGAGATCGCGGAACGCAGGATTGCGGTGCTGAGCGCGCTGCTCAGGACGGCGTGGCCGGGGCCGCCTGAGTCCTGAGTCCTGAGTCCTACTTCTGCAAGGTGAATTGATTGACGTCGATGTAGCCGTCCCGGAAGAGAGTCGCGCAGCCGGTCAGGTAGTGCATATAGCGGTCGTACATCTCTTCGGACTGGACGTCGATGGCCTGATCCTTATGTGCCGCAGGGGCTTCGGCCCACAGGTCCAGAGTCCTGGCATAGTGCGGCTGCAGTGACTGATTCCGGGTCAGCGTGAAACCCGCACCGGCCGAATGCTCTTCGACCATCTCGACGATCGGCGGAGCGCCGCCCGGGAAGATCTGAGTCTTGATGAAGTGGAAGAACCGGATCACTCGCAGGGTGAGGGGTAGGCCCCGGTCGGTCATCTGCTGCTTGGTGAAGCCGGTGATCGTGTGCAGCATCATCACGCCGTCGGCCGGCAGGATCCGGTAAGCCTTCGCGAAGAAGTCGGCGTGCCGGTCGTGACCGAAGTGCTCGAAGGCGCCGATCGACACGATGCGGTCGACGGGTTCGTCGAACTGCTCCCAGCCCTGTAGCAGCACGCGCCGGGTGCGCGGGCTGTCCAGCTGGTCGAACGACTGCTGTACGTGGGCGGCCTGATTCTTCGACAAAGTCAGGCCGACCACGTTCACGTCGTGCTGTTCGATGGCCCGCCGCAGCGTCGCACCCCAGCCGCAGCCCACGTCCAGAAGCGTCATCCCGGGCTGCAGGCCTAGTTTGCCGAGGGACAGGTCGATCTTGCCGATCTGCGCCTGTTCGAGCGTCATCTCATCGCGCTCGAAGAACGCACAGCTGTACGTCTGAGTCGGGTCCAGAAATAGCCGGAAGAACTCGTCAGACAAGTCGTAGTGCGCTTGCACATCGTCAAAATGTGGCGTCAAGGTGTCAACCATAAGACCGGCCAGATTACCCTCGCGCCAGATGCGGACACGCAGAAAAATGCCGTGCGATGCTTTGCTGTGACCGGAGCGTGCCCCGCTGTTACAACGAGCCGATACCCGCTTGCGGGCCGAGCGCGAAGCCCCAGTCGAACAAGCTGGCCGCCTGATCCCAGTAGGTTGGTCCGCCCTCTTTGACCAGCCCGTACATCATGGCGATCACCAACCGGCGGCCGCCGCGTGCAGCCGCTCCGACGAACGTCTTGCGCGCGGCGTTGGTGAACCCGGTCTTGCCACCGAGGGCACCCGGATAGCGCGCCAGCAGCTCATCCTGGTTCACGATCGGTTGGTCGCCGTTCTCGCCGGGAAACATCGCTGACGGCTCGGCGGTGATATTGGCGAACGTCGGGTTGGCCATGGCGGCGCGGAAGATCACCGCGAGGTCGTGTGCCGTCGACCAGCCGGAGTCATCGGGTCCGTCCAGGCCGGACGGCGTCGCCGCGTGGGTGTTCGACGCCCCCAGCGACGCGGCTTTGGCGTTCATCTTGGCCACCGCGACCTGCTGGCCGCCCAGCATGTCGGCGAGTGTGTTGGCGGCGTCGTTGCCCGACACCAGCAACAGGCCGTCGAGCAGTTGGCGCGCGGTGTAGCTGTGGCCGACTTTCACCCCGGCGCAGTTGCACTCGACCGCGGTGTCGGTGAGGTCTGCGACGACCGTGGAGTTCAGCGGCACCTCATCGAGCACCACCAGCGCCAGCAGCACCTTGATCGTGCTCGCCGGCGGGTGGGCGATGTTCTGCTCGCGGCCGGCCAGCACCTGGCCGCTGTCCATGTCGGCGACGATCCAGGTCTGCGCGGGTCCGTCCGGAATGGGCACCGAGCCCGCTGCCTGCTGGACGTCGGTGTCGGCGTGGGAGACGGGAATGGCGCCCAGCAACGTGGCCGTGAGCAGCGCGACGGCCGCGGTCATGAGCTTTCGCATGGACGCAGATTTTATCGTCCGTGACCGCGGTGTTGAATCGAGACATGTTGAGCCTGGAAGAGATATCCGACCGTCTCGAGATCCAGCAGCTTCTCGTCGACTATTCGACGGCGATTGACCAGCGCCGATTCGACGATCTGGACAAGGTGTTCACCCCGGATGCGTACATCGACTACACCGCCCTGGGAGGGATCGCCGGGGAGTACCCCGAGGTCAAGAAGTGGTTGTCGGAGGTGCTGCCGAACTTCCCGGTCTATTCGCACATGCTGGGCAACTTCTCGGTCCGCATTGACGGCGACACGGCATCGTCGCGGGTGATCTGCTTCAACCCGATGGTGCTCGGCGGCGAGAAGGACCAGATCCTGTTCTGCGGGCTCTGGTACGACGACGAGTTCGCGCGGACGTCCGAGGGGTGGCGGATGACCCGCCGCGTGGAGACCAAAACGTTCCAGAAGGTCATGTAGCCCTGGCACCGGTCGCCGCGCCGCTGGCCGCCGCGCCGCCGGCCGCCGAGATTGCCGTGAGGGTCGCGACGCGGCGCCGAACACGACCATGACGGCAATCTGGGCGACAGGAGCAAGACCGCCACGGCAATTAACGCCGGGGGACCCGGTTCTGGCACAATTGGCCGCTGTCCGCCCCACGATCACGATCGCCGGGTGGTCACACACGCGAGGCAAAACCGGACCCTGGCATCCCGCCCTGGTCGCTGAATTGCAGCGTGACACCACAGGAGAGTCGCTTTAACCATGGCTGTGAAGATCAAACTCACCCGGCTTGGCAAGATCCGCAACCCCCAGTACCGCATCGCGGTCGCCGACGCGCGCACCCGCCGCGACGGTCGCTCCATCGAGGTCATCGGCCGCTACCACCCGAAGGAAGAGCCGAGCCTGATCGAGATCGACTCCGAGCGCGCGCAGTACTGGCTCGGTGTCGGCGCCCAGCCCACCGAACCCGTCCTCAAGCTGCTGAAGATCACCGGTGACTGGCAGAAGTTCAAGGGGCTGCCCGGCGCCGAGGGCCGTCTGAAGGTCAAGCCGGCCAAGCCCAGCAAGCTCGAGCTGTTCAACGCCGCGCTGGCAGCCGCCGACGGCGGACCCACCACCGAGGCCACCAAGCCGAAGAAGAAGTCCGCGCCGAAGAAGGCCGCCAAGGGCGAGGAGTCGACTGAGGCCGCTGAGACCGCTGCCGAGCCGGCCGAGTCCGCTGCCGAGCCGGCCGCTGTCGAGGCCGCCGCCGAGACCGAGAGCTGATCGGCGCCATGAGCACCGTCGTGGTCGACGCCGTCGAGCACCTGGTCCGTGGCATCGTCGACAACCCCGACGATGTCCGGGTGGATCTGGTGACCAGCCGTCGTGGACGCACAGTCGAGGTCCACGTCCATCCTGACGACCTGGGCAAGGTCATCGGTCGGGGCGGGCGCACCGCTACCGCGCTGCGCACGCTGGTCGCCGGTATCGGTGGCCGCGGGATCCGCGTCGACGTGGTGGACACCGACCAGTAGCAGCGCTCACATGGAGCTGATCGTCGGGCGCGTGGCGAAGGCGCACGGCATCTCCGGCGAACTCGTCGTCGACGTCCGCACCGACGATCCCGACGTCCGGTTCGCACCGGGCGCCACGTTGCGCGCCAAGAAACCCCGCAACCCGGGTCCGGTCCGGAGCTACGTCGTCGAAAGCGCGCGTCCGCACGGCGCCCGGCTGCTGGTGCGGCTGGCCGGCGTCGACGACCGGGATGGCGCCGATGCGATGCGGGGCAGCCTGTTCGTCATCGATTCCGAAGAGCTGCCACCGATCGACGAGCCGGACACCTACTACGACCACCAGCTGGAAGGACTGCGCGTCCGCACCAAAGCGGGTCAGGAGATCGGCGTCGTAGCCGAAGTCCTGCACACTAGCGGCGGCGAATTGCTTTCGGTCAGAAGCGAATCCGGTGAAGTGCTGGTGCCGTTCGTGAGCGCGATCGTCACCTCGGTGTCGCTGGACGACGGCACGCTCGAGATCGAACCGCCGGACGGCCTGTTGGATCTGGGATGAGAATCGACGTCGTCACGATCTTCCCGGCGTATCTGCAGCCGTTGCGAGAATCATTGCCGGGCAAGGCTATTGCATCGGGTCTCGTCGACCTGCAGGTGCACGATCTGCGCCGGTGGACCCACGACGTGCACCACTCGGTGGACGACTCGCCCTACGGCGGGGGACCGGGCATGGTCATGAAGGCGCCGGTGTGGGGTGAGGCGCTGGACGAAATATGCTCCGAAGAAACGGTTTTGGTGGTGCCCAGCCCGGCCGGCGTGCTGTTCAACCAGGCCACCGCGCAGCGTTGGAGCTCCGAGCGGCACCTGGTGTTCGCCTGCGGCCGCTACGAGGGCATTGATCAGCGCGTCGTGGAGGACTCCGCGCGCCGGATGCGCGTCGAAGAGGTGTCGATCGGTGACTACGTGTTGCCGGGCGGCGAGTCGGCGGCACTGGTGATGATCGAGGCCGTGCTGCGACTGATGACCGGAGTGCTGGGCAATCCCGCATCGGCTCAACATGATTCGCACTCGCCGGCGTTGGACCGGCTGCTCGAGGGGCCCAGCTACACCCGCCCGCCGAGCTGGCGCGGCCTGGACGTCCCGGAGATTCTGTTGTCGGGTGACCATGCGCGGATCGCGGCTTGGCGCCGCGAGGTGTCTATGCAGCGCACCCGTGACCGCCGGCCCGAACTGCTGGACTGAGTTCCCGGCTACTCGCGCCGAAACTAGATGCGGCCGTTGGGGAATATCGTCTTGACGGCCTGGGTGATCGTCTCGCGCGCGGTCGCGTCGTCGGAGGGCTGCAGCGACTCGATCACCATGATGTAGCGGCGGTCCTTGCCGATCACACCGGTCGACAGGTGCATCCAGTCGGCGCCGATGCAACACATCCAGCCCTGCTTGACCGCGACGGGCTCCGCGTACAGCCCGTCGGGGATGCCGAACCGCTGGGGGTAACCGTCGATGCCCGTCGGGGTCGACTTGGCCAGGTCGCTGAAGATGAGCCGGGCGCGCTCCATGGGCAGTCCGCCCGAGCCGTCGAGCAGCATCTCGTAGTAGCGGATCAGGTCGGGCGCCGAACTGATGGTGTTCCACCACCGCCCGTCGCTAGGCGGCGCCGTCGATGTCAGGCCGTACCGGCTGGCCACCTGGGTGATGATGGAGTCGCCGCCGTCCGCGCCCCAGAAACGCTCCGCCGCGCCGTCGTCGGAGGACTGCAACATCACGTCCAGTGACTGGCGGTCCTCGGGGGAGAGCACGGACCTGCCTTCAGCCTCGCGCAGCAGCAGGTCGTCGGCGATGAACAGTTTCGCCACCGACGCCGTGGCGATGATCTGGCTGTTGCCGTTGGAGACCAGCTGGTGGGTGGCGCGGTCGAGGATGGCCACCGAGAGGGTGGCGCCGCTCGCCGCGGCCTGGTCGGTGGCCTGCTGGATGCGGGCCTGAACGCCGGTGAGACCACCCGACGCCAGGGTGGTCGGCAGCGCCATCGGCTGTGCGGTCGGGGTGATGGCCCGCAGGAGCAGTTCGACCAGTTGCTGCTGGGGCTGCCCCTGCTGCTGGGTCGTGGCCGGATCGGTTGTGGAGTTGAACGCCTTGGCGTGGACCGTCGCCTCGCAACCGGCGACCACCACCAACGCCGCCGCCGCTACGGCGGAAAGCAACGTCAGCGGCCGGGCTCGCATTGCAACTCCTTGGGCATACTCGGGCGTCTTCAAGGCATCTTCAAGGCATCCGTCGGGGCGGGCCGTGCGCAATTCCGAGCCGTCGGCCCCGGTTATCCGCCTGAACGGGTCCGTGGGGAGGGTTCGGATCCGCGCGGTCTGACCCCAGCTATATGTACCACTTGCAGGCGGTTTAGGGCGGGCGCGAACCACTACAGTTTCCTGTGATTTTCACTGCATGCGCCCCGTCTGGCACAATTGGCCAGTTGTCTTTCAGCGGTTGTCGGCGGGCCGGGTGCCTACCGCCTGCTGAGGGGTACACCCAAGAAGCCCTAACCATCGGCTTGGTGACCGTCGCACGCCTGCGTGCGGGCGGTCAGCGAAGCCGCGACCCCGAGGAAGTGTCTTTCCAATGAACAGGCTGGACTTCGTCGACCAGGCGTCGCTGCGCGACGACATCCCCGCGTTCAACCCGGGCGACACCATCAACGTGCACGTCAAGGTGATCGAGGGCGCCAAAGAGCGCATCCAGGTCTTCAAGGGCGTGGTGATCCGTCGGCAGGGTGGCGGCATCCGCGAGACGTTCACCGTGCGCAAGGAGAGCTATGGCGTCGGCGTCGAGCGGACCTTCCCGGTCCACTCGCCGAACATCGACCACATCGAGGTGGTGACCCGTGGCGACGTCCGTCGCGCCAAGCTGTACTACCTGCGCGAGCTCCGCGGCAAGAAGGCCAAGATCAAGGAAAAGCGCTGACCGCGGACGCGACCCGGCGTCCACAACCGTACCTCCCGTGCTGGCTACGCTAATCCCGTGACTGACACTGAGGATTCTTCTCCGGAGGACCTGCCCTCGGAGCGCCGGCCGGACACCGGCACGCCGAATGCCGGCAAGCCGGAGACCGACCCGAAGGCCGAGGCTGTCCCGGACCCCGAGGCGAAGTCGGACCCCAAGGCAAAGCCGAAGAAGGAAAAGCCGGAGAAGCGGTCGACCCTTCGGGAGCTCACCACGCTCGCCGTCGTCGCGATCGTTCTCTACTACGTGATGCTGACGTTCGTCGCGCGTCCGTACCTGATCCCGTCCGAATCGATGGAGCCCACGCTGCATGGCTGCTCCACGTGTGTCGGCGACCGCATCATGGTCGACAAGATCACCTACCGGTTCAGCTCGCCGAAACCGGGTGACGTCATCGTCTTCAAGGGACCGCCGTCGTGGAATGTGGGCTACAAGTCGATCCGGTCGCCCAACACCCTGCTGCGGTGGGCCCAGAACGCGCTGTCGTTCATCGGTTTTGTGCCACCCGACGAGAACGACTTGGTCAAGCGGGTGATCGCGGTCGGCGGGCAGACGGTGCAGTGTCGCGCGGACACCGGCCTGACGGTCAACGGCAAGCCGGTGAAGGAGCCGTACCTGGACCCGTCCACGATGATGGCCGATCCGTCGGTCTATCCGTGCCTGGGCAGTGAGTTCGGGCCTGTCACGGTGCCGCAGGGACGGTTGTGGGTGATGGGCGACAACCGCACCCACTCCGCAGATTCGCGCGCTCACTGCCCGATGCAGTGCACGGGTGACCCGATGGCGGGCACCGTCCCGGTCGACAACGTCATCGGCAAGGCCAGGTTCATCGTGTGGCCGCCGAAGCGATGGGGTGGTGTGGGTTCGATCGACCCTCAGCAGGGTCAGTAACCATGGCCACGACCTGGCCACCGCGCACGGTGATTCGCAAGTCGTCCGGTCTGCGCACGCTGGAATCGGCGCTGTACCGCAGCGGTCTGGGCCCGGTCGCCGGGGTGGACGAGGTGGGTCGCGGAGCCTGCGCCGGGCCGCTGGTCGTGGCCGCGTGTGTGCTCGGTCCGGGACGCTTGGAAAGCCTTGCCGCTCTTGATGATTCGAAGAAGCTCACCGAGAAGGCCCGGGAGCGGCTGTTCCCGCTGATCCGCCGTTACGCGCTGGCCTATCACGTGGTGATCATCCCGTCGACCGAGGTGGACCGCCGCGGCGTGCACGTGGCCAACATTGAAGGCATGCGGCGCGCGGTGGCCGGCCTGTCGCTGCGGCCGGGATACGTGCTGAGCGACGGCTTCCGGGTGCCCGGCCTGTCGGTCCCTTCGCTGCCGGTGATCGGCGGTGACGCGGCGGCCGCCTGTATCGCCGCGGCCAGCGTGCTGGCGAAAGTCAGCCGGGACAGGCTGATGGTCGCCATGGACGCCGAACACCCCGGCTACGGCTTCGCCGACCACAAGGGCTACAGCACTCCCGCGCACAGCCGCGCGCTGGCTCAGCTGGGTCCGTGCCCGCACCATCGCTATTCGTTCATCAACGTGCGGCGGGTGGCGACGGGCGGCACAGTCGAGTTCGTGGCCGAATGCCCGCCGGATCCGCTGGGCCCTCCCGGGGCACCCCTTGATGGCGACGATTTCCGTTGAGAGAAGATGGGGCAGCAGCTCCGGGAGAAGGACGTCTGAACTGATGAGTGCTGAGGATCTCGAGAAGTACGAAACCGAGATGGAGCTCTCGCTGTACCGCGAATACAAGGACATCGTCGGTCAGTTCAGCTATGTCGTGGAGACCGAGCGCCGCTTCTATCTCGCCAACAGCGTGGAGATGGTGCCGCGCAACGCCGACGGCGAGGTGTATTTCGAACTGCGGCTGGCCGACGCGTGGGTGTGGGACATGTACCGGCCGGCCCGCTTCGTCAAGCAGGTGCGGGTGGTCACGTTCAAAGACGTCAACATCGAAGAGGTCGAGAAGCCCGAACTGCGGCTGCCCGAATGACGGCTTAGGAGCTCTCCTCCGAGTCCGGAAGGTTGCCGCGGGACTCGATGACCTTGCGGGCCACGTCGGCGAGCTTGATGTTGAGGCCTTGGGAGTGGCGGCGCAGCAGATCGAAGGCGTCGTCCTCGTTCATGTCGTGCAGCATCATCAGCATGCCGACGGCCTTGCCGATCTCCCGGTTGCTCAGCAGCCCGCGGCGCAGGCTGGTGGCGTCCTCGCCGTGGGCGATGGCGTTGATGGCGACGCTGGCGAAGGACGCCAGCACCGCGGCGCGCCCGGCCGCCTCCGAGTCGAAGACGTTGGGCGTTTCGCTGAACAGGTTCAGTGCGGCGCCCTTGCGCTTGTCGATCAGCAGCCGAAACCCCATGGCGCCACGCACCGGCGTCTCCTCGACCAGCCGGGCGGCGAAGTGCGGCCACTGGTTGGGCTTGGTGAGGTCGGGTTCCACCTGCGGCGTTTCCTCTTCGATCGCATCGATGCAGGGGCCGTCGCCGGAGCGGCGTTCCAGGTCGTCGACGCGGTGCGCCAGCCGCGAACTGGCGCCCACCGTCACATAGCGATCGTCGCGCTTGACCAGCAGACTCGCGTGGTCGCAGCCCGGCACCACCAGGGTGGCCGCCACACAGATCGCGGCGTACATCTGGGTCACATCAGAACCCTGGTAGATGATCTCGGCAAGTGCGGCGAAAACCGTTGCCGGGTCAGCCGTGAGTGCACCGGGTGCTGCACTCGCGGCGTTGGGCTCGTCGGCCACGTCGCTTCCTCCTTTCGGCGCTGCTATCGCCGTAGAGTAGCGGGGCCGCGCGCGGCCTCACACGCCGACGGCGCGTTCGAGATCTTTCAGAGATGTCTCCAGGTGACTCAGCATGCGCTGCAGATGCGGCACACTGCCTCTGGCCCCGACCAGTCCGAAGTCGAGATTCTCGGCGTTGTTGGTCACCGTGATGTTCATCGCCTGACCGTCCAAGGTAATCGACAGCGGGTAGTTGCCGACCATCTTTGCCCCCCGCCAGTACAACGGCTCTTTGGAGCCGGGCACGTTGGAGATCACGATATTGAACGGTGGCGGCGCGGTCCGGATGAACCCGGGAATCAGTCCGAGGAAAAGTCCGCCGGTCATGAACGCGGACAGCGCGAGTTGCTGAACCTTGGGCAGTTGGTTGAACACCTCCTTCTGCTCGCTCATCGATGCGCTGATGCCCTGGATGCGCTTGCCCGCATCCTCGACGTCGGTGTTCAGGTTGCACAGCACGGTGCCCACCGCGTTCCCGCCACTCTCGGCTTCGCCTTCCTTGCGTAGGCTCACCGGCACCATCGCGATCAGCGGGCTGTCCGGCAGGGCGTTCTGTTCGATCAGGTAGGTCCGAAGTGCGCCGGCCGACATGGCCAGCACGACGTCGTTGAAGGACGCGTTGGCGGCGGACTTGACCGCATGGATGCGCTCCAGTGGCCACGACTGGGCGGCGATGCGACGGGCACCGCCGATTCGGACGTTGAACATCGTCTTGGGCGCCCGGAACGGGAAGGTCAGTTGCTGTTCCAGCAGCGCCGCGCGAGCCAGTGACAAGGTCGACGGCGCCAGGGCGGCCGTGGAGCGCACGGTGTCGGTCAGCGTGTCCAGCGGCGACGACTTCTGGCCGCTTGGGCGGTGGCGGGGCTTCAGCTCCCACGGCACCCGCACCTCGTCGTCATCGGGATTGTCCGTGAAGGCGCGCTGCATCAACCGAAGTGCGGACACGCCGTCCATCAGCGAGTGGTGGAACTTGGTGTACACCGCGTAGCGCCCGTCGTTGAGACCCTCCACCAGGTGCGCTTCCCACAGGGGCCGGTGGCGATCGAGCAGGCTGCCGTGCAGACGGGAGGCCAACTCGAGCAGCTCACGCACCCGGCCCGGGCGCGGCAGCGCGGAGCGCCGGAAGTGGTAGTCGAGTTCGACCTCGCGCTGATGCGACCACGCGAGGTTGGTGACCGGACCGAAAAACGCCGGGTGCTTGCTGAAGGTGGGCTGGACGTCAGTACACCGCAGCATCGACTCGTAGGCCTCGGTCACGAAATCCTCGTCGGCACCGTCCGGTGGCTGGAAGAGCTGGAGCGCACCGACGTGCATCGGGTGTTCGCGGGATTCGCCGACCAGGAACATGGAATCGGCCGGTGCTATCAGCTGCATGGTTCCTCTTTCGCCGTGAGGCCCGATGTGAACGCGCTATGAATAACCATCTGTCGCAGTTCGCACACATTTGTGAGCTACGACTTTTTGCGTTTGGCCGGTATCGGCGACGGGAAGCTTCATTCAAATGGGACGCACTGTCGCCGTGACCGGTCCAACCGGGGAGATCGGCATATCGGCTGTTACAGCTTTGGAGCGCGAACCGGCGATCAGCAAGATCATCGGGATGGCGCGCCGGCCGTTCGACCCCCTGACGCGGGGTTGGACGAAGACCACGTACATGCAGGGCGACATCCTGGATCGGGAGGCGGTCGACGCGCTGGTCGCTGATGCCGACGTGGTGGTCCACCTGGCTTTCATCATCATGGGGTCCCGCGAGGAGAGCGAACGGGTCAACCTGCAGGGCACCCGCAATGTGTTCGAGGCCGCGGTGGCCGCGCAGAAGGAGTCCGGGCAGCCGCGGCGTCTGGTCTATACCTCGTCGGTGGCGGCCTACGGCTACCACTCCGACAACCCGGTTCCGCTCACTGAGGACGTGCCGACGCGGGGTTCTGCCGAGCATTACTACTCGGCGCAGAAATCGGCGTGCGAGGCCGTGCTGGCCGAAATCACCGCGGATTCGCCGCTGGAAGTGTTTGTGTTGCGGCCCTGCATTGTCACCGGCCCCGAGGCGCCCGCTCTGGCCGACGCGATGCCGTGGAACCAGCTACCCGCGCCACTGCGGGCGGTGTCGAAGGTGCTGCAGAAACTCAAGCCGGTGATCCCGGATCCGGGCGTCCCGCTGCAACTGGTGCACCACGACGACGTCGCCGCCGCCATAGCGCTGGCGGCGGTGGCCCCGGCCCCGCCGGGTGCGTACAACATCGCCGGTAACGGGGTGGTGACGATCAGCGACGTGGCCAAGGCTCTGGGCGGCCGACCGGTGCGAGTCCCGGCGGCCGCGGCCTCGGCGGCGTCGGCGGCGATCTCCCATCTGCCGTTCGTCCCGTCCCTGCTGGAATGGCTGCACGTGGCGCGCGCATCGGTGGTCATGGACACCACCCGAGCCCAGCGTGAACTCGGTTGGCACCCGACCCACACTTCGGCGGAGGCACTGGAGTCGTTGGCGTCGGCGGTGTAAGGCCGGTCTCCTGATCCAATCGAGGTACGTTGAGGCCGTGACAGCCGAGGCCACCGAGATCTCCGTGTCGGCCGGGGAGAGCCAGTGCGGCACCTGACCGCGCGGCGGCGGGTCAAGCATCTGGCCGGCGCCGAGGCGACCATCCGTCAGGAGACCCTGGCCGTCGAAGAGCCGCTCGAGATCCGCCTCAACGGCACACCGAGCACCGTCACCATGCGTACGCCGGGTTCGGATTTTGAACTCGCGCAAGGGTTTCTGCTCACCGAGGGGATCATCGCGCAGCGCGAGGACGTGCACGCGATCCGCTACTGCGAGGGCCGCGACGACGACGGCGCCAACAGCTACAACGTGCTCGATGTGACGCTGGCGGCGAGCGTCGAAATGCCAAGCCTGGATGTCACCCGCAACTTCTACACCACCTCGTCGTGCGGGGTCTGCGGAAAGGCTTCGCTGGAGGCGGTGCGGCTGATCAGCCGGCATGCGCCCGGAGACGATCCGATGACCGTCCCCGCGGCGGCGCTGCGGGCGATGCCGGACCGCCTCCGCGGCGCGCAGAAGGTCTTTGCCGCCACCGGCGGGTTGCACGCCGCGGCCCTGTTCGACGCGGACGGGACCATGCTCGCCGTCCGCGAGGACATCGGCCGGCACAACGCCGTCGACAAGGTCATCGGCTGGGCGATGGAGCGCGGCCGGGTGCCGCTGGCCGCGTCGGTGTTGCTGGTCAGCGGGCGTGCATCGTTCGAGTTGACGCAAAAGGCCCTGATGGCCGGCATCCCGGTGCTGGCCGCCGTCTCCGCGCCGTCGTCGCTGGCTGTCGCGTTGGCCGAGGAGTCCGGGATCACGCTGGTGGCGTTCCTGCGGGAGGACTCGATGAACGTCTACAGCAGGGCGGACCGGGTTAAGTGACCCCCGGCGTGGGTAGCCGCTCGAAGTCACACACGTGAGGAGACGGCCATGCTGCATGAAATGGTGTTAGCCGCGCAGAGCAATCCCGAGGCAGCGGGATTCATCCTGCGCGGTATCAAAGGGATCTTCGTCGCGATAGGCAGCGTCATCGCGGCCGTCATCTGCGCCGTGGTCGCGTCGATGAAGGGACGCAGCGCCCTGTTCTGGGGGATCCTCGGTTTGTTCTTCAGCATCTTCACGCTGATCGTCGTCATCATCATCCCCAGCAAGAAGACCTAGCCGCGGGCGCCGGCCCGTGGTCTGGGGATAAAGCCGGGACTGGGGACAACTGGCGGCCGGAGCCCCGATCACGGCGAATCCTGTCGCGGGCACCGGGCATGGTGGCGGCATGACCACCCCGACCCCGATGACGCGAACACAGCTGGGAGCGCTGGGCGAACAGCTGGCCGTCGACCATCTGACCCGCCACGGGCTTGAGATACTCGGTCGCAACTGGCGCTGCCGATACGGCGAACTCGATTTGATTGCCTGCGAGAAAGCAAGTCACACAGTAGTTTTCGTTGAAGTGAAGACCCGCACCGGCGACGCTTACGGGGGGCTGGCCGAGGCGGTGACCGATAATAAAGTGCGCCGGTTGCGTCGCCTGGCCGGGCTCTGGCTGGCCGGTCAGGACGAACGTTGGGCGGCGATCCGCATCGACGTGATCGGGGTGCGGATCGGTCGCCGGCCGGCTCCGGAACTCAGCCACCTCAAAGGTGTCGGCTGATGGCGCTGGGACATGCCTTCTCGGTCGCCGTGCAGGGCCTGGAGGGCCAGATCGTGGAGATCGAAGCCGACATCGCCTCGGGGTTGCCCGGGGTGTACCTGGTAGGCCTGCCTGACGCGGCACTGCAGGAGTCACGAAACCGGGTGCGCGCCGCGGTCAACAACTCCGGCAACGAGTGGCCGATGGTGCGACTGACGCTGGCGCTGTCGCCCGCCACGCTGCCGAAGATGGGTTCGGTCTACGACATCGCCCTGGCTGCGGCGGTGCTTGCGGCGCAACGGAAGAAGTCGTGGGATCGGCTGGCGAAAACGGTGCTGCTGGGGGAGTTGTCGCTGGACGGCCGGGTACGGCCGGTGCGCGGGGTACTGCCCGCTGTGCTGGCCGCCAAGCGAGAAGGCTGGCCGTCAGTGGTCGTCCCGGCCGACAACCTGGCCGAGGCCAGTCTGGTCGACGGCATCGACGTCTGGGGCGTGCGCACACTGAGGCAGCTGCAGGGCTGGCTCAGCGGATCGACCGAATTGGATCGACGGATCGCCGCGTCGGCTCACGTCGACGAGCCGCCGGCCGATCTCGCCGACGTGGTGGGTCAGTCGCAGGCCCGGTTCGCTGTCGAGGTGGCCGCCGCCGGGGCTCATCACCTGATGCTGACCGGGCCGCCCGGCGTAGGCAAAACGATGCTCGCGCAACGGCTTCCGGGCCTGTTGCCACCGTTGTCAGACAGCGAATCGCTGGAAGTGACCGCGATCCACTCCGTCGCGGGATTGTTGTCCGCCGATACCCCGTTGTTGAGGCGGCCGCCGTTTGTCGCGCCGCATCACAATTCCACCGTCGCAGCACTCGTCGGCGGTGGCTCGGGAATGGCCCGTCCGGGTGCGGTCAGCCGCGCACACCGCGGCGTCCTGTTCCTCGACGAGTGCGCGGAGATCAGCGTCAGTGTGTTGGAAGCGCTGCGAACACCGTTGGAGGACGGCGAGATTCGCCTTGCCCGCCGCGACGGCGTGGCCTGCTACCCGGCGCGATTCCAGCTGGTGCTGGCCGCCAACCCCTGCCCGTGCGCACCGGCGGATCCGCAAGACTGCGTCTGCGCGGGAGCGGTCAAGCGCCGCTATCTGGGCAAGCTGTCCGGCCCACTGCTGGACCGGGTGGACCTGCGGGTGCAGATGAACCCGGTGCGAGCGGGCGCGTTCGGGGTGGCCGCCGGGGAATCGACGGCGCAGGTGCGCCAGCGGGTGGCGGCGGCCCGGGACGCGGCCGTCGCACGTTGGCGCCCATACGGTTTCCGTACCAACGCCGAAGTCAACGGACCGCTGCTGCGCCGCAAGTTCCGGCCCAGCAGCGCGGCGATGAAGCCGGTGCGCAAGGCGTTGGACGACGGAGTGCTCAGCATCCGGGGCGTGGACCGCACCCTGCGGGTCGCATGGAGTCTGGCCGATCTGGCCGGCCGTACCTCACCCGGGTTGTCCGAGGTTGCGACCGCGCTGAGCTTCCGGCAGATGGGAGCGCGGCGATGAACGACGAAGCCATCCTGCGCGCCTGGGCGTACCTCTCGCGAGTCGCCGAACCACCCTGCGCCGAGCTGGCCGCCCTGGTGAACAGTGTCGGGCCGCAGGAGGCGGCCGAGCGGGTCCGGCGCGGCCTGGTCGACGATGAGCTGCTGCGGCTCACCGCCGCGCGTCGCGAAATCGACCAGGCCGCAGCAGATCTCGAAGTGCTCCGGCGCCGGGGCGGCCGACTGGTCACCCCCGATGACGACGAGTGGCCGGTGCTTGCGTTCGCCGCGTTCGACGGCACCCGGTCCAAGAACACGATGCCGATGGTGTTGTGGGCTGCCGGCCCCGCGCGCCTCGATGAGGTGAGCACGCGCGCGGCCGCACTCGTGGGTACCCGGGCCGCGACGGCATACGGCGAGCATGTCACCCACGAACTGGCCACCGGCCTGGCACAACACGATGTCGCGGTGGTCTCCGGGGGCGCCTACGGCATCGACGGGGCTGCTCACCGCGCGGCTCTGGCCGCCGACGGAATCACCGTGGCGGTCCTGGCCGGCGGGCTCGACATCCCGTACCCGGCTGGTCATTCGGCACTGCTGCACCGCATCGGCCAACACGGTCTGGTGTGCACCGAATATCCGCCCGGCGTGCGCCCGGCGCGATTCCGGTTCTTGACCCGCAACCGCCTGGTGGCCGCCCTGTCCGGGGCGGCGGTAGTGGTGGAGGCGGGATTGCGCAGTGGGGCCGCCAACACCGCCGCCTGGGCGCGGTCGTTGGGCCGGGTGGTCGCGGCGGTGCCCGGGCCGGCGACGTCGTCGGCGTCTGCGGGGTGCCATGTGCTGCTGCGCAACGGCGCGGAACTGGTCACCCGCTACCAGGAAATCATCGAGTTGGTGGGTCACATCGGCGAGCTCGCGCCCGACGAGCCGCGGCCCACCACCAGCCTGGACGGCCTGGGTGAGGCGGAGCGGCGGGTCTACGAGGCGTTGCCCGGCCGGGGCGCGGCCGCGGTCGACGAGATCGCCGTCGCGGCCGGCCTGCCCCCGGAACACGTGCTGGGGCCGCTCGCTCTGCTGGAGTTGAGCGGTCTGGCCGAGTGCCGCGACGGGTGCTGGCGGATTGTGCGGAAACGGCGTGGCCAGGCCCGGCTCGTATAGTCGACGTGGGGTCAGATCGCGATCAGGAGGATAAGTGGCAGGCCGGCCAGTACAGGCTTTCGAAGTGGTGGGCACCGAGCAGCTCACGCCGCACATGGTGCGAGTGGTGCTCGGCAGCAACAACTTCGACGCGTTTGTGCCCAGCAAGTTCACCGACTCCTACGTCAAATTGGTGTTCGTCGCCCAGGACATCGACGTGGCCGCGCTGCCGCAGCCGCTGACGATCGACAGCTTTGCCGGCCTGCCGCCGGAAAAGCGCCCACCGGTGCGCACCATCACCGTCCGCCGCGTCGACGAAGACGCCGGGCAGATCACGGTGGATATCGCGGTGCACGGCGAACACGGCGTCGCGGGTCAGTGGGCCGCCACCGCCCAATCGGGCCAGCCGATCTACCTGATGGGCCCCAGCGGCGCCTACGCGCCGGACCCGGCCGCCGACTGGCACCTGCTCGCCGGTGATGAGGCAGCGCTCCCGGCGATCGCCGCCGCACTGGAAGCGCTGCCGGACTCAGCGGTCGGGATGGCGTTCATCGAGGTGGCCGGGCCCGATGACGAAGTACCGCTGACCGCCCCGGACGGCGTGGAGATCAACTGGGTGTACCGCGGCGGGCGAGCGGACCTGGTGCCCGAAGAACGCGCCGGCGATCACGCGCCGCTGATCGAAGCGGTCAAAACCGCGCGTTGGCTGCCCGGTCAGGTGCAGGTCTTCATCCACGGCGAGGCGCAGGCCGTCATGCACAACCTGCGGCCCTACATCCGCAAAGAGCGGGGTGTCGATGCCCAGTGGGCGGCCTCGATCTCCGGTTACTGGCGGCGCGGGCGCACCGAAGAGACGTTCCGGCAGTGGAAGAAAGAGCTGGCCGCGGCGGAGTCCTCGGAGCAGTAGAGCTCGAGGATTCCGTCGGCTGGCATTCTCTAGGTCATGGCGTTCGGCGATTATCAGCTTGAGATCTATTTCCAGGGCCTGGCCGGGGTAGCACCCTCGCTCCCGATGTCCTTTGCCGAGTTGGAGGCCAGAGCCGAAATGGCGATGCCGCCATCGGTCTGGTCCTACGTCACCGGTGGCGCCGGCGACGAGCGCACCCAGCGCGCCAACCGCGAGGCGTTCGACCGCTGGGGCCTGATGCCGCGCATGTTCGTCGGCGCCGCCGAGCGGGACCTGTCGGTGCAGATGTTCGGCCTGACACTGCCCTCGCCGCTGTTCATGGCGCCGATCGGGGTCATCGGCCTGTGCGCGCAGGACGGTCACGGCGACCTCGCGACCGCCCGCGCGGCCGCGCGCACCGGCGTGCCGATGGTCGTCTCCACCCTGACCGCCGACCCGCTGGAAGACGTCGCCGCGCAATTCGGCGACACCCCCGGCTTCTTCCAGCTGTACACACCCAAGGACCGGGACCTGGCCGCCAGCCTGGTGCAGCGTGCCGAAGCCGCCGGCTACAAGGCCATCATCGTCACCTTGGACACCTGGATCCCCGGCTGGCGCCCGCGCGACCTGACCACGGCCAACTTCCCGCAACTGCGAGGTCACTGCCTGAGCAACTACACCAGCGACCCGGTGTTTCGCGCCGGGCTGCAACGGCCGCCGGAAGAAGACCCGCAGGGCACCGTGCTGGCCTGGGCGCAGACCTTCGGAAATCCGCTGAGCTGGGACGACCTCGCCTGGCTGCGGTCGCTGACCGACCTGCCGATGATCATCAAAGGCATCTGCCATCCCGACGACGCCCGGCGCGCCATCGACGGCGGCATCGACGGCATCTACTGCTCGACCCATGGCGGGCGGCAGGCCAACGGCGGTCTGCCGGCGCTGGACTGCCTGCCGGGCGTCGTCGAGGCCGCCGGCGGAGTGCCGGTGCTCTTCGACTCGGGCATCCGCAGCGGCGCCGACGTCGTCAAGGCGCTGGCCATGGGCGCCACCGCGGTCGGCGTCGGCCGGCCCTACGCATACGGAATGGCGCTGGGCGGGGTCGACGGCGTCGTCCACGTGCTGCGCATGCTGCTCGCCGAAGCGGACCTCACCATGGCTGTCGACGGCTATCCGGCGCTCAAAGATCTCACCCCGGACACACTGCGGCGCGTCCTTTAGAACAACCACGCCGGGTCTGTCAGCGTGAGGAAATGCAGGCGGTCCTCGACGAATTCGACGAATACCTGGAACTGCAGTGCGGCCGCTCGGCGCACACCCGTCGCGCCTATCTTGGCGATCTGCGGTCGCTGTTCGATTTCCTGGCGGCGCGCGGCGGCGACCTGCACACCCTGAGCCTGCCGGTGCTGCGGTCGTGGCTGGCCGGCGCCGCCGGCGCCGGGGCGGCCCGCACCACGTTGGCCCGCCGCACCTCGTCGGTCAAGGCCTTCACCGCCTGGGCGGTGCGCCGCGGCTTGCTGAGCACCGACCCCGCCGTCCGCCTCCAGGTGCCCAAGGCCCACCGCACGCTGCCGTCGGTGCTGCGCCAAGACCAGGCGCTGGCCGCCATGACGGCCGCCAAGTCCGGTGCGGAGCAAGGTGATCCGCTGGCCCTGCGCGACCGGCTGATCGTCGAACTGCTGTACGCCACCGGGATCCGGGTCAGCGAACTGTGCGGCCTGGATGTCGACGACGTCGACACCACCCACCGGGTGGTGCGGGTGCTCGGGAAAGGCAACAAGCAGCGCACCGCGCCGTTCGGGCAACCCGCCGCCGAGGCGCTGCGCGCCTGGCTGTCCGAGGGACGTCCGGCGCTGGCCACCGCCGAGTCCGGGCCCGCGCTGCTGCTGGGCGCCCGTGGCCGCCGCCTCGACGTGCGCCAGGCGCGCACGGTGGTGCACCAGACCGTCGCGGCGGTGGACGGCGCACCCGACATGGGGCCGCACGGGCTGCGGCACAGCGCGGCCACCCATCTGCTCGAAGGGGGAGCGGACCTGCGGGTGGTGCAGGAGTTGCTCGGCCATTCCAGCCTGGCCACCACCCAGCTCTACACCCACGTGGCGGTCTCGCGGCTGCGGGCGGTGCATGACCAGGCGCACCCGCGGGCCTGACCGGTGAGCGGTTTGAGCCGCACCGGGGTGGCCGCCAGCAGCCCCAGCGGGTCGATGTAATCGGCGCGCGACGCTGAGCCCCACATCGCGCCCCAGTGCAGACACGCCGCGGCCGGGCAACCGGCGTGGCCCGCCGCCAGCTCGCCGATCACCGTGCCCGACGCGACCGTCTGACCGGCCCGCACCCTCGCGCGCACCGGCTCGTAGCTGGTGTGCAGGCCACCGGAATGGGCCAGCGACACCACCGGCCGGCCCGCCAGCAGCCCGGCGAACACCACCGTCGCATCGCCCGCCGCGTAGACCGGCTGGCCCGGACGGCCCGCCAGGTCCACGCCGCGGTGCCCGGCCTGCCAGTTGGGCGACGGCGCGTCGAACGTCCGCAACACCGCCGGCGCAGGACGCAGGGGCCACTCCAACCGCCCGCCGGCGGCGTCCGCGGGCGGCGCATTGAGCAGCACCCAGCACACGAACAATCCCAGCAGCACCCATCGCACCAGTTCAGTGCACGTGCGCGGCGGCCACCTCGCCAGTCGCCCGGAGCGAGGCTGTGGACGCCAGCGACGACCGTGTGCACAGCGGGAAAAACCACCCCCCGCAGCGGTGTAAACTTCCCAACGCAGCTCGTGAAAGCGGGCTGACTTCGCGCGCCTGCACCGCGACCCAGTACTTGAGGGACCCGCACCAGCATGCCGAGCGGTCCCGTAGCCCGGTTCACCCCGGACACGGGTTCGGCAACGCAGCAGACGCCAGGGCCCGGTCTCAACCGATTCCGGGCGACAACCGACATTGAAAGCTGGGCATAGCCATGGCTGTTGTGACCATGAAACAGCTGCTTGACAGCGGCACCCACTTCGGGCACCAGACCCGTCGCTGGAACCCCAAGATGAAGCGGTTCATCTTCACCGACCGCAACGGCATCTACATCATCGACCTGCAGCAGACGCTGACCTACATCGACAAGGCGTACGAGTTCGTCAAAGAGACCGTCGCCCACGGCGGCAGCGTCATGTTCGTCGGCACCAAGAAGCAGGCGCAGGAGTCCGTCGCGGCCGAAGCCCTCCGGGTCGGGATGCCGTACGTGAACCAGCGCTGGCTGGGCGGCATGCTCACCAACTTCTCCACCGTGCACAAGCGCCTGCAGCGCCTTAAGGAACTCGAGGCGATGGAGCAGACCGGTGGTTTCGAGGGTCGCACCAAAAAAGAAATCCTGATGCTGACCCGCGAGAAGAACAAGCTCGAGCGCAGCCTCGGTGGTATCCGCGACATGGCCAAGGTGCCGTCGGCGATCTGGGTCGTCGACACCAACAAGGAGCACATCGCCGTCGGCGAGGCTCGCAAGCTGGGCATCCCGGTCATCGCGATCCTGGACACCAACTGCGACCCCGACGAGGTCGACTACCCGATCCCGGGCAACGACGACGCGATCCGCTCGGCCGCGCTGCTGACCAAGGTGATCGCCTCCGCGGTTGCCGAGGGACTGCAGGCCCGCGCCGGCCTGGGCCGCGGCGACGGCAAGCCCGAGGCTGAGGCGGCAGAGCCGCTGCCCGAGTGGGAGCAGGAACTGCTGGCCGGTGCCGCCGCCACCGCCGCGACCGACGCGGCAGGCGCACCCGAACCAACTACAGACGCATCCTGAGATATCTCAAGAAAGGCTGAGCATTGGCGAATTTCACCGCTGCCGACGTCAAGCGACTTCGGGAGCTGACCGGTGCTGGAATGCTCGACTGCAAGAACGCCCTGGCGGACGCTGACGGCGACTTCGACAAGGCGGTCGAGGCGCTGCGGATCAAGGGCGCCAAGGACGTCGGCAAGCGTGCCGAGCGCGCGACGGCCGAGGGTCTGGTCGCCGCCAAGCAGGGCGCGCTGATCGAGCTGAACTCAGAGACCGACTTCGTCGCCAAGAACGCGGAGTTCCAGGCCCTGGCCGACCAGGTCGTCAACGCCGCCTTGGAGTCCAAGGCCGCCGACGTCGAGAGCCTCAAGGCTGCCACCATCGGCGACAAGACGGTCGAGCAGACCATCGCCGAGTTGTCGGCCAAGATCGGCGAGAAGCTCGAGCTGCGCCGGGTGCAGTACTTCGACGGCAACGTCGAGACCTACCTGCACAAGCGGGCGGCGGACCTGCCGCCGGCCGTCGGAGTCCTCGTCGAATTTACCGGGGGCACTGACGGAAACGGCGCTGATGCCGCGCACTCGGTCGCTCTGCAGATCGCCGCGCTCAAGGCGCGTTACCTCTCGCGCGACGACGTCCCCGAGGACGTGGTGGCCAGCGAGCGCCGGATCGCCGAGGAGACCGCCAAAGCCGAGGGCAAGCCGGAGCAGGCGCTGCCCAAGATCGTCGAAGGCCGCCTCAACGGCTTCTTCAAGGACGCCGTGCTGCTCGAACAGCCGTCGGTGTCCGACAGCAAGAAGTCGGTGAAGGCGCTGCTCGACGATGCCGGCGTCACGGTGACGCGATTCGTGCGCTTCGAGGTGGGTCAGGCCTAGCTCGACACATGGCCCGGGTACACGCTTTCGGCGACGACGCCCTCGGCGACTTGGATGCGGTGGGCCTTGCCGACGCGATCCGGACCGGCCGGGTGGACCGGGTCGAGGCCGTCGAGGCTGCGATCGCACGCGCGGAGGCCGTCGACTCTGAGCTGAACGCCCTGGCTTACCGGGCTTTTGACGAGGCCCGGGCGGCCACCGGGCGCTCCGGCGGCTACTTTGCCGGCGTGCCGACGTTGATCAAGGACAACATCGACGTCGCCGGGCAGCCGACGATGAGCGGCACCGACGCCTGGCAGCCGCGCCCGGCAAGCGCCGACAGTGCGGTCACCCGGGTGGTGCTCGACACCGGACTGATATCGCTCGGCAAGACTCAGCTGTCGGAATTCGGGTTCAGCGCGGCCGCCGAGCATCCGCGGCTGGGCCCGGTCCGCAACCCGTGGAACACCGACCACACCGCCGGTGCCTCATCCTCGGGATCGGGGGCGTTCGTCGCCGCGGGTGTGGTGCCCATCGCCCACGCCAACGACGGCGGCGGATCCATCCGGATCCCCGCGGCGTGCAACGGGCTGGTCGGTCTCAAGCCGTCGCGCGGACGGATGCCGCTGGACCCGCAGTATCAACGGTTGCCGGTGGGCATCGTCGCCAACGGTGTCCTGACCCGTTCGGTGCGCGACACAGCCGCCTTCTACCGCGAGGCCGAGCGGCTGTGGCGCAATCCCAAACTGCCGCCGATTGGCGACGTGACGGGACCCGGCCGGCAGCGGCTGAAGATCGCGGCGGTGACCAGCTCAGTGCTGCGGGAGGCGAGTCCCGAGGTCAAAGACGCCACCCTGAAGTCGGCCGCGCTGCTCGAAGAGCTGGGACACCACGTCGAATACATCGACAACGACTGGGTGCCGGCCAGTTTCGTCGACGACTTCGTCCTGTACTGGGGATTCCTGGCCTTCGCCCAGGTGGCCACCGGCCGCCGCTTGTTCGGCGACAGCTTCGACCGCACCCGGCTGGACAACCTGACGTTGGGACTGGCCCGCCACACCCGGCGCAACATCCACCGGCTGCCACTGGCCATTGCGCGGCTGCGCGGCCTGCGGCGGCGCAGTGCCCGCTTC
This sequence comes from Mycobacterium paragordonae, assembly GCF_003614435.1. Taxonomy (NCBI): domain Bacteria; kingdom Bacillati; phylum Actinomycetota; class Actinomycetes; order Mycobacteriales; family Mycobacteriaceae; genus Mycobacterium; species Mycobacterium paragordonae. Next base: position 2,287,404 of record NZ_CP025546.1, read on the forward strand.
TTCGGCGGCTACGACGTGCTGCTCACTCCGACGCTCGCCGAATTGACACCATCGGTGGGTTACCTGGCGCCCACCGACTACCACGAGGTCATCGACAGGCTGATCAACTGGGTCGCCTTCACGCCGTTGCAGAACGTGACCGGCGAACCCGCGATCTCGCTGCCGCTGGCCCAGTCCGCGGATGGCCTGCCCGTGGGCATGATGCTGGCGGCGGACACCGGACGCGAAGCGCGGCTACTGGAACTGGCCTACGAGCTCGAAGAAGCCCGGCCATGGGCACGGATTCACGACTGACTCAGTCAGACCCGAGCTTGTGCAACATGCTCTTGAACTCGCGCTGCTCCGTTTCGGTCAGTCTGGCCAGGATGCGGCCGTCGGCGGCGAGCACGATGGCCTCTGCCTGCTGTAACAACTTTTGGCCCTGACTGGTCAACGACGCCGGCAGGGCGCGGCCGGAGGACACCGACGCCGGTCGCGCCACCACGCCGAGGTCTTCGAGTTTGCGCAGTACCGTGTTCATGGCCTGAGGCGTGACGCCGGCGTGGCGGGCCAGTTCGGCACTGGACAGCCCCGGCGTCATGGACAGGATCCGCAGGCACACGAATTCGGGCAGGGTGAGCCCGAGCGGGCTCAGCGCCGCGGCCACCTCGGGCCGGAGCGCAGACGTCACCCGGTACAGCAGATATCCCAACGGCGCGTCCTGGACCGAACCCATATCAGGGATCTTGACATACGGTCGGCAATCAGGTTGACGGCCGGGCAAAAAAGTCGTCCAATTTCCCAATTTCGCCGACGCAAAGCGAATTCGGCCTTCCCCAAGTACAACGCCAAATACAACGCCAAATACGGTCCGGCACATCGCCAAATGACGTGACTGGTGTTACGCGAGAGGCCCGCAATGAAATGTGGCCCAAATCAAATTCGCGCTGTTTGCGCAGTTAGAAAGGCTGCGGAAAGCATTATGGGGGATTGCGGGTGTTTGAGCCCCCGCGGCACCGGCAATGCGACCGGGGTGCGGTTGAGCGCCCGAAGCGTGCGCCGCCTCGAACGGCACCTAGGACTCAACACCGAAGGAGAGGATTCAGCGTGAAGTTCACCACCACCACTGCTAAAACTGCCATCGCGGCCGCGGGAATTGCGGCGGTGAGCCTTTTCGGAGCGGCGGCCTCCTCGGCCACGCCCGGCGTCCCCGAGGGACTCGGCACCCCGCAGACTCTGGTCGACGGTCCGCTGGTCACTGACTACACCGTCAGCAACCTGCAGCCCGCCAACGTGACCATCCCCGGCTACACCCCGCAGGGACAGTTGTGGCAGGCCGACATTAACGCTCGCGCGAACAGCGGCGTGGTGACGCCCGTCGTGACCAATTTCAACGCCCGCGCCGGTGAGCAGAACTACCGGGTGATCAGCGTTCCGGCCACCCCGCAGGGCCTCAGCCCCGCTCCCATCACTCAGGGTGGCACCTCGAACGGCAAGGTCTACTTCGACGTGACCGGTGCGGCGCCGACCGAGGTCGTCTACAACGACGGCATGCAGGACGTGCTGGTATGGGACACCAATCCGGCGGGTGCCCCGGCTCCGAACTCGATTCCGGGCCAGCAGCCGAACACCATGCCCGGCCAGCCGAACACCATGCCCGGCCAGCCGAACCCCGGCCAGCCGAACACCATGCCCGGCCAGCCGAACCCCGGCCAGCCGAACCCCGGTCAGCCGAACCCCGGCCAGCCCAACCCGGCGCCCGGCATGACGCCTAACGCGCCGATCCAGCAGAGCTAAACAGCATCGCCCCCTCCCCGCGCCACGGCCATGGCGCGGGGAGGTTGCTGTTTCTGGACCCGACGAAAACGCGATCCGGAAGCCATGTGAGTTGTCTATGCGCGATCTGGGTATGCGCACGCTATGACGCACAGCACTGACCACCGCCCCAACGAAGTTGTCGACCAGGCGCAGCGGTTCGCCGAGGACGCGCGCGAGGCGATGCAGGAGAAGCGCGACAAGCAAGACGGCGGAGTGAGCGGCTGGGTGGCGCAGCGCGCCGGCGACTGGGAACTCGACGGCCAGGACGAGACGACCATGCACCGGCAGAAGTTCTTCTGGAACGTGTTGGTCGACTACTGGTTTCGCATGGAGATCGACGGCTGGGAAAACGTGGGGGAGGCGCCGGCGCTGTTGATCGGAATCCACTCCGGGGCGCCGTTCGTCTGGGACGCCTGGACGGTCGGGCTGCAATGGTGGCGACGCTTCGGCCCCGAACGCCCGCTGCACGGCACGGCGCACGACGCGTTGATGGCGATCCCGGGGATCGGTCGCTACTTCCGGGCGATGGGGGTGTTGCCGGCGGCGCCGGACGCGATCGCGACCGCACTGGCCGAAGGTCGCGACGTTGCGTTGTGGCCCGGGGGAGAAGTGGACTCGTTGCGCCCATGGGCCGAGCGCGACCGCGCAATCCTGGCCGGCCGCAAGGGTTTTGTGAAGATGGCGATCCGGGCGGGGGTCCCAATCGTGCCGATTGCCACCGTCGGCGGAGCCGACGCCATGCCGGTGCTGATCCGCGGCGACCGGCTGTCGCGGATGTTGCGGCTGGACAAGCTCCTTCGGCTCAAAGTTTTCCCGGTGGCGATCTCGTTGCCCTGGGGAATCGCGCCGGCCGCGCTTCCACAGCTGCCGCTACCGGCCAAGATCAGGACACGGTTCATGCCGCCGGTCGAGCTGGATCACGACCCCGAGCGCGCCGAGGACGAAGACTACGTGGACGCCAAGTACCGCGAGGTCGAAGACAGCATTCAGCGCGGCATGGACGCGCTGGCCCGCAAGCGGGCCCTGCCGGTGTTCGGCTGACCGATTACTGGGCGATCGAGTCGCGGTCCAGTTCGGTCCAGGCCGGGTTCAACACCGGTTCGCCGACGATCCACCGCGGCTGCGGCGGTGACGCCGCCATGTAGCCCACTCCCCGGACGGTGTCGACCATCGACTCGTGGGCGGGGCCGAGTTTCGCGCGTAGCCGCCGCACGTGCACGTCCACGGTGCGCACCCTGCCATTGCTTTCGTAGCCCCACACCTCATGCATCAGGCGCGTCCGGCTGAACGCCCGACCGGCGTGCTGCACAAGGAAATTCAGCAGCTTGAACTCGGTGAGCGTCAGGCCCAGATCCGCGCCGTTCAGGGAAACGGTGTAGCTGGCCGGGTGCAACATCAGTTCGCCGAACTGCAGCGTGCCGCCGACGGCTTTGCGCCGGCGGGTAATCGCCAGGCGCAAGCGTGCCTGCAACTCGGCGGATCCGGCCGCCGGCAGCAGCACGTCGTCAAAGTTCCAGTCCACGTCGACCTCGACGAAGTCAGCGGGCGCGACCACCGCGACAACGGCCAGTGCCGGCCGGTTTGCCGTCAGATGCCGGCAGGCCGTGCGGGCGGCCACCAGATCGGATCGCGAATCGATGATCGCCACATCGGCACCGTCGGCCAGGCTGACTTCGCCATCGCCCAGCGGTGCTGTCCGGACGGTCAGGGCAAATGTGTCCAGTGTGGGCAGCGCGGCTTGGAAGTCGGCCTCGTTGGTAAGCAGAAGAACGTCCAACCGCCATCTCCAAACCTAGGTGCCCGCTGTTCCAGCGAACCATCCCCCGACCCCGTTCGACACCTCCGGTGGAGGTGACGCCCCGACGAGAGGCCGAATACCCCGTTCAGCGTGCGATTATTCCATTTTTGTTACCGCCGGTATCGCGAAACGGCGAGTTCCCCGCAAAGTTCGATGGGCCCGGTCCGTATTCACAGACCGGGCCCATCCTGGATACAAGCTCTACTGGTTGGACTTCTGGCGTTCCTCGGCTACCTCAGCGGCGCCGCGAGCAGCCTCCGCCTGGGCTTCCTTCTTCGCGGCGTCGCGCTGCGCCTCCGCCTTGTCTTGCTGGGCTTCGCCCTCGTTGACCAGGTCGCCACGACCGGTGACGGTGCCGATGGCCTCCTTGGCCTTGCCCTTGACGTCTTCGACGACTCCCTTGACCGCTTCGGCCGGGCCCGAGTTGCTGTCCGCCATGGTGTTCCTCTCATCGGTCGCCGCATCGGCGACGGGTGGTGTACACGGATGAATTCACCGGTCGAAGAAACGACCAGCCTGCTTAATGGCGATGCGGGTCCTTCTTCTCAAGACCTCGATTCACCGCCGCGTGCTGCGGATTCCCGAACCGTCTGACGGCCAAACCTTTGTGACCAGATTGTGCCCCCCGCCCACGCTGAAGCGGGGCGATGAGGCAGGATGAGAGGCGCCGTTCCGGGGTGGTGACCGGGATGGCACTCTCATGCGAGGAGACTGATGACGGAGTCCAGGGAGCCCCAAGCCGCCGGCTCGGCGGCCCCGAGGACCAGCGCCAACGGTTCGTCGTCGAAGTACTCCCGCGTGTTGCTCAAGCTCGGCGGCGAGATGTTCGGTGGAGGGCAGGTCGGGCTGGATCCCGACGTCGTCGCGCTGGTGGCCCGGCAGATCGCCGAGGTGGTCCGCAGCGGCGTGCAGGTGGCGGTGGTGATCGGCGGCGGCAACTTCTTCCGCGGGGCCCAGCTGCAACAGCGCGGTATGGAGCGCACCCGGTCGGACTACATGGGCATGCTCGGTACCGTGATGAACAGCCTTGCGCTGCAAGACTTCCTGGAAAAGGAAGGCATCGCCACCCGCGTTCAGACCGCGATCACAATGGGTCAGGTGGCCGAGCCCTACCTACCGTTGCGGGCGGTGCGCCACCTGGAGAAGGGCCGCGTCGTGATCTTCGGCGCCGGTATGGGCCTGCCCTACTTCTCCACCGACACCACGGCCGCCCAGCGGGCGCTGGAGATCGGCGCGGACGTGGTGCTGATGGCCAAGGCGGTCGACGGAGTGTTCGCGGAGGACCCCCGCGAGAACCCGGAGGCGGAGCTGCTCACCGCGATCAGCCACCGCGAAGTCATCGACCGTGGCCTGCGGGTGGCCGATGCCACCGCCTTCAGTCTCTGTATGGACAATGGCATGCCGATCCTGGTGTTCAATTTGCTGACCGACGGCAATATCGCGCGGGCGGTGGCAGGTGAGAAAATCGGGACGTTGGTCACCACCTGACGGGAAGACGCAATAATGATCCGCGCTTGCGACGATGCAGCTAGCACCGATGCGGGGGCACCACCCGCTTGCGGGGGAAGGAGCGGCGCACGTGATTGACGAGGCTCTCTTCGATGCCGAGGAGAAGATGGAGAAGGCCGTCTCGGTGGCCCGGGATGACCTTTCCACCATCCGGACCGGTCGTGCCAACCCCGGCATGTTCTCCCGCATCGCCATCGACTACTACGGCGCAATGACCCCGATCACCCAGATGGCCAGCATCAACGTCCCAGAGGCGCGGATGGTCGTCATCAAGCCCTACGAGGCCGGTCAGTTGCACGCCATCGAGACGGCGATCCGCAACTCCGACCTGGGAGTCAACCCCACCAACGACGGCACGATCATCCGGGTGGCCATACCTCAGCTGACCGAGGAGCGCCGCCGCGACCTCGTCAAGCAGGCGAAGGCGAAGGGCGAGGATGCCCGGGTGTCGGTGCGCAACATCCGCCGCAAGGCGATGGAGGAACTGCACCGCATCCGCAAAGACGGCGAGGCGGGCGAGGACGAGGTCGGGCGCGCCGAAAAGGATCTGGAGAAGGCCACCCACCAGTACGTCGCCCAGATCGACGACCTGGTCAAACACAAAGAAGGCGAGCTGCTGGAGGTCTAGCGACCGCCCCGCAGCCCAGTCCCTTGAAGTCCGTGGCAACCACCGATGCCGGCGCCGGCAGCCCGTCCGACGAACCGGCCCATGTCTCCACCGAGCCGGTGAAGAAGACGTCCAGAGCCGGGCGCGATCTCCCCGCCGCGATCGCGGTCGGTGTAAGCATCGGTGCCGTCCTCATCGCGACGCTGTTGTGGTTCCCCCATGGCTGGGTGGTGTACTGCGCGATGGCCGCCCTGGTGGCCAGCCACGAGGTGGTCCGGCGGCTGCGCGAAGCCGGCTATCTGATTCCGGTCATCCCGCTACTGATCGGCGGGCAGGTGACCGTCTGGCTGACCTGGCCGTACCGTGAGGTTGGAGCGCTGGCCGGCTTCGGCGGCATGGTGGTGGTCTGCATGATCTGGCGGCTGTTCATGCAGGACAAGGCGGCCGGCGACCACACGGGGGCAGGTGCCGACGGTGCGCCACCGGCGCGGCATTTTCTGCGCGACGTCTCGGCCACCGTTTTTCTGTGCGTCTGGGTTCCGTTGTTCGCGTCGTTCGCGGCGATGCTGGTCTACGACCCGAAGCACGGCCCGGGATGGGTGTTCTGCATGATGATCGCCGTCGTGTGCTCGGACACCGGCGGATACGCCGTGGGAGCTCTGTTCGGCAAACACCCGATGGTCCCGATGATCAGCCCGAAGAAGTCCTGGGAAGGCTTCGGCGGATCGCTGGTCTTCGGCATCACCGCGACGATCCTGACGGCGACCTACCTGGCCGGAAAACTGTGGTGGGTCGGCGCGCTGCTGGGTTTGCTGTTCGTGCTCACCACCACGCTTGGCGACCTGATCGAGTCCCAGGTCAAACGGGATCTGGGCATCAAGGACATGGGCCGGCTGCTGCCCGGCCACGGCGGTCTGATGGACCGGCTCGACGGCATCCTGCCGTCCGCGGTGGCCGCCTGGACGGTCCTGACCCTGCTGCCCTGAGATACTGGACCAGTCATGGTCCAACAACTGGTATTCGAGGCACCCCGCCGCGGTAAGCCGCCGCGGCACCTGGCCGACCTCGACGCCGCCGGCCGTGCGGAGGCCGTCGCGGAGATGGGGCTGCCGGCGTTCCGGGCCAAGCAACTCGCCAACCAGTACTACGGGCGGCTGATCGCCGACCCGCACCAGATGACCGACCTGCCCGCGGCGGTTCGTGATGCCGTCGCGACGAAGATGTTCCCCGTGTTGCTGACCGCGGCGCGCGAGGTCACCTGCGATGCCGGCCAGACGCGAAAGACGTTGTGGCGGGCGGGCGATGGCGCCACCGTCGAGTCGGTGCTGATGCGCTACCCGCAACGCAACACCGTGTGTATCTCCTCGCAGGCCGGCTGCGGCATGGCGTGCCCGTTCTGTGCCACCGGGCAGGGCGGGCTGACCCGCAACCTGTCGACCGCCGAGATCCTCGAGCAGGTGCGGGCCGCGGCGGTGGCGCTGCGCGACGACTTCGGCGACCGGTTGTCGAACGTGGTGTTCATGGGCATGGGGGAGCCGCTGGCCAACTATTCGCGCGTGGTGGCCGCGGTGCGTCGCATCACCGAGGCGCCGCCGTCCGGCTTCGGGATCTCGGCGCGCTCGGTCACGGTGTCGACGGTGGGACTGGCCCCGGCGATCCGCAAGCTGGCCGATGAGCGGCTCGGGGTGACGCTGGCGCTGTCGCTGCACACGCCCGACGACGAGCTGCGCGACACGCTGGTGCCGGTCAACAACCGGTGGAAGGTCAGCGAGGTGCTGGACGCGGCCCGCTACTACGCCGACGTGACCGGTCGGCGGGTGTCGATCGAGTACGCGCTGATCCGCGACGTCAACGACCAGCCGTGGCGGGCCGATCTGCTGGGCAAGCTGCTACATCGCGCGCTGGGCGCCCTGGCGCATGTGAACTTGATCCCGCTGAATCCGACTCCGGGCAGCGACTGGGACGCCAGCCCCAAGCCGGTGGAGCGCGAGTTCGTCAGACGTGTTCGCGCACAGGGTGTTTCGTGCACGGTGCGGGACACCCGCGGCCGCGAGATCGCAGCGGCGTGCGGACAGCTGGCCGCCGGAGGCGGCGGGTAGCTGGAGCGCACGCCATCGGGCCTGCGGTGCGGACAGCTGGCCGCCGACTCTGCAGGCTCGGCGACTTAGTCACCCGAGGTGTTGAACCTTTCGCCGCCGTCAATACGTCGTCTAAGCAAAACCGGCGAACAGAAGGTGTGCCATGAAACTGCTTTCCCCGCTGAAAATATTCACCGCCGCAGCGGTGGTCGCGCTGACACTCGGGTTGGCTGCCGCTCCACGGGCAATCGCCGCGGACGACCGCCTGAATTTCACCGCCACCACCCTCAGCGGCGCCCCTTTCAACGGAGCCACCCTGCAGGGCAAGCCGGCGGTGCTGTGGTTCTGGACGCCGTTCTGCCCGTTCTGCAACGCCGAGGCGCCCGGCCTCAGCCAGGTCGCCGCCGCCAACCCGGGCGTCACGTTCGTCGGCGTCGCGGCCCATTCCGACGTCGGCCAGATGCAGGGCTTCGTATCCAAGTACGGCCTGAACTTCACCAACCTCAACGACGCTGACGGCGCGATCTGGGCGCGCTACAACGTGCCGTGGCAGCCCGCCTGGGTGTTCTACCGCGCCGACGGCTCCTCCACCTTCGTCAACAACACCACCTCGGCTTTGTCCCAGCAGGACCTGCAGAGCCGGGTCGCCGCGCTGACGTCCTGAGGGTGCACCACGCCCTGATCGGCTTGGCCTTCGCCGCCGGACTGGTGGCCGCGCTGAATCCGTGCGGATTCGCCATGCTGCCCGCCTACCTGCTCCTGGTGGTACGCGGCCGGGAATCGGCCAGCCCGATCTCCGCCGCCGGCCGCGCGCTGGCCGCGACGCTGGGCATGGCGCTCGGGTTCATCACGGTCTTCGGCGTGTTCGGCGTGCTGACCATATCGGCGGCCACCACCGTCCAGCGCTACCTGCCTTACGTGACCGTGGTGATCGGGGTGCTGCTGATGGGGCTCGGTGCCTGGTTGCTGTCGGGCCGGGAGCTGACAGGGCTGGCGCCCGTCGGCCCGCGCTGGGCTCCCACCGCACGGCTCGGCTCGTTCTACGGATACGGAGTCAGCTATGCGATCGCCTCCTTGTCGTGCACGGTCGGGCCGTTTCTGGCAGTCACCGGCGCCGGGCTGCGCGGCGGCTCGGTGCTGGACGGCGTGGCGGTCTACGGCGCCTACATCGCCGGGCTGACGCTGGTGGTCGGAGCACTGGCGATCGCGACGGCGACTGCCCGCTCGACGCTGGTCGCCCGGATGCGGGCGGTCCTGCCGTTCGTCAACCGCCTCAGCGGTGTCCTCTTGATCCTGGTAGGGGCCTACGTCGGCTATTACGGCGTGTACGAGGTGCGGCTATTCGGCGCGAACGGCAACCCCGAGGATTCGGTGATCGCCGCCGCGGGACGCCTGCAGGGCTCGATCGCCGGGTGGGTGCACGGTCATGCCGGCTGGCCGTGGGTAGTGGTGCTGGCTCTGGCGGCAATCGGTGCATTGACCGCCACCTGGTACCGGCGGCGACGCGGCGGCGACACCACAAGCAATTGCGCGTGACACCATAATGGTGTCATCATGACACTGTGGATTTGCAGCCCTACATCGACGCCGTCCGCAACGAGCTGACGGTGGCCGCTTCGGCCGCCGGCGCAGAGGCGCAGGATCTGGCCGAGCGGTTGACCGCTCCACTGGAATCCGCGCTGCGTCTGGCGCTGCTGGAAGCGCTGTCGGCGGCCGCCGAGGAAATCACCGGCGAACTGGCACCGGGTTCGGTCGAACTTCGGTTGCACGGCCGCGACCCGGAATTCGTCGTCGGCCCAGCGCCCGATGAACAGAGTTTCGACGGCGCCGCCGACCAGGCGTTCGTAACGCCACTCGATGACGACGGCGCCACCTGGCGGGTCACTCTCCGATTGCCGGAAGGACTGCGGGCTTCGATCGAAGCGGCGGCTCGTCGCGACGGTGCCTCGCTGAACAGCTGGCTGGTACGGGCCGCGGCCACGCAGGCGGGTGGCGATCAACGCACCGCCCGCTCCACCCACCGCAATGCGCACCGCCTCACCGGCTGGGCGCGCTGAACACCAAGGAGACCAACCATGTCGTTATTCACCACGCCCGATCCGATCAGCGTCCGAGTCGAGGCCGGCGCCGGATCGGTCCGGCTCAGCGCGACCGAGCGCACCGACACCGTCGTGCAGGTACGACCCGACGATGACGCCTGCGACGCCGACGTATGGGCCGCCGACCACGTCCGTGTCGACTTCCGGGACGGCCGGTTGACCGTGGCCACTCCCAGACGTGCGCGGCATCGCGCCGGGGCCGTGCAGATCGACATCGAGCTGCCGTCCCGATCGCGGCTCTACGCGACGCTGGGTTCCGCTGACCTGCGCGCCGAAGGGGCCTACTGCGACGTGCGGCTCGCCACCGCCAGCGGCGACGCCGAAATTGACACAGTGACCGGAAAGCTCAAGAGCGTCAACGCTTCTGGCTCGCTGGCCGTACAGTCGGTCGAGGGTTATGCCTCGATCGCGACGTCCTCAGGTTCGGCGCGCATCGAAAGTCTCGATGGCGAGCTGAAGTTCAAGGGGGCCAGTGGATCGCTGTCCGTCGACACCATGCGCGGCGTCGTCAAGTCACGCACCGCGTCGGGATCGGTGATCATCGAGTCCGGCATCCGGGGCGTAGTGGATGCGCACACCAGCAGCGGTGAGGTGGCCGTCGGCGTTCCGGAGGGCACCGCCGTCCGGTTCGACATCGTCACCGGCTCCGGCAGCGTCACCAACCGACTGACAACGGCGGACGGGCCGCAGGCCGACGACGAAACACTGGTCCTACAAGTCCGCAGCGGCTCCGGAGACGTCCACATCCACCGGGACCCGGTCGCTGCGCCGGCTACCTGAGCCAGCCGCTCCGGCTACCTGAGCCAGCCGCGCCGGCGACCCCAGATGTCGCGCACCAGCACGAACAGCGCCAGCGCGGCAAACCCGATCAGGAACCAGTCCTCGACGTGACCGACGTGGTTACCCCGCAACATCGCCAACAGGAAGATGACGATCAACAACCCGGTGAGATGCCACGTGCGGTAGTTGATCCTGCTCCAACCCCAGCGCGCGGACGGCACCTCGGCCTCGTCGACGCCGGCGTACGGCTCCACCTCAGTACTGGCCACGGCGATCCCTCCGGTTGTCACTCGGAACTGACACTGCCTGAACATTCTGGCACAGGCCGTTCGTCCGCAGTCAGGTCTCCAACCGAAGGGATCGCCGCGACACAGCTAGCGTGCTCACGCAGGCGGCATCAGCACCGTGTCGATCATGTAGACCTGCGCGTTGGCCGTCGACACGCCGCCGCAGACCACTCCGGCGTTGTTGACCCGGAGGTTGTTGCCCATGCCGGTGACCGTCACGTTGCCGCCCTGCAGCGTCTTGTGGGTGCCGATCACCCGGTTGGGGCTGGCCTGCCCACTGACCACGTGATAGGTCAGGATGCTGGTCAGCAGATTCGAGTCGGTCTTGAGCTGCTCGATGGTGGCCGGCGGCAGCTTGCCGAAGGCGGCGTCGGTCGGCGCGAACACGGTGTACTGACCGCTGTTGAGGGTGTCGACCAGGTTCACCTGCGGGTTGAGCTGGCCGGACAGTGCCGACGTCAGCGTGGTCAGCATCGGGTTGGCGGCCGCCGCCTCGGTGACCGGGACCTGCGACATGCCCTGCACCGACGCCGGGCCGGTGGGGTTGGCCGCCGCGTAGTCCGCGCATCCCGGACCGACCAGGTCGCTGGCCGCCGCGGTCGGAGCCAGCGCTACGCCGCACGCCATCAGCGCGACCGTGAAACCGGTTGCTGCCATTGAGGTTTTGGTCTTCATGGTTAGTTCGCTCCTCGTGGTGAGTGTTGCAGACCCCTGACATCAAGGATTCGGAGCCGAGCAGCATCCGGACGGGTGTCAGCCGTAGGTGAAGGAGAAAACCTGCAATCCCTTGCTGGCCCGCACCTCGATGGTCCCGGAAGACTGGCGGGGATCCGCGACGATCTGGTGCGACGTCGGCGGCCCGTCGATCGCCAGCGTGGTCGGCTTGCCGTTGCGTGTCACCGTCAGCGTGCCGGTGCCGCCGACCACGAGGTAGATGTCTTTGGCGTGGTAGTTGAGCTTGATGGTTGAGTCGTCGCCGGTGGCCGTGGCGCCCTGATAGTCCAGCGCCCACGGGCCGGCCAGGGCGAAACTGTCGGCGGCCAACGTGGGTGGGTAGCGGAACATCTGGGCGCCCTCGTCGTACTGCCCGCCACCGCCGTAATTCACGGCCTTGCCGACGGCGAAGTAGGTCTCGGCAGTGGTGATCGCTTTCGGCGTGAGGTCGGGCGCCCCGACGGGGCCGGGTAGTGCGACACCGGGCCTGGCATCGGCGAGCAACTGCCTGATCAGCTGCTCGGTATCGTCGTAGCCGCCCTCGCCGAACTTCAGATGCCGCACGGTGCCGTTGGCGTCGATCAGATACTCGGCCGGCCAATAGCGATTGCGGTAGTTGGTCCATGTGGAGTAGTTGTTGTCCAGCGCCACAGGGTATTTGATGTTCAGGTCGGCTGCGCCCTTGCTGACGTTGTCGGGCACTTTCTCGAAGGCGTACTCGGGAGTGTGGACACCGATGACCTCCAGACCGGCGTCCTTGTAGGCCTGATACCAGCCGACGACGTGGGGGATGGCCCGTTGGCAGTTGATGCACGAGTAGGCCCAAAAGTCGATCAGAACGACCTTGCCGCGCAAGGATTTCAGGGTGATCGGCTGATTGCCCGGCGTGTTGAGCCATCCCGTGAGACCCCGTAGATCTGGTGCGGGCCCGCAGTTTTCGAGTTTTTTTCCGCCCTGCGTGCAGTTCGACAGCGCCATGTTCTGGTCGGTGACGATGCCGCCGAGTTTCTCCTGCACCTGCTCAGAGCCACCGACCTTCTCCTGCAGGGATGCGGTGTAGTCGGGAATGGCGCGCTGCAGTACGGCCGGAAGGTCGAATACCAGCGCGACCGCGAGCAGGATCGTCACGATCCCGGCGCCGATCCGGATCTCACGCTGGCGGCGCCGAAACGCACTGACCCGCTGAGCAATTCGTTGGCCGGCCAGGGCGAAGAACAACAACGGCAACGCGGCGCCGACCGCGAACGCGGCGGTGAGCACCACGGTGCCGGCGCCGATCTGCGCGGTCGCCCCGGCCACCACGATCGCGGCCAGGACCGGACCCGCGCACGGCACGTACAGCACCCCCAGCGCCAACCCGAGCCCGAAACCGTTGCCGCGCGTGGCGATCTGCTTCTGCGGAATACGTGAGAAGGGCCGCTCGAGCAGCTGCTCGAAACGAGGGAAGATCAGACCGGCTCCGATGGCCACCAGCGCGACCAGCGCGACCCAGCGGATGGCATCCTGCGGCAGGTGCAGTGCAGAGAGCAATGCCGAGCCGAGCAGGGTCACGACACTGAAACTGAGCACCAGCCCGCCGATCACCCGGTAGGGGCGCGACGCCTCCGAACGGGTGGGCTTGGCTTTGACGGCCACCGCGCCGTCGGTCGGCACCTCTCGCGAGGTGGTGTTCGCACCGGAAAAGAAGATCACCGGCAGCACCGGCAGGATGCACGGTGAGATGCCGGTGATCAGACCGCCGAGAAAGCCGATCAGCGCCAAGGTCCACATGTCAGTTATTCGTCACGGGGGCGGTCCCGGATTGGTTCAAAGCCAACCAAGAAGCCAACCAAAAAGCCAACGAAAAAGGCAGCCCACCTGGGGTGGGCCGCCTTCGTCCAGACATACGAGATTGTCACTGGCCCGGGGGCATCAGCACCGTGTCGATCATGTAGACCGTCGCGTTCGCGGTGTGCACGCCGCCGCACACCAGGCCCGAGGTGTTGACCTTCAGATCGTTACCGGCGCCGGTCACCGTCACATCGGCACCTTGCAACGTCTTGTGGGTCCCGGCCACCTTGGCCGGGCTCGCCTGTCCGTTCACCACGTGGTAGGTCAAGATGCTGTTGAGCAGCTTGGCGTCGGTCTTGAGCTGGTCGAGGGTGGCCGCCGGGAGCTTGTCGAAGGCGGCGTTGGTGGGCGCGAACACGGTGTACTGCCCGCTGTTCAGCGTGTCCACCAGGTTCACCTGCGGGTTCAGCTTGCCGGACAACGCCGAGGTCAGCGTGGTCAGCATCGGGTTGTTCGACGCCGCGGTCGCGACGGGGTCCTGCGCCATGCCGGCGACCGACCCGGGACCGGTGGGGTTCTGGGCGGCGTATTCCGAGCAGCCGGGACCGATGAGATCGGCGGCGGGGTCAGCCTTACCCGATGACGGAGCGGACGACGGCGCCGAGCTGGTTGCGACCGAGACGCTCGCGGAGGTGGCGCTGCTGGTGCCCTGCGACGCGGGCTTGCTGCTGGAACACCCGGCGACGCCGGCGATTGCGATCGCCGCGAGAGCCGCTGCCGCCACTGACTTGGCCTGATTGTTCATCACGTGTCAATTCCTTTGTTAGGGAACACATTCGAAGTGGCGGCCGACGCCGCCATTGGTGCCGTACACAAAGTCATTCGGAGTGAGGGTGATCACGGATGGGTGCGATTTCGAAAAGGGCGGCACAATAGGTGGGTGACTTTCTCGGGTGATGCTCCCGTCGAGCGGGTGCGCGTACTGGTGCTCGGCAGCACCGGCTCCATCGGCACCCAGGCGCTGGAGGTCATCGCCGCCAACCCCGACCGGTTCGAGATCGTCGGCCTGGCCGCGGGCGGCAGGAATCTGGACACGCTGCTGCGTCAACGGGCCGAGACCGGGGTCACCAACGTCGCCGTCGCCGACGCCGAGGCCGCCGAGCGGGCCGGGGACATCCCGTTCCAGGGTCCTGACGCCGTTACCCGGTTGGTCCAGGAGACCGAGGCCGACGTGGTCCTCAACGCCCTGGTCGGCGCGCTGGGCCTGCGCCCGACGCTGGCGGCGCTGGAATCGGGCGCCCGGCTGGCGCTGGCCAACAAGGAGTCCCTGGTCGCCGGCGGTCCGTTGGTGCTGCGGGCCGCCCGGCCCGGCCAGATCGTGCCGGTGGACTCCGAGCACTCCGCGCTGGCGCAGTGCCTGCGCGGCGGCACGCCCGACGAGGTCGCCAAGCTGATCCTGACGGCCTCCGGGGGACCGTTCCGGGGCTGGTCGGCGGCCGACCTGCAGGACGTCACCCCCGAACAGGCCGGCGCGCACCCGACCTGGTCGATGGGCCCGATGAACACCCTGAACTCGGCGTCGCTGGTCAACAAGGGGCTCGAACTCATCGAGACCCACCTGCTCTTCGGCATCCCGTACGACCGCATCGAGGTCGTGGTCCACCCGCAGTCGATCATTCATTCGATGGTGACCTTCACCGACGGCTCGACGATCGCCCAGGCCAGCCCGCCGGACATGAAACTGCCTATTTCACTGGCGCTGGGCTGGCCGCACCGGGTGCCGGGAGCGGCCAGCTGCTGCGACTTCACCACCGCGTCTACCTGGGAATTCGAGCCCCTGAACGACGATGTGTTCCCCGCCGTCGAGCTGGCGCGACAAGCCGGGGGAACCGGAGGCTGCATGACAGCCGTTTACAACGCGGCGAACGAAGAGGCGGCGGAGGCCTTTCTGCAGGGACGGATCGGTTTTCCCGCCATCGTCGCCACTATCGCCGACGTGCTGCACGCTGCCGACCAATGGGCGGCGTCACCAGCTACCGTGGATGACGTACTCGAGGCGCAGCGTTGGGCCCGCGAGCGGGCTCGACGTGCGATGGCAACTCCGGCGTCGGTCAGAGTCTCGGGCATGGCGTGAGAAAGGTCGTCACAGACAGATGATGTTCGTTATCGGCATAGTGCTGTTCGCACTCGCCATCCTCATCTCGGTCGCGCTGCACGAGTGCGGCCACATGTGGGCCGCCCGCGCCACCGGCATGAAGGTGCGTCGCTACTTCGTCGGGTTCGGCCCGACGCTGTGGTCGACCCAGCGCGGCGAGACCCAGTACGGATTGAAGGCAATCCCGGCGGGCGGCTTCTGCGACATCGCCGGCATGACCCCGGTCGAGGAGCTGGCTCCCGACGAGCAGGACCGCGCGATGTACAAACAGGCCACCTGGAAGCGGGTCGCGGTGCTGTTCGCCGGTCCGGGCATGAACTTCGTCATCTGCCTGGTGCTGCTCTATGCCATCGCGCTGGTCTGGGGCCTGCCCAACCTGCACCCGTCCACCAAGGCGATTGTCGGCGAAACCGGTTGCGTCGCACAGGAAATCAGCCAGGGCAAGCTCGACAAGTGCGACGGCCCGGGTCCCGCGGCACTGGCGGGCCTGCGCCCCGGCGACGTCGTCGTCAAGGTCGGCGACACCCCGGTCAACACGTTCGAGGACATGGCCACGGCGGTGCGCAAGATGCACGGCTCCGTGCCGATCGTCGTCGAGCGGGACGGCAAGACCATCACCACCAACGTCACCGTCGAATCGACCCGCCGCTACGTGCCCAGCGGACAGGGCAATCAGCTGGAGCCGGCCAACGTCGGCGCCATCGGTGTCGGGGCTCCGCGCAACGAGCCCACGCGCTACAACGTGCTGTCCGCCGCGCCGGCCACCGTGGTCTTCGCCGGACAGCTGACCGTCGAGGTCGGCAAATCGCTGGCCGCCATCCCGACCAAGGTCGGTGCGCTCTTCCACGCGATCGGCGGCGGGCAGCGCGACCCGCAGACGCCGATGAGCGTGGTCGGCGCCAGCATCGTCGGCGGCGACACCGTCGACCACGGACTGTGGGTCGCGTTCTGGTTCTTCCTGGCTCAGCTGAACCTGGTGCTGGGCGCCATCAACCTGTTGCCGCTGTTGCCGTTCGACGGCGGACACATCGCGGTGGCCGTGTTCGAGAAGATCCGCAACGCCATTCGCACCGCCCGCGGCAAGGTGGCCGCGGCGCCGGTGAACTACCTGAAGCTGATGCCGGCGACCTACGTGGTGCTGATCTTCGTGGTCGGCTACATGCTGCTGACCGTCACCGCTGACCTGGTCAACCCCATCCGGCTCTTCCAGTAATAGAGAGAAGGCGAACAGACAGTGACCATTGGCCTGGGCATGCCGCAACCGCCGGCGCCCACGCTCGCCCCCCGGCGTGCCACGCGTCAGCTCATGGTCCGCGACGTCGGCGTCGGCAGCGACTACCCGATTTCCGTGCAGTCGATGTGCACGACCAAGACCCACGACGTCAACTCGACACTGCAGCAGATCGCGGAATTGACCGCGGCGGGTTGTGACATTGTCCGGGTGGCCTGCCCGCGCCAGGAGGACGCCGACGCGCTGGCCGAGATCGCCCGGCACAGCCAGATCCCGGTCATCGCCGACATCCACTTCCAGCCGAAGTACATCTTCGCCGCCATCGACGCCGGATGTGCTGCGGTGCGGGTCAACCCGGGCAACATCAAGGAGTTCGACGGCCGGGTCGGCGAAGTCGCCAAGGCCGCCGGCGACGCGGGCATCCCGATCCGCATCGGAGTGAACGCGGGCTCGCTGGACAAGCGGTTCATGGAAAAGTACGGCAAGGCGACCCCGGAGGCGCTGGTCGAGTCGGCGCTGTGGGAGGCCTCGCTGTTCGAGGAACACGGCTTCGGCAACATCAAGATCAGCGTCAAGCACAACGACCCGGTGGTGATGGTCGCCGCCTACGAGCAGTTGGCCGCCCAGTGCGACTACCCGCTGCACCTCGGGGTCACCGAGGCCGGCCCCGCCTTCCAGGGCACCATCAAGTCCGCGGTGGCCTTCGGTGCGCTGCTGTCGCGCGGCATCGGCGACACCATCCGGGTGTCGCTTTCGGCGCCGCCGATTGAGGAAGTCAAGGTCGGCTCCCAGATCCTCGAGTCGCTGAACCTGCGGCCGCGCAAGCTGGAGATCGTGTCCTGCCCGTCGTGCGGACGGGCCCAGGTCGACGTCTACACCCTGGCCAACGAGGTCAGCGCCGGCTTGGACGGGCTGGAGGTGCCGTTGCGGGTCGCGGTGATGGGCTGCGTCGTCAACGGTCCGGGCGAGGCTCGCGAGGCCGACCTCGGGGTGGCCTCCGGCAACGGCAAGGGCCAGATCTTCGTCAAGGGCGAGGTGATCAAGACCGTGCCCGAAGCACAGATCGTCGAGACGCTGATCGAGGAAGCGATGCGGCTTGCCGAGCAGATGGGCTTAGAAACGGAAACGGAAACCGAGACAGATCCCGGGACGGCGGCGAGCGGTTCGCCTATTGTGACCGTAAGCTGATAGGGGCCAAGCACCTAGGTTTTCCAAGGCCCTCAGGGCCCTCGGTTCGCACCACAGAGAGTTATGAGATGTCGGCTCCGCCCATCTTGCGCCTCGTCGGCGAGAGACGGGTTTCGGTGGTGCGCGACGCCGCCGCCGTGTGGCGGGTCCTGGGTGAGAACCCGGTCGAATCCTGCATGGTGGCCGCGCGGGTCGCGGACTACGGCGTCGAACCCAATTCGATCGGCGGAGAACTCTGGACCCGGCGCGCCCCGGAGGAATCGCTGTGCTTCGCCGGTGCCAATCTGATCCCGCTGCGCGGCAACCTCATTGACCTCAACGCGTTCGCCGACGAAGCCAAGAGCACGGCCCGTCGGTGTTCGTCACTGGTCGGCCGCGCCGATCTGGTGCTGCCGATGTGGCAGCGGCTCGAGCCGGCCTGGGGCCCGGCCCGGGACGTGCGCGACCGCCAGCCGCTGATGGCACTTGACAGCCATCCCAACTGCGCGCTCGACCTCGAAGTGCGCCAGGTGCGGCCCGAGGAACTCGACGCCTACCTGGTCGCCGCCGTGGACATGTTCATCGGCGAAGTCGGCGTGGACCCCCGGTTGGGCGACGGTGGCCGCGGCTACCGGCGCAGGGTGGCCAGCCTGATCGCGGCCGGCCGGGCGTGGGCCCGCTTCGAGCACGGACAGGTCATCTTCAAAGCCGAAGTGGGATCCCAGTCGCCGTCGGTCGGCCAGATCCAGGGCGTGTGGGTCCATCCGGAGAGGCGAGGCCTCGGGCTGGGCACCACCGGCACCGCGACGCTGGCCGCCGTGATCGTCGGCAGTGGCCGCGTCGCCAGCCTCTACGTCAACGACTTCAACTCGGTGGCCCGGGCCGCCTACGCCCGCGTCGGGTTCAAGGAAGTCGGCACCTTCGCCACGGTCCTGCTGGATTAGTCGCGGTTCGTTCCGCGAGTGGAACCGCACTGCGAAAATCGGCGCTCAAAATCGCAGCCTCGTTCCGCTCGCAGTTCCATGCCGCGGATAACGGTCGGGTCTCGGTGTGTCTGCGTTGACGCGGTGGCCATGGTCCATAACATCAGTACCGATGGTCACAATAGGCTCAAAAACCACATTGGTAACAGCGGTCGCCGGCCTGCTGCTGGCGCTGGTCGTGTTGCCCGGCTGCACACCCAAGCCCGAAGGGCCCGGCCCGGCCGCCGAGAAGTTCCTGGCGGCGCTGTCCGTCGGTGACACCGCGACCGCCGCCCAGCTCAGCGACAACCCCAACGAGGCGCGCGAGGCGCTCAACGCCGCCTGGGCCGGCCTGCAGGCCACCCACCTGGACGCCCAAGTGCTGAGTTCGAAGTATGCGGAGGACACCGGGACCGTCGTGTACCGCTTCACCTGGCACCTGCCGAAGGACCGGACCTGGAGCTACGACGGGCAACTGAAGATGGCCCGCGACGAGGGACACTGGCAGGTCCGCTGGGCCACCACCGGACTGCACCCGAAGCTGGGTGAGCACCAGACGTTCGCGCTGCGGGCTGACCAGCCGCGGCGGGCTTCGGTGAACGAGTTGGGCGGATCCGACGTGCTGGCGCCCGGGTACATCTACAACTATTCGCTGGATGCCACCAAGGCCGGACCCGACCTCATCGGGACCGCGCACGCCATCGTCGACACCCTGCATCCGTTCAACGACACGCTCAACGACTCCCAGCTGCTGGCGGAGATGGCGAGCTCGGCAACCAAGCCGGTCGATCTGGCCACGCTGCTGCCCGACGACAGCAACCGGGTGTTCCCGGCCATCGGCCAGCTGCCCGGCATCGTGATCACCCCACACCCCGAGCTCTTGCCGACCGACCCGCACTTCGCGCCGGCGGTCATGGCCGAGGTGAAGAAGTCGGTCGTCGATCAACTCGACGGGCAGGCCGGATGGCGGATCGTCAGCACCAACCAGAACGGCGTCGACGTCGCGGTGCTGCACGAGGTCGAGGGCTCGCCCGCGCCCTCGGTGTCGATCACCTTGGACCGCGCCGTGCAGGACGCCGCCCAGCATGCGGTCGACACCCGCGGCGGCAAAGCGATGCTGGTCGTGATCAAACCGTCGACGGGGGAGATCCTGGCGGTCGCGCAGAACGCCGGCGCGAACGCCGAGGGCCTGCTGGCGACCACCGGCCTGTACCCGCCCGGGTCGACCTTCAAGATGGTGACCGCCGGCGCCGCCGTCGAGCGCGACATGGCCACCCCCAACACGATGGTCGGCTGCCCTGGCCATATCGACATCGGCCACCGGACCATTCCCAACTACGGCGGCTTCGATCTCGGAGTGGTGCCGATGTCGCGCGCGTTCGCCAGTTCCTGCAACACCACGTTCGCCGAACTGAGCGCGAAACTGCCGCCGCGTGGATTGACGCAGGCCGCCACCCGCTACGGCATCGGGCTGGACTACCAGGTTGAGGGCATCACCACCGTGACCGGGTCGGTACCGCCGACGGTCGACCTGACCGAACGCACCGAGGACGGGTTCGGCCAGGGCCGGGTGCTGGCCAGCCCGTTCGGCATGGCCCTGGTGGCGGCCACCGTCGCCGCCGGCAAGACCCCGGTGCCGCAGTTGATCGCGGGGCGGCCGACGACGGTCGCCGGCGACAACACACCGATCAGCCCGAAGATGGTCGAGGCGTTGCGGCCGATGATGCGGCTTGTCGTCACCAACGGCACCGCCAAGGAGATCGCCGGATGCGGGGAGATCTACGGCAAGACCGGGGAAGCCGAATTCGCAGGCGGCTCGCACTCCTGGTTCGCCGGGTACCGCGGTGACCTGGCGTTCGCCGCGCTGATCGTCGGGGGCGGGAGTTCCGAATACGCCGTCCGGATGACCAAAGTGATGTTCGACTCGCTGCCGCCGGGCTACCTGGCCTAACGCGATTGCCGCCCTGCAACAGCGGTAAGTTGCGAAGGTGAGCACGACGGGGCCCGGCGGGGACATGGCGGCGATGCGGGTGTCGGACGCCGACCGCAACGGCACCATGCGCCGACTGCAGAACGCCCTGGCACTCGGACTGATCAACATCGACGAGTTCGAACAGCGCACCCGCCAGGTGTCCTACGCGCGCACGCGCGATGAATTGGACACGCTGGTGGGCGACCTGCCCGCACCGGGAGCGATCGTCACCTCGGCGACCGACCGGGTCGAACTGCGGGGCTGGGCCGGCTCCTTGAAGCGTCACGGCGAATGGACCGTGCCCACCCGGCTGTCGCTGGTGCGCCGGTTCGGCTCGATCGACCTGGACCTGACCAAGGCGCGGTTCGCGGGTCCGGTCGTGGTCATCGAAATCGACATGAAGTTCGGCTCGCTGAACCTGTGGCTGCCCGAAGGGGCCAGCGCTTCGATCGACAACGTCGAGGCCTACGTGGGCAGCGCGTCGGATCGCCGCAAGGACCCCCCGGCCGAAGGCAATCCCCACGTCGTGCTGAGCGGTCAATTGGTGTTCGGCTCGGTGATCATCCGCGGGCCGCGGCGCACCTTGCTGCGCCGTCCAAGGTTCTGACTGACTCGCGCGTGCCCCTGCGCGCGCCCAGCCTTTAGATCTGCAGCGAAAGTGCGAGTGAGGCTCACCGATTCTTCAGGCTCGCTGCGTCGCACGCGCTCGGCAGCACTACCGGCGCTGCATCGTTAAGCTAGCTGCCATGCCTGTTCGCACTGCGCTGTCTCCCGGCGTGCTGTCCCCGACGCTGCCGGTGCCCAAGTGGATCGCGCGCCCGGAATACGTCGGCAAGCCCACCGCCAAAGAGGGCTCCGAGCCCTGGGTGCAAGAACCCGAGGTCATCGAGAAGATGCGGGTGGCCGGCCAGATCGCGGCCCGCGCGCTCCAGGAGGCGGGCAAGGCCGTCGCGCCGGGCGTCACCACCGACCAACTCGACCGCATCGCGCACGACTACATGGTGGACAACGGCGCCTACCCGTCGACGCTCGGCTACAAGAACTTCCCGAAGTCGTGCTGCACGTCGCTCAACGAGGTGATCTGCCACGGCATCCCCGACTCGACGGTCATCGAGGACGGCGACATCGTCAACATCGACGTCACCGCGTATATCAACGGAGTGCACGGCGACACCAACGCGACGTTCCTGGCCGGCAACGTCTCCGAGGAGCACCGGCTGCTCGTCGAGCGCACCCACGAGGCGACCATGCGCGCCATCAAGGCCGTCAAACCCGGACGGCAGTTGTCGGTGGTCGGCCGCGTCATCGAATCATATGCAAATCGGTTCGGCTACAACGTGGTTCGTGACTTCACCGGCCACGGCATCGGCACCACCTTCCACAACGGCCTGGTGGTGCTGCACTACGACCAACCCGCGGTGGAGTCGGTCATCCAGCCGGGGATGACGTTCACCATCGAGCCGATGATCAACCTCGGCGCACTGGATTACGAGATCTGGGACGACGGCTGGACCGTCGTCACCCGCGACCGCAAGTGGACCGCGCAGTTCGAGCACACCCTGCTGGTCACCGAGACCGGCGCCGAAATCCTGACCCTGCCCTGAGTTCGGTGGCGCGAGCAGTCACAAACTCACCCTTGCCAGACCGAAAGAGGGTGACTTTGTGTCTGCTCGCCGCACCAAGGCGAGTGGGGCGCTGCTTCCCGGCGTGTAAACCAGGGCCATTGGGCGTAGTTTGACGGGGTGTCCAGGATGATGACCACGCTCGACGGGTTCTCCGCCCAAGTGGGAGTTGCCGGTCCGGAAAAGGGCGTCGTGGTGGTGATACTCGGCGCCGAGCAGCGCGCGGTGTCGGCCTACGACGCGATCTGCGAGCGCCTGCACACCGCCTCGCTGCGAACCGTCGTCATCGGCGCGGACCCGAGGCTCACCGCGAAATCGGTGATCGGCATCCTCGACTCGCTGGGGATCGGTTGGGCCGTGGTCGTGGGTGACCGCGACGGGGCCGAATTGGCGTGGGAATTGGCGGCCACCAGATTGGGCCGGTTCGCCGGACTCGTGGCTATCGATCGCGGGCACCCCGCCGTCGCCGATTCCGACGGGGTGATTCGCGACGACCACTGCCCGCCGGTGGAGATCGGCACCACCGTCCTGGTGAGCTCGCCGGCCGCGCGGAACGCCGCGCGCGACAGCCAGCGCCTGGTCTTCTCCGACTACCGCGTCGTGGACCTGGCCGGGCGCCGCAACGCCCAGGAGTCGACGGCGCAGTTGGCCACCGAGATCGTGCTGCGCACCAGCGCCTGGTAGGCGCGGGAGTTCAGTCAAGTGCCGCAACATGATTCGTCACGCCTGCCGTTAACGGAATTGGTGCAACTGGTGGGCACCGGCGACATCGACACCGTCATCGTCGCGTTCACCGACATGCAGGGCCGGCTGGTCGGCAAACGGGTGGCCGGACGGTTCTTCGTCGACGAGGTGGCCGCGCACGGCGCCGAGTGCTGCAGCTATCTGGTGGCGGTCGACGTCGACCTGAACACGGTGCCCGGCTACGCCATGTCGAGCTGGGAAACCGGCTACGGCGACATGGTGATGACGCCCGACCTGGCCACGTTGCGGCTGGTGCCGTGGCTGTCCGGCACGGCACTGGTGATCGCGGATCTGAGCTGGGCCGACGGCAGCCCGGTGGCCGTGTCCCCACGCGCGATCCTGCGCCGCCAGCTCGATCGACTCGCGCAGCGCGATCTGATCGCCGACGTCGCCACCGAACTTGAGTTCATCGTGTTCGACCAGTCCTACCGCGCGGCGTGGGCCACCGGCTACCGGGACCTGACACCGGCCAGCGACTACAACATCGACTACGCGATCATGGCGTCGTCGCGGATGGAGCCGCTGCTGCGCGATATCCGGCTGGGCATGCAGGGCGCGGGTCTGCGGGTCGAGGCCATCAAGGGTGAATGCAACAACGGCCAGCAGGAGATCGGCTTCCGTTACGACGAGGCGCTGGTCACCTGTGACAACCACGCCATTTACAAGAACGGCGCCAAGGAGATCGCCGATCAGCACGGCAAGAGCCTGACCTTCATGGCCAAATACGATGAGCGCGAAGGCAATAGCTGTCACATTCACCTGTCGCTGCGCGGCGCCGATGACAGCGCGACGTTCGCCGACGGCAGCGGTGGGATGTCGGCGACGTTTCGCAGCTTCGTCGCCGGGCTGCTGGCCACGGTGCGCGAACTGACCCTGTTCTTCGCGCCGAACATCAACTCGTACAAGCGTTTTGCCGACGGCAGCTTCGCTCCGACCGCGGTGGCCTGGGGGATGGACAACCGGACCTGCGCGCTGCGGGTGGTGGGGCACGGGCGCAGCATCCGGGTGGAATGCCGGGTGCCCGGCGGCGACGTCAACCAGTACCTGGCGGTCGCCGCGCTGATCGCCGGCGGACTGTACGGTATCGATCGGGACCTCGAGCTCGGGGAGCCGTACGCCGGCAACGCCTACGATGCGCAGGATGTCGAGCGGCTACCCACCACCCTGGGCGAGGCCGCGGCGCTGTTCGGGGATTCGGTGCTGACACGGGAGGCCTTCGGCGACGACGTGGTCGCGCATTACCTGAACAACGCGCGCGTCGAGTTGAAGGCGTTCAACGCCGCCGTCACCGATTGGGAGAGGATTCGTGGCTTTGAACGGCTGTAAGGCTCCGGTGGTGGGCCTGTCCATGTACCTCGAGCAGGTGCGGACCGGAGTGTGGGACATCCCCGCGGCGTACCTGCCTGCCGACTACTTCGAGGGCGTGACACTGGCCGGCGGGATCCCGGTATTGCTACCGCCGCAGCCGGTGGACCCCGCCACAGTCGACCGCCTGCTGGACAGCCTGGACGCATTGGTGATCACCGGGGGCTACGACCTGGATCCCGCGACCTACGGGCAGCAACCCCACGCGACCACCGACGAGCCGCGCACCGACCGCGACGCCTGGGAGTTCGCGTTGTTGCGTGCGGCCCTGGACCGGCGGTTGCCGGTGCTGGGCATCTGTCGCGGCGCTCAAGTGCTCAACGTCGCGTTCGGTGGCACGCTGCACCAGCATCTACCCGAGGTGATCGGCCACTCCGGCCATCGCGCGGGCAACGGCGTGTTCAGCAGACTGCCGGTGCGCACGGTGCCCGGCACGAAGGCGGCGGCGGTGCTCGGTGAGACCGCCGACGTGCCGTGCTACCACCATCAGGCCATCGACACGGTGGGGGAAGAGTTGGTGGTCGGCGCGTGGGACGTCGACGGCGTCGTCGAAGCGGTGGAGCTGCCCGGGGACGCGTTCGCCCTTGCGGTGCAATGGCATCCGGAGAAGTCATTGGACGATCTGCGGTTGTTCACCGCCTTGGTCGACGCCGCGCGATCGTACGCCGCGGCATGACCTCCACGCAGCTGATCAACCCCGCCACCGAAGAGGTGCTGCGCGCGGTCGAGCATGTTGATGTCGCAGCCGTGGACGACGCGGTGGCGCGAGCGAGCGCCGCGCAACGGCGGTGGGCGCGGCTGGCGCCCGCCGAGCGCGCCGCCGGACTGCGCGCGTTCGCGGCCGCCGTGGACGCGCACCTGGACGAACTGGCCGCGTTGGAAGTGGCCAATTCCGGACACCCGATCGGCTCCGCACGGTGGGAGGCCGGCAACGTCCGCGATGTGCTGCAGTTTTATGCCGGTAGTCCGGAACGCTTGTCCGGCAGACAGATTCCGGTAGCCGGCGGTATCGACGTGACTTTTCACGAGCCGATGGGCGTGGTGGGGGTGATCACGCCGTGGAACTTCCCGATGGTCATCGCGACCTGGGGGATCGCGCCGGCGCTGGCCGCGGGCAACGCGGTACTGGTCAAGCCCGCCGAGTGGACGCCGCTGACCACCATGCGCCTGGCTGAACTGGCCGTCGAGGCGGGACTGGACGCCGACCTGCTGCAGGTGTTGCCGGGGCAGGGCTCGGTGGTGGGGGAGCGGTTCGTCTCCCATCCCGGGGTCCGCAAGGTCGTGTTCACCGGGTCGACCGCGGTGGGCAAGAAGGTGCTGGCCGGTGCGGCGGCACACGTCAAGCGCGTGACGCTGGAACTGGGCGGCAAGAGCGCCAACATCGTGTTCGCCGACTGCGATCTCGAGCAGGCCGCCGCGACGGCGCCGGGCGGGGTGTTCGACAACGCCGGTCAGGACTGCTGCGCCCGCAGCCGAATCCTGGTGCAGCGCAGCGTCTACGACCGGTTCATGGAGCTACTGGAACCGGCGGTGCGCGCTGTGGCGGTCGGGGACCCCGCCGCGGAGACGACCGAGATGGGTCCGCTGGTGTCGCGTGCGCATTGGAACAAGGTGGCCTCCTACGTGCCCCCGAACGCGCCCGTCGCATTTCGCGGCACTGCACCCACCGGTCCCGGATTCTGGTTCCCGCCAACGGTTCTCACCCCGGAGCGCACCGACCGCAGCGTCACGGAGGAGATCTTCGGGCCGGTCGTCACCGTCTTGGCCTTCGACGACGAGCACGACGCCGTCACCCTGGCCAACGACACCGAATACGGTCTGTCGGGTTCCATCTGGACCGACGATCTGTCGCGCGCCCTGCGCGTGTCGCGCGCGGTCGAATCCGGCAACCTGTCGGTGAATTCGCATTCCTCGGTGCGCTACACCACCCCGTTCGGCGGATTCAAACAATCCGGTGTGGGCCGAGAGCTCGGGCCCGACGCCCCACTGCATTTCACCGAGACCAAGAACGTGTTCATCGCCATCAAGGAGGAGCAGTGATCGACCTGAGTCGGCGGCTGGCGGGCCGGGTGGCGGTGATCACCGGCGGCGGCAGCGGCATCGGACTGGCCGCGGCGCGGCGGATGCACGCCGAGGGCGCGACCATCGTCATCGGCGACATCGATGCCGAGGCCGGAGGTGCCGCCGCCGAGGAGCTCTCCGGACTGTATGTGGCAGTGGATGTTTCCGACGAGGAGTCGGTGAACAAGCTGTTCGACGGCGCCGCGCACGCCTGCGGGTCGATCGATATCGCGTTCAACAACGCCGGCATCTCGCCGCCCGAAGACGACCTGATCGAGAGCACCGAACTGCCGGCCTGGCAACACGTCCAGGACGTCAACCTGAAATCGGTGTACCTGTGCTGCCGGGCGGCGTTGCGGCACATGGTGCCGGCCTGCAAGGGGTCGATCATCAACACCGCGTCGTTCGTCGCGGTAATGGGCTCGGCGACGTCGCAGATCTCCTACACCGCCTCCAAGGGGGGCGTGCTGGCCATGTCACGGGAACTCGGCGTGCAGTTCGCCCGCCAGGCTATCCGCGTCAACGCGCTGTGCCCCGGCCCGGTGAATACACCTCTGCTGCAGGAGCTTTTCGCCAAGGATCCGGAGCGAGCCGCCCGCCGGTTGGTGCACGTGCCGCTGGGCCGCTTCGCCGACCCCGACGAAATTGCCGCTGCCGTAGCGTTTTTGGCCAGCGACGACGCGTCGTTCATCACCGCGTCGACGTTCCTGGTGGACGGCGGTATCAGTTCGGCCTACGTGACGCCGCTGTAGCGGCTCAGCCGGCGCTCAGTTCATGTCGACGATCACTTTGCCGACGGCGCGGCGGGCGGCCAGGTCGCTCAGTGCCAGGCCGATGTCGTCGAGGGGATAGACGGTACCGATGAGCGGACTGATGGCGCCGTTGCCCGCCAGGTCCTCCAACAGGGCCAGGGCTTCCCCGCGGACGGCGGGGTCAACGGCAAGCACGCCGAAGGAGCAGCCGCGCACGTCGACGTTGCGCATCAACAGCCGGTTGACCGACACCGTCGGTATCTCGCCACCGGCGAAACCCACGACGACGATCCGGCCTTCAGGCAACAGCGAGCGGAGGCTGTGCCGGAAGCGGTTCTCTCCGCCGACCGGGTCGACGATCATCGCGACGGGAGTGTCCAGTTGGGCGTGCCAGTTCTCGCCTACCAGAACCACATCGGCGCCCAGATCTGCAGCGGCACGGGCCTTCTCATCGGTCGAAACACAACCGATCACCTGGCCGCCGAGTGCCTTCGCGACCTGGATGCACGCGCTGCCGACCCCGCCGGCCGCGCCGTGCACCAGGACGGTCTCGCCGGGCCGCAGCGCTCCGCGCCGCTGCACGGCGGCCAGCGCGGTGAGGTAGTTCAGTGGCAAGGCCGCACCCTGGCGGTAGTCCAGAGCATCGGGCAATCGGAACGTGGTCTCTGCTACCGCGGCGACGCGTTCGGCGTGCGCCCCGAACGTCAATGTCATCACCCGGTCGCCCACGCTGAACTCACCGCCCGGCGGCGCCTTGACGACGTCGCCGGCCGCCTCCCAGCCCAGGGTGAACGGAAGCTGCTGGCGCACCTGGTATTTGCCCTGAGTCATCAACAGATCCGGGAACGACACCCCGGCGGCGCGGACCTGCACCACCAAATCGCCGTCGGGTTCCGGCACGTCAGCCAGCACGACCTCCTCGGGTCCGCTCTCTTCGACCACCTGTACCGCCCGCATCGGAGACCTCCATCTCAATATCAAAATGATATCTAGGCAAGGTATCAGAACGATATCCTGCGAATCAAGGCAAAGTTCTAAACTGATACTGTGCGGGTATGCGGTACGAAGAGCTCGCCGATATCCCCTGCTCGATCACCCGGCCGCTCGTCGTGCTCGGGGAGCGGTGGACGTTCCTGCTGGTCAAGCAGGCGTTCGCCGGTACCACTCGGTTCGAGGACTTCCTGACGACCCTCGGTATTCCCCGGGGCCGGTTGGCCGACCGGCTCGATCGCCTGGTCGCCGAAGAGATCTTGCGGCGTGAGCCGTACCGGGAAGGGAACAACCGGACCCACGACGCGTACCGGCTCACCGAGAAGGGTCTGGCGCTCTACCCGGTGCTGCTGGCATTGCGTGACTGGGGCGACCGTTATATGGCACCCGACGGCCCGCCGGTGCACTACCGGCACCGGGACTGCGGCGGTGAAGCCCACGCCCACCTGTCCTGCGATAAGTGCCATCAGGAACTCACCGCACACGACGTCGTCCCGGAAGCCGGACCGGGTCTGACGGCCGCCGCGAAGGGCGCCAATTCTCAGGAATAGACCAGGCGCCCGTTGACCGCCAGCCCGCCGATCGTCCTCATCCGACGGGCCGAGCAGTAGAGGTCGACGACCGCCGGCTTGGGCGGTTCCGCGGTACCCCAGACCGGCGGCACCGACAGCCGGCCGATGGACATTCCCCTGCCCCAGGTCGCCCGGACGGTCGGCGAGGCCGCACTTACCAGGGCCGCGGCCGGACCTTTGCTCGTTCGAGGGCCGCCGAGGAAATTGAGCAGGTGCATCGGGAACTTGACCGGCACGGCAAGGCGACTCAGCTTCGCCAGTGATGACGACACCGCTGCCAGGGCGGTGCACGTCAACGGTGACGCCGACAGCGACTGGAGCGCTTGCGGTATCGCGGAAATCAATTGCGAGCCAGCCGAAATAAGCTCGGGATCGCCGACGGCGCCCTGCTGGGTCAACACCGGCAGGTCAAGGGCCAACGGGCCCGAGGTGAACGGTGTCACCCGCGCTGCAGCCGCGGCGGATTCGGCATAGGCGTACATCGCCTCGACGTCGCGGGCCCACATCTGTTCGTACTGTGCGTCCATCGCCGCGATGTTCTGGGTGTCCTGGCTCAGCGCATTGCCGGTGACCAGTGCCTCTCGGTGAGATCGGTTGGCCGCGATTACCGGCGGTGGCACCATCGCCGCATAGGCTTCCTGATAGGCGGCCGCGGCCGCTCGGGCGTGGTCCGCCGCCTGCTTGCTTTTCACCGCCGCGGCGTTGAGCCAACCGAGATAGGGAGTGGCGGCCTGCGTCATGGCGATCGCCGCCGCGCCCTGCCATCCGCAATTCAGCTTCGCGGTCACCCGGCGGAATCCGTCCGCGGCCTCGTCCAGCCCGTCGGCGACGTTGCCCCACGCGGCGGCGGCCGTGAGCAACGACTGCGCTCCGGGCCCGGAATACATTCGTGCCGAATGGATTTCCGGTGGCACCTGGCCGTAGTCCATCGCTACCTTTCCCGCGCCGGGGACAGTCTCAGAGCAGCGATTACGACGCGCAGGTCCACAGATCCGAACCTATCGCGCTGGGCATAGGCAAAACACGCAAAAGAGATTTGAGTTTGATTAGAGCAATTCGATCAGCGGGATGGCCATCTCCGCCGCGGTCGCCGCACCGTGAAAGCCGACCAGCCGAGCAGACTCCGGCGGTTCGTGAGCGGTCGCCAGTACCGCCGATCCGCCGGTGCACACCACCACGACGTCGCCGATCCTCGGTAGATGAGCCGGGCTGACCGGGCCGAACAACCCTGCCGTGACGGCCTGCTCGCGGGTGTAGACATCCGCGCGACCGGCGAGGAGTTCGGACCAGGCGGCCAGCACATCAGCGGCGGCGCCGGGCTGGGTGTGCAGGTAGCGAACCCGCGGTTCGCCGGCGACCACCCGCACCCCGGCGGCGAGCCGAGGGTCGGCGTCCAGGTCGATACGAGCGTCGGCGGCGACGTTCAATCCACCGTGGTCGGCCGTCACCAGCAGCGCCGCGTTGGCGGGCAGCGACTCGGCCAGCCTGCTCAGCAGCCCATCGACCCGCGCCGCGGCCTCGTGCCATTCGGGCGACCCGACGCCGAACACGTGCGCCATGGTGTCCAGGTCGGCGGTATAGCCGTAGACCAGGCCGGGTGCCGCGTTCAGTTCGTCGATCATCCGCCGGGCGTAGTCGTCGTCGGCGTGCGTGGGCACAAAGAGAGCGCCGTGATAGGCCGCCTCGGTCAGGCCGCTCCCGATGAACCATTCCGGCAGCAGGGCGCGAGCTGCCACTCCGGCGTGCGCGAGTCGGTCGAACCATGTTGGCAGAGGCTGCCATTCGTCGGCCGGCGGCTCGTCCCGCCAACGGATGTGGTTGAGGACGCGATCGGTGCCCGGGATGTTGAGCGTGAAGCCGAGGATGCCGTGCTGTCCGGGGAGGGCGCCGGTGCCGAGCGACACCAGGCTCGTCGGCGTGGTGGACGGAAAGGTGCACGTCAGTTGCCGCAGCCGTCCCGCGCCACCGCTCAGCACGGAGGCCAGCAGCGGAGCGTCGTCCACCAGATCGGGGAGCAGGTGCCAGCCCAGTCCGTCGACGAGCACCATCATGACGCGGTCGACGTCTCCGATCGACTCCGCCAGTCCCAGTGCGTCTGCCGCGCCGGACACTCCGAGCAGAGCCGCCGCGCTGGGCAGCACGTCGCAGATGGAACCGGGCACGAGCGCCAGTCTGACACGGATTCAGCCATGCAGACGGTCATTGGTCAGCCGCAGCTGCCGGAAGGTGCTGTCGGCCAGCGCCCGCACCTGGTCCGGCTCCAGCCGTCCGCACAACCGGCCCCAATGCACGGCGACCTCGTCGCCCGCTGCCACGTCCGGCACCGCGCAGTACCCGTCGGCCCACACCTCGAGCGTCCGGGGACCGGGCTCGGACAATGCGAGCGTTCGGCCGTCCCACACCAGCTGCCGGCACAGCACCTCGACATCGTCGCCTGCGCGCGAGACAACCGTGCCCCAGCTGATCCGGCAACTGTCCAGCACATGCAGCGGATGCTGATCCATGCCGCGCCCCAGAAAGCGTGTCCAGGGATACACCCCGAAGACGTGGAAGCAGTGGTTGCCCGCGGCCTCGTTCGCCAGGTCGGGGGTGAGATGCGACCAGTAGCGCCCGGCCTGCGGGCCGATGATCGCCAGCAGTTCGTCGAAGAATCGACTGCCCGGCACGTCGGCCCCGACACCGCCGCCGAGCCAATACGATTCGACCAACCGATAGTCCAGCGGATCGGTGATACCGGTCAGTCGCGACAACACCCGCAGATAGGGCCAGGCGCCGGAGAACCCGCGCGCCGCGTGCAGCACATCCTCGACCGCGCCGTCGCGCAGGGTGCCGCCCAGCGGGAGACCGCAGTAGCCGAGTGCGTTGGGCGCGTAGGCGTATCGGGCGAACATCTCGGCGCCGGCGGCGTCCGTCACTTCGTGGCCGACCCCACCAGCTTGGCGGCGTCACGGTGCATCCGCCCGAAGTTGTAGTAGGCGGCGCATGCCCCCTCGGGGGACACCATGCAGGTGCCGATCGGCGTCTCCGGTGTGCACGCGGTGCCGAAAACCTTGCATTCCCAGGGCTTGAGGACGCCCTTGAGCACCTCCCCGCACTGGCACGCCTTGGGGTCGGCGACCCGCACACCGGGCATCGAGAAGCGTTGTTCGGCATCGAAATCCGCGAAGTCATCATGCAGGCGCAGCGCGCTTTGCGAGATGAACCCCAGCCCGCGCCATTCGAAATGCGGGCGCAACGCGAAGACGCTGCCCATCAGCGCCAGCGCGGCGGGGTTGCCGTTCTCCGGCACCACCCGCTTGTACTGGTTTTCCACCTCGCACCGGCCCTCGCGGATCTGCCGCAGCAGCATAGCGACCGACGCGAGGATGTCCAACGGCTCAAAACCCGCCACCACCAACGGCTTTCGATAGACGTCCGGGACGAACCGGTAGGGCCGGTTGCCCACCACTGTCGACACATGGCCGGGGCCGATGAACCCGGACAGCCGCAGGTCCGGCGATTCCAGAATCGCCTTGATCGGCGGCACGATCGTGACGTGGTTGCAGAACACGCTGAAATTGGACAATTGCAGCTCGCGGGCGCGCACCAGCGTGACCGCGGTGGACGGAGCGGTGGTTTCGAACCCGATCGCGAAGAACACCACCTGCCGGTCGGGATTGTCGAGCGCGATTTTCAGCGCGTCCAGAGGGGAGTAGACGAAACGCACGTCGGCGCCACGCGCCTTCGCGTCCAACAGGCTGCCCGCCGAACCGGGCACCCGCATCATGTCGCCGAAGCAGGTGAAGATCACCCCGGGCCGGCCGGCCAGCCACATCGCGTCATCGATGCGGCCCATCGGAATCACACAGACCGGACAGCCTGGGCCGTGCACCAGTTCCACGTTGTCGGGCAACAGGTGTTCGATGCCGTGCCGGTAGATGGTGTGGGTGTGCCCGCCGCACACCTCCATGAATTTGAAGTGCTCCGGACCGGTTCCGGCGAGATGCTCGATCGCCGTCAGCAGCGTGCGGGCGGCCGCCGGATCCCGGAATTCGTCGACGAATTTCATTGCGTCTCCTAAACGATCGCGGAAGAGTCGAAGGCTTCCAGCTCGGTGGTGTAGGCCTCGCCGAGTTTCTTGATGGCCGCCAGGGTCAGCAGCGCTTCGGCCTCGTCGATCTTGGCCATCGCGAAGCCGACATGAACCAGCACCCAGTCGTCGGGCTCGGGCGGGTCACCTTCCAGCAGTCGCACGCTGATGGTGCGCTGTACACCGCTGACGTCGACTTTGGCCAAATGGTTTGCCGGGTCGGTGATTGCGACGATCCGCCCCGGAATTCCCAGGCACATCGGTCGTCTCCTTTCTGGTCAGCAGATTCGGGGTAGTGGGTCGCCGACCAGCATGTCGACGATCCGGGTTCCGCCGAATCCGGTACGGAGCAGGACGCTTTCGCGTGGTTCGGTCACGATCTCCCCGACGTCGGCGGCATCGGATCCCAGCGGGTGCGAGCGCAGGGCGGCCAGACCCGCCTCGGCTTCCGCGGCCGCGACGACGGCAACGAACTTTCCTTCGTTGGCGACATACAGCGGGTCGATGCCGAGTAGTTCGCACGCTCCGTTGACCATCGGCCGCACCGGCAGGCGTTCTTCGTCGAGCACCACGCCGAGCCCGCAGGACTGCGCGAGTTCGTTGCAGACGGTGCCCACCCCGCCGCGGGTCGCGTCGCGCAGCCAGCGGGTGGACGGCGCCGCGGCCATCAAGAGTTCGACGAGTGGGCTCAGTGACGCTGTGTCCGAGGCGATATCGGCTTCGATGGCCAGATCACCACGGGCGAGCAGAACCGCCATGCCGTGATCGCCCATCGACCCGGACAGCAGCACCCGGTCGCCGGCACGTACCGCCCCGGCCTTGAGGGTGCGGTCCGCGGGTATGACGCCGGTGCCCGTGGTGGTGATGAATACGCCGTCGGCTGCGCCGTTGGGCACCACCTTGGTATCGCCGGTGACGATCTGCACTCCGGCATCGGCGGCCGCGGCGGCCATGTCCGCCACGATCTCTCTCAACTCGGCGATCGGGAAGCCCTCTTCGAGCACGAAGGCCGCCGAGATCCAGGACGGTACCGCGCCGGCCATCGCGAGGTCGTTACATGTGCCGTGCACGGCCAGGGTCCCGATCGAGCCACCTGGAAACCGTCTGGGCTGCACCACGAATGAGTCGGTGGACATCGCGATCCGCTCACCGCCGGGCAGCGTGAGCACCGCGCCGTCGCCGAGCGACTCGAGCAGCGGGTTGCGGAACGCGTCGAGGAACACCGCGTCCACCAGTGCCGCCGAGGCTTTGCCGCCGGCTCCGTGTGCCAGCGTGATGTGGTCGTCGAGTAGGCGGGGCCGCCGCCTGCGGAACGATTCGATGCGCTCGATCACCTGGCCCTCGGCGAATCGTGGTCCCGACGAGAGGTATTCTCCTGCAGAGTTTTTCATGCCGCCCCCACCTTCTGATCGCATCTCTCCTGCACCGTCAGCCAGAGCCGATAGCCGAGTAGGGCCTGGGCCTCCTGGATGCGGTGCACGCTCTGGGACCTCACGGTGAAGCAGGCGTCCACATTCGGGTTGTTGGCGAAGGCGCCGCCGTCGTAGCCGGCGAATCCGATGGTGTAAAGGCCGCGTTGGCGGGCCTCGGTGAGCGCGGTGAGCAGGTTCGGCGAATTGCCGCTGGTGGACATGGCAACCGCGATGTCGCCGGACTTGGCGCGGGCGATCAGCTGACGGGCGAAGACCAACTCGAATCCGACGTCGTTGCCCAGGGCGGTGACGATCGCCTGGTCGGTGGCCAAAGACCATGCGGGCAATGGGTTTCCGGCCGGGGGACGGGCGAACAACCCGGCCAGCGTGGTGCAGTCGGTGCTGCTGCCGCCGTTGCCGAAGGTGAACATCCGCCCGCCTGCGTTGAACCGGCGGGCCAGTTCGGTTGCGGCCCGGTTCAGCAGGTCGGCATTGGCGGCGAGCGTGGCGCGCCGCACCGCGAGGCTCTCGGCCGCCTTGGCCTGCGCGGACGCGGCCAGGTCCGCCAGCAGCGAATCGGGGTCGTCTTCCTGCGCGTCGATGAACGGGTACAGGAAGTTGGTGGGCTCCTGGCGTGTCATGAGGCCTCCTGACCGGCGCGCGAGATCGCCGTTCCCGCGTGCACGAGCACCAGGTCCCCGGCGGCGACCGGCCCTATCAGGGTCGTCACCACGGTCTCGGTGCCCTGCGCGGTACGCACGGTGGCTCGTTCGGTGTCCTGTGCGGTGAGCACTTCACCGAGTCGGCCCTCGTCGCTGCACGTGACGCAAACCTCCTCGGCGGCTGATGTTTTCAACAGGCCGGGGTGTTCGAAACACACGTGCGTCAGTTCCCAGAGCAGGTGGTAGAACAGGACGAAGCCGCCGGTCGCGGGCACCCTCGGATCGGGATCGTCCAGCCACAGCACATGGTCGGCGGCGCCGGGTTCGGGCCGGACGCCGCTGCCGATCCAGATCGTGGTGGCACCCCAGGCCGGGCAGCGCTGCATCACCGATCGCACGTCCGGATCCCCGGCGCCGGCCACCGCGATCACCAGGTCGCCGGGGCGTACCGAAACCCGGACCTGATCCACCAGGTCGGGCCCGGTCAGCGCGACCGCCGGCAGCGCCCGTTTGCCCACGATCACCGGGTGCACGAATTCGACCGCGATGTGCCTGGCATGCGGTTCCCACGACGGCGCGATCGACCACATGGTGGCGCCCGCCGCGAACCGCCTGGCCGCGGTGAAGGCGGCTCCCGCCAGATCAGCAGCCAGATCGGCGCCGAGTTCGCGATCCATGACCGTGTTCATCGGTGTTCCTCCTCCCGCGCGATCAGCAGCGAGACCGCGGCCTGGCCCAGCGCCAGCCCGCCGTCATTCGGCGGCACCAGGCGATGGGTCAGCACCTCGAAATCTCTGTCGTGCAGCCGATTAAGGCACTGTTCCAGCAACAGCACGTTCTGGAACACACCGCCGGTGAGGCCGACCAACCGGGTCGCCCCCGCCACCCGGGCGACCACGTCGGCGACGGCATCGGCCACCGCGAGGTGAAAGCCCGCGGCCAGCGCCGCCGGTGGCACCCCGTCGCGCAGCGCCGCCACCATCGCTCGCACCATCGGAGCCGGGTCGATCACTGCGTCCGCGCCTATCGCGAAGTGCAGCGGTTCGGGGGCCGGTGCCGTCTGCGCCAGTGCCTCGAGTTCGATGGCGGCCTGTCCCTCGTAGTCGATCCGGTGCCGCACCCCCAGCAACGAGGCGACCGCGTCGAACAGCCGGCCCATGCTCGAGCACGGAACACAGGCCGTACCACGATCCAGAAGCGAAAGCACGAAACGCAATTCATCGGCCGGGGCGGTAATCACCGGGGCCAGATCGGCATCCCAGCCGACACCGGCCTGCCGGAGCTGGGACAGCGCCATCCGCCACGGATTGCGCACCGCCGCGTCGCCGCCGGGCAGCGGCACCGGACGCAGGTGCCCGGCCCGCCGGAACCGGTGACTGTCGTGGCCCAGGGTGAGAATCTCACCGCCCCAGATCGTTTCGTCGCATCCGTAGCCTGTGCCGTCGAAGGCCAGGCCGATGATCGGCTCGCCGAGTCGCCCGTGCTCGGCCAGCAGCGAGACTACATGTGCGTGGTGGTGCTGGACCAGGTCCACCGGCCGGCCCTGCTGGTGGCGCTCGGCCCAGGCGCGAGTGTGGTAGCCGGGGTGCAGATCGGCGGCCAGTCGTGCCGGGCGGCCACGAATCTCGCTGAGCTGGCCCACCGCCCGCTCGAAGGCCCGCAAGGTCTCATAGCCGCCCATGTCGCCGATGTGCCCGGACAGGTAGGCGCGGGAACCGTCGGTGAGACAGCAGGTGTTCTTCAGTTCTCCGCCCACGGCCAGCACCAGGGGCCCGTCGATCCCGAGCGCGACGGGCAGCGGTGCATAGCCGCGCGAACGCCGGATGGGTAGTTCGCCGCCCTTTCGCATGCGCACCACCGAGTCGTCGCAGGGCACGTGAATGGGCCGGTCGTGGTCGAGGACGGCGTCGCACAACGCTGGAAGTCGCCGCGCGGCATCCTCTTCGGTGAAACAGATGGGTTCCTCGGACCGGTTGGCGCTGGTCAGCACCAACGAGTCGAGCGGCCCGTCGAGCAGTAGATGATGAACGGGGGAGTAGGGCAACATCAGGCCGATCAGCGGGCTGCCCGGCGCGACCGCGTCGCACACCGGTGCGTCAGGTCTGCGACGCAGCAACACGATCGGCCGCGCCGAGCCGGTCAATACCGCGGCCTCGGTCTCGTCGACGAACGCGTAGCGCCGTGCCACCGCCAGATCGCGCACCAGGACGGCAAAAGGTTTGCTGCCGCGAGACTTTCGCACCCGCAACACGCGGACCACCGATTCCTCGTCCACGACGCACGCCAGGTGGTAGCCGCCGATGCCCTTGACGGCGACCACGGCGCCCGATGCCAGTGCATCCCGGGCCGCCGTTACAGCCGCTTCGGCACCCGCGGTGCGCCCGGCGGGCGAGTCGAACCACAGCGACGGCCCGCAGTCCGGACAGGCGATGGGCTGGGCGTGGAACCGGCGGTCAGCGGGATCGTGGTACTCGGCGGCACACCGTTCGCACATGGCGAATCCCGACATGGTGGTGGCCGGGCGGTCATAGGGCAGCGACCGGATGATGGTGAAGCGCGGACCGCAGTTGGTGCAGGTGACGAACGGGTGCCGGTAGCGGCGGTTGTGCGGGTCAAACAGTTCGGCCCGGCAGTCGTCGCACATCGCGATATCGGGGGGGATCGGGGTGGCGGGGCCGCTCACGGCCCGGCTGGCGACGATGCGGAACCCGGGCGCGTCGCTGTCCCGGAATCCCACCTCGGTCACCGCAACCGAACTGATCAGGGCCAGCGGAGGCGCTTGATGCCGCAACCGGTGAGCGAATTCGTCCAGCCGATCACGTTCGCCCTGCACCTCGAGAAACACCGCACCCGAATCGTTTCCGACAAATCCCGTCAAACCGAGGTCGTTCGCGAGGCGGTGCACGAACGGACGGAAGCCGACCCCCTGAACCACCCCGGTCACCGTGATGCGTCGCCGAACATCGTCGGACCGGGTCAGGGGAGCGGCCGTCACCTCAGCTGCCCTCCGGACTGGGGCCCCGGCCCATCAGCTCCAGGCCGGCCAGTGCCTGCTCGGCGCCGGCGCGGTCGGTCTTCTCCACGGCGAAGCCCATGTGAATGATCACCCAGTCGCCCGGCTCGAAGGTCTCCTCGGGCAGCATCCCGATGTTGACCCGGCGCTGGTCCCCGGCGACTTCGACCAGCGCGAGCTGCCCCTCATATCCCTCCAGCGTCCTGATCACCTGGCCAGGAATCCCGAGACACATCAGCACTCCTGTTCTGCCGGGGCCGAAGACAGCAGGGCGGCAACGAGTCTCTGCACCGCGCCGACCGCGCGGGGCACGGCGGCGGCGACCGGTTCGCTCAGTCCGAGGTGCTCCTCGACACTGCCGGCCTCACAACCGACGATCACGGTGTACGGCGGGTTGCCACCCAACGCCCGCAAGCTCGCGAACACCGTCTGCGGATCCATGCTGTGCGCATCCAAACCCGTTGCATGGCAGTCGCTGTCATGGTCAGCTTGGAATACGTGCAACGTTCCCGGGGCGCCGCGGCTGGGGATGGCGTCGACCAGGACCAGCGTGTCCCACTCCTCGAGCAGGTCGTACGCCAGATGCATACCGCCGATCCCGTAGTCGACAACACGCACGTCGTCGCACCCGATCTCGGTGCCCGCCGCTACGACAAGCTGACGTGCCACCTCGGACCCGAAACCGTCGTCGCCGAGGAAGATGTTCCCGATGCCGGCTACCAGGATGCGCGCTGTCATAGGCCGGACCTACATTCGCCGTAACCGCAGATAGCGCTTGGCATCCGGTAGGGAAGCCAGGCCCAGCCCCACCGCGGCAGCGACGACCAGCGCGATCAGCGCGAGGAATATCCAACCTAAGACGTCCATGACGGGTTCCTTTCGGTGAGGGGTTCGATTTCGTCGGGGGAGAAGTACAGGTAGCGGCCGTACCACTCGTGCAGGTCTGCCGCCGGGTCGTCCTCGACCACTACCGCCACGTGTGTGTTGCCCTCGACGTCCTCGTGCACCGACGTGACGCGGGCGGTCTTGCCGGCCACGAAGATGTCCTGTGCGTCGGCGTTGCGCCGCGGGCGGAGTACCACCCTGCTGCCGCGGGCGACCCGCACTCCCTGAACCAGGACTGCATCGACGTCGGGGCTAACCGCGTTGTCGGCCAATGGATCCCACCAGTCGACGCCATCGGGTATCTCCGGAATGAGCCCGGCGGCGCGGTGCGGGTCGCGCAGCACACCGTGCAGGCGACCCATGTCCTCGGCCGACATCGCGTCACACTCGTCGATGATCCGTGCCGCCCGCGGATCGGTGGCCCGGGCCTGAGCTTTCTCCTCGTCGGTCATCGTCATCACGCGCAGCGTGAGTATCTCGTCGATCTCCGTGCAGTCGTACAGGGCGGTGCTGCTCTGCGCGGCCACTTCGGGGTGGTCGTAGAGGATGATCGGCGAGACCAGCAGCATGTCGTGTGCGCCCGGCGGTCCGGCCAGCACCGGGAAACACCGGTGCTGGGCACACCGTGACGCCGCGCCGGCCGCCGCGGCCGGCGGCTCCAGCAGTGAAACGAATTCACCACCAACGACTTCGGCGATCAGATGGGTGCCGATCATCGAGCGGGCCAGCGCATCGTCCTTGTGGGTGGCCGCCGCCCCGGTGTTGGCCAGGTGGACGGAAACTCTCAGCAGCTCACCATCAGGCTCGGTACGCACCACGAGCCGGCCCC
Organism: Mycobacterium paragordonae; assembly: GCF_003614435.1. Lineage (NCBI taxonomy): Bacteria > Bacillati > Actinomycetota > Actinomycetes > Mycobacteriales > Mycobacteriaceae > Mycobacterium > Mycobacterium paragordonae. The sequence continues at coordinate 2,327,306 of NZ_CP025546.1, forward strand.
GCACCTCGTACCGTTCGCGAACCAATCGGCCACCCTCGACGGCCTCGATATCGGTTGCGGGCGCCGCTGATACGGGCAGCGTCCACGGCGCATCGACCAACGGCAGCGGCCCGAACGAGGTTTCGCATTCCACCGCTTCGTCCCAGGTCAGCCAGGACCCGGCCGGGGTGCTCAGCGCGTCGACCGCCTCGAAGCCGCCGGCTACCGCGCGTTGTGCCTGGCGGCGCTGCAGTTGCAGAAAACGCACCACCAGGGTGATCGCATCCGCCGAGCGGACCAGGAACTGCGCCGCCAGCGCGTCGTCTTCGCCGAGTCCGGCCGCGGCCGCCCCCGGCGGCCCGAGTACGCCGAATTGCCAGCGGGATTGATTCTTGCTCGACGTGCCGCGGTAGGGGTAGAGCAGGTAGCCCTCGTAGAGCACCGCGTCGGCGACCGCGCGGGCCCGGTCCCAACTCATGGCGCTACCTGCCGGGTAGCCGCATCGGCCAGCAGCGCCGTCACCGCGTGGTCGAGGTCGAGCAGTCCGTTCACCGACTTGTAACCGGCCAGCGCCGAGACGGTTTCGTGGCGCAGACGGACCCATCCGGTGTTCGGGTAGTGCAGGGAGATGAGGTCACGCCAGACACTCACCGGCATGTCGTAACGATCCTCGCAGTCCCATGACACCTGCTGCACCGAGAACCCGCGCGCCGACTTCACGAAAATGGTTCCACTGAACAGGAATTGCAGGGGCAGCGCGCCGTGATCGAGGGCGTGCAGGTATTTCGCCGCCGTCACCTCGAAGTCGTAGGTGCAGTCCAGTGGTAGCGCCACCGTGGTGTTGCCGGCGAATCCCGGCACCATCGCGCCACAGTGTTGCCACAGGAAGGTGCGCTGAGTGGTGGCCCATCGCTCGCGAGTGCCGAACAGGTCGGTGAGTCCGGCGGCCTCCTGGTCGTTGTAGGAGCGCCGTAGTGGTTCAATGCGGACCTGGCAGCGCAGCGCGATCGCGTGCACGGGGTCTTCCGGGCTGGCAACGACGCCGATGCGCGCGGTCAGCATCGGTGTGACGGCATACGGTTCGGGCGCCACGTCGAGAACGGCGAAGGACACGTCCAAGTGGTCGGTCATGGCGGTGTCTCGCGCGCACGGGCCGCGATCCGCGCGAAGAATTCGTCGATGAACGCCCGCGCCTCCTGCCCGCCGTCGAATCCGTGCCACAGCGTGCGCAGCCGTCCGACGAATTCGTAGCAGGCATCGATCGGGACGAGAAACGTTTGCGGCGAGCCGGTTTCCGGCACCCGCACCAGGAGCGCCTCGACGTCATCGGCGAGTAGGTCGGCGCGGCGATCGGCGGCCCGGATGGAGTTCCACATGTCCAGGTCCAGCTCGGATTCGCAGGCGCCGGCCGGCCCGGGATAAAACGCGACGGTGCGGCCCAGCGCGGAGTTGGTGAAGAAGAACGCGACCCCGACGGGAATCTGCATCGCCTCCCAGGCGCGCCGATCCAGGGCGAAATCGGTGAAGGCCAGGTACCGGTCGGGCACCGCGCGGTAGCGCAGTTCGGCGTGCGGGTCGGTGAACAGCAGGTAGCAGCCGCGGCAGACGCACATCAGCTGCCGCCCAGCCACATTCACCACGTGCTGGTGCTCGTCGGCTATCGTCTCGGCGCACATCTCACACCGTTCCCCGGCCGGCTCGGGAGGTCGCCGGCTGCTGATCCGGGTCAACACGTCGTACGGACTGCTCATGCCGAAGCTCCCAGCATTTCGCGCGGCAACGCCAGCGACAGCACCCCGTCCCGGGTCAGCAGGGGCAGTGGCTCGAGGTGGCTGCCAGGCCCGGCCCCCGCCTGGATGACGTCGAATTCCGTTGCACATCGCGGGCATCGGAGCAAGCCGCCGTGCAGCTGCGCGCCGGCCAGCGTGTCGACGCAGACCGGGCAGTGGTCGCGGTAGGCCAGGCTGCGGTCACCGACGCGGCAGGCCAGCACCGGCGTGCCGGCGATCAGGAAGCCGGCCACCTCGCCGGGGACCAGGTCGGCCAACTCCGGCGCCGGGTGCCAGGCCGCGATTCCGTTGGAACGCATTGGCGCCAGCAGTGATTCGGCCGGGATGACGTCGGTGTGCCGCGCGGCCACCACCTCGATTTCGGAAATCTCCGGCGCAGCGGCCCTTATCGCGTCTTCCACCGCGAACTCGAGCGTCACTGCCGAGGACGGACAACTCTTGCAGCTGCCCTGGAAAGCCAGCCGCACCGTGTCGTCGGCGATCTCGAGCAGCTCGACATCGCCGCCGTGCGAACCCAGATAGGGGCGCACCCGGTCCAGGGCGTCACCGACCCGGCGCCGCACATCGTGCGGGTGCAGGCCGTGGACCAGGAGCAGGCTGGCCACCAGGTCGTCGGTGGCCAGCCGCTCGGCTAATTGAGGGTCGGCATGCGCCAAGATCCGTTGCAGGCCGGCACCGTACAGTCCGACCACCTCGCGGACCAGCTGCTGCGCGCGGTCGTATGCGGCCGTCCCGCCCGCGGCGCAGGAATCCAGTAGCGTCTGGATCCGGTCGCCCGCGGTGCGCCACTCGGTGTCTGATTCCCGGTCATCTGGGCGAGCCACCATCTCCTCACTCCATTACGGGTGACTGGGTGGGCGTGTGCAATCTCTCCAGCGTCTTGCCCTTGCCCAGGTACATGTGCACGCCGCAGGGCAGGCACGGATCGAAGCTGCGCACCGTGCGCATCACGTCGATGCCTTTGAAGTTCTCCCGATCGTTCTCCTCGAAGATCGGCTGTCCTTGCACCGCGTCCTCGTACGGACCCGGCGTGCCGTAGCTGTCGCGCGGGTTGGCGTTCCACGGGGTGGGCGGGTACGGATGGTAGTTGGCGATCTTGCCGTCGCGGATCACCATGTGGTGGCTCAGTACGCCGCGCACGGCCTCGGTGAATCCGCAGCCGATGCCCTCGTCGGGCACTTCGAATTTCTCCCAGGTTTTCGTTCGCCCCGCACGGATCTCGGCCAAAGCCTGTTCGGCGAAATACAGTCCGCACGCGGCGGCGTACGCCTGGAAGTAGGTACGGGCACGGTTGCGTTCGATGGTGTTGGAGCCGTGCCTAGGCACCTTCCACTCGAACTCGACCGGGCCCTTCAGCGCGGTCTTGGGCAGGTTGATCTTGACGCTGTTGCCGGTGGCCTTGACGTAGCCGATATCGACGAGGCCGGCCAGCGCGGTCGACCACAACCGGGCCAGCGGGCCGCCGCCGGTGTCCAGCGCCAGGTGGTCCTTGCCGTCGAACCAGCGCGGTGACATCACCCAGCTGTAATTGCCGCCGTCCATTTCGCGCTTCTGCGGATGCGGGTTGGTGTGCTGGTTCCACGGGTGCCGCCGGTCCACCGGGTTGCCCAGCGGATCGGTCTTGACGAACATCTCCTGGTCGGTCCAGTCGTCGTAATACGAACTGCCCAAAAGGATCCGGATGCCCAGGTTGATGTCGACCAGGGAATGGGTGAGGAGCTTGCCGTCGACGACGACGCCCGGGGTGACGTACATCGCGTTGCCCCAGCGCTCCATGTCCTTGTACTCGAAGTTGCACACCTCGGGATCCTGGAACGAGCCCCAGCAGCCCAGCAGGGTGCGGCGCAGGCCCACCTTCTCGTAGCCGGGCAGTGCCTCGTAGAAGAAGTCGAACAGGTCGTCGTGCATCGGGACGACCTTCTTCATGAACTCGACGTAGCGCATCAACCGGGTCATGTAGTCGGTCATCAGCTGGATCGTGGCCACCGTGCCGACGCCGCCGGGGTACAGCGTGGACGGATGGACGTGCCGACCTTCCATGAGACAGAACATCTCTCGGGTCCAGCGGCTGACCTGGAGTGCTTCGCGGTAGAACTCACCGCTGAACGGGTTGAGCGACCGCATGATGTCCGCGATCGTCTTGTAACCGTGCGCGTCGGCGTGCGGCGCCGCGGTCTTCTCCGCCTTAGCAAGTACACCCGGATTTGTTTCGGCGACCATCTTCTCGCAGAAGTCGACCCCCACCAGGTTCTCCTGGAATATGTTGTGGTCGAACATGTATTCCGCGGCCTCGCCCAGGTTGACGATCCATTCGCCGATGTGCGGCGGCTTGACCCCGTAGGCCATGTTCTGCGCGTAGCAGGAGCAGGTGGCGTGGTTGTCGCCGCAGATGCCGCAGATGCGGCTGGTGATGAAATGGGCGTCGCGAGGGTCCTTGCCCTTCATGAAGATCGAGTAGCCGCGGAAGATCGACGACGTGCTGTGGCATTCGACCACTTCGCGGTTCTCGAAATCGATCTTGGTGTAGATGCCGAGGCTGCCGACGATCCGGGTGATGGGGTCCCAGGCCATTTCGACGAGCTGACCGGGTTCCCGCTTGGAAGTTGACGGTTCGGGAATGATGGTTGTCATAGCGAATACTGCTCTCCGCCCTGCGGGCTGTGTGGAGGGGTGAGGCCGGCCGCGACCGGCCGTGGCGCTCACCAGGTTCGGCGGGCTCCGGTGACCAGTTCGGTGCCCTTGTGGCGCCAGCGTGGTTCCTTGTCAACGGTCTTCGCCGTGATGTGACGCAGGCTCCGGATCACGGTCCCGTACAGACCCGAAGCCGTGCTGGACAGTTTGCCGCCCGGTGGTTCGTCCATGAACGGCATGAACTTGTCCGGGAAGCCGGGCATCGTGCAGCCGATGCAGATGCCGCCGACATTCGGGCAGCCCCCGATACCGTTGATCCAGCCTCGCTTGGGCACATTGCACTTCACCACGGGTCCCCAACAGCCAAGCTTGACAATGCATTTGGGTGACCCGTATTCCGTGGCGAAGTCACCCTGCTCGTAGTAACCAGCCCGGTCGCACCCTTCGTGCACGGTCTGGCCGAACAGCCATTTGGGGCGCAGGGCGTCGTCGAGCGGGATCATCGGCGCCTGACCGGTCGCCATGTACAGCAGGTAGGTCAGCGTCTCGGCCAGGTTGTCCGGATGGATCGGGCACCCGGGCACGCAGACGATCGGTATGCCGGCCTTGCTCTTCCAGTCCCAGCCGAGGTAGTCGGGCACGCCCATCGCGCCGGTCGGGTTGCCGGCCATTGCGTGGATTCCGCCGTAGGTCGCGCAAGTCCCGACGGCGACGACCGCAGTGGCCTTGGGAGTCAACCGGTCCAGCCATTCGCTGGTCGTCATCGGTTGGCCGGTGGCCGGGTCGTTGCCGAAGCCGCACCAATAACCTTCGCTCTTGATCTGCTCGTTGGGAATCGATCCCTCGACGACCAGCACGAAGGGTTCCAACTCCCCGCGATCGGCTTTGAAGAACCATTCCAGGAAGTCGTCGGCCCCTCCATTGGGCCCGCACTCGAAGTCGATCAGCGGCCAGTGAACGGCGACCTGCGGGAGACCGGGCAGCGCACCTAAGGCGATTTCCTCGACGCTGGGCTGGGTGGCGGCAGTCAACGCCACCGAATCGCCGTCGCAACTGAGGCCGGCATTGATCCACAGAACGTGAATCAACGTTTGTTCTGCTTTGACTGCTGCTTCTGTTGGCATAGTGCAGCTTTCCGGGGCCGGGCTGATGCCCCTACGCCGCCGGAGTCGACCGTCGGCCCACTTGCGCGGCGCTATCTTCAGGCCTACTCGCGCTATTGGGCAATGTCAACGGTTCGCCGTGACTGCGTCGTTGGACAGACGTGTCACAACACCTGGCGCTTGCCGAAAGAGGCTGTTTCGCAAAGTTATCGGAGTACGGCATTCCAGATGATGAACCGCCGGTTCCGAACTTTATTGTCGGCTCCGTTATTTCCATCCTGCGGCCTATTCGCAAGAGCGCATCGGCGCGAAATGCGGCTACGCTGACCGGATTTCAGGAAACCTCGAGTGAAGTCACCAGAAACTCGTTGCCGCGCAGCACCTCGACGTCCGAGCTTTCGCATTGTGGACACCAGATCGACCATGGCGAAGTGATCTCCGACTGGCCGTCGCAGGCACGGCAGCGCACCTGGGCGGCGACGTGTTCGATGCACAACTCGGCGTCGGGCATGTCCTCGGCATCTCGGACCAGCGTCCAACAGAATGACAGGGAGTCGGGGACGACCTGCCGAAGGGAGCCGATTCGCACCCGCACCAGGTCGACGTGACGGCCCGCGGCGTGGGACTTGGCCACCCCGGCGATCGCCTGGCACAGCGAGAGTTCATGCACCGTCGCTCACGGTAGCACGCCGAAAAGCGCTGTGGGTCAGAACAACTGACGGAAGAATCCGGTGATGTAGGCAGGGGAAGCCGGTTCCAGCTAGCCCACGCGCTCCGTCGCGGGCGCCCACTTCTCTTCGATTCGTCCGTAGCGCCATACCAGCAGCGCGACGGCCCAGGTGAGGACGAACATCCCGACGACGACGAAGCCCACCGTGTTCAGGTCCAGCCCGGCGATCCAGTCCCACAGGCCGCCGCGCCAGCCGAGGTGATCGGCGAACAGCCCGAGCAGCTCCACCGTGCCGATCAGCAGCGCCACCGCCACCGACAGCCCGGTGACGGTGAGGTTGTAATAGATCTTGCGCACCGGGTTGGAGAACGCCCAGCCGTAAGCGAAGTTCATGAATGACCCGTCGATCGTGTCCAGCAGACACATGCCGGCCGTGAACAAGACCGGCAGGCACAGGATGGCGTACCAGGGCAGCCCCGACGCCGCGCTGGTGCCGGCCAGCACCAGCAGCGCGATCTCGGTGGCCGTGTCAAAGCCCAGGCCGAACAGCAGTCCGAGCGGGTACATGTGCCAGGACTTGGTGATCGACTTGGTGAGGCGTCCGAGGAATCGGTTGATCAGGCCGCGGTTGTCCAGCTGCTGCTCGAGTTCCGCTTCATTGAACTCACCCTGGCGCAACCGCCGGAAAACCCGCAGGATTCCGACCAGCACGACGATGTTCATCAGGGCGATCAAGTAGAGGAACCCGCCCGAGACGCTGGTACCGATCAGACCGGTATAGAAGTGCAGTCGTGATGAGTCGTCCTCGACGGGGCCCACGACGGCGCGCAGCCCGACTGCCAGCAGCAGCGCCAGGGTGAACACCACCGAGGAGTGGCCCAGGGAGAAGAAGAAGCCGACGGCCAGGGGCCGCTGGCCCTCACTCATCAGCTTGCGGGTGGTGTTGTCGATGGCGGCGATGTGGTCCGCGTCGAACGCATGCCGCAGCCCCAACGTATAGGCGGTGAGTCCGATGCCCACGCCAAATGCCTTGTGGCCCAAGCTCAGATGCGCCGGCTCCACCACCAGGATCAGGGTCAGCCAGCCCACCAGATGCAGCGCCGCGATCACCGCCAGCATCAGGCCCAGCCGCCCCCACTCCGCGGGTGACAGCGCCGCCCGCAGCCGCGACCAGGGCGACTGCCGGTCGAGTTGGTCGCTGGCCATTCAAGATCCTTCCCGCTGACGGAGACGCGCTCAACTGTAGGTTCGCTGCCGAGCTGGTTGCAAGTGACTTGCAGGAGCCGGACCCGCCGTGGTCTTGCGCTGGCAATCCCGGGCCGGTGGCGCGACACTGAACGGGTGACGACTGAACCGGCGGGCCTGGACCCGGCGGCCACCGAGCGGATCGGGGAACTGCTGCGCGCCCGCGGGCTGCGGCGGATGGCCTCGCGGATCCAGGTGTTGGCGATCCTGGAGCCGTTCAACGGGCACCTGTCGGTGGCCGAGATCCAGCACCGGCTGCCGGCGTGCCTGGCGCCGGGAGTCCAGCCACCGGACCTCGCGACCATTTACCGCACGGTGACCACCCTGGTCGACCAGGGCGTGCTGCACGCGTTGACCCTCGACGGCGGAGTCACCACCTACGGCATGGCCACCGCACCGCACCACCACGCGGTGTGCACGCAGTGCGGAGCGATCATCGAGGTGCCCGCCCGTCAGCTCAGTTCGGCGCTCGAACATGCGATGGCGGGCAGTTCCTTCGCGCTGTCCGAGCGGGCCGGCCTGACGCTGCACGGACTGTGCCCGGCCTGTCAGCAACGGGCGCAGGACTGAGTCAGCTCAGACCCAGCAGCGCGTTCTCCACCACCTCGGCCAGAGCGGGATGGATCCAGTACTGTCCGCGGGCCATCTGGTGGGCGGTGAGCCCGAAGCTCATCGCCTGAATCAGCGGCTGAATCAGCGACGACGCCTGATAGCCCATCAGGTGCGCGCCCAGCAGCCGGCCGGTGCCGCGCTCGGCGATCAACTTGACGATGCCGGTGGTGTCCTCCATCGCCCACCCGTAGGCGACGTCGGCGTAGTCCTGGATCTTCACCGAGATATCGAAACCCTGTGCCACTGCCTGGTTTTCGGTCAGTCCCACGCTGGCCAACTGCGGATCGGTGAATACCGCTGAGGGGACGAACCGGTGGTCGGTGACGGCCATCGATTCGGTGTCGTCCCAGTCGCAGAGCAGGTTTCGCTGCACGACGCGGGCCTCGTGGTTGGCGACATGCTTGAGCTGATAGGGCGACGACACGTCACCCAGGGCGAAAACGCCACGCGCGGAGGTGCGTTGGTACTGGTCGACGATGACGCGTCCATTTTCGACGGCGACTCCGGCCTGCTCCGCGTCGAGCAGGTCGGCATTGGATATCCGTCCGGTAGCCACCAGCAGCGCGTCGGCGTCCAGGGTGCTCCCGTCGTCGAGTTGCAGCGAAACACCGGAATCACGGTTGTGCCCGTCGACGACGTTGCGGTGGGTGCGCAGTTCCCACTTGCCGGACACGATGCGGGTGAACCGTTCGCAGATGGTGTCGTCGCAGTGACGCAGCAGGCAGCTGCCCCTTACCACCAGCGTGACCCGCGAGCCCAGCGCCGAGAACACGTGCGCGAATTCCGCTGCGACAAAACCGCTTCCAACGATCACCAGGTGCTCGGGAACATCGGCAATCCGCATGATGGTGTCGCTGGTGTGGTACTTGACGCCCGAGGCGGCGATCGCCGGCGGTACCGTCGGCCGCGAGCCCGCCGCGATCACCACCTGGTCGGCGGTGAACTCCTCGCCGGCGTCGGTACGCAACAGGTAGCGCCCGTCGGCCGCGATGGGCCCGAAACGCGTGTGACTGTCGTACACATCGATGTTGGGCGCCGAGCGGCGGTAATCTTCGCCGCTGGGCCCGATCGGATCGATGCGCCCGAACACCCGCGACACGATGTCCGTCCAGCGCACCCCGTCGATGTGCGCGTCCACGCCGTACCGGGCCGCGCCCTGGATCGTCTTCGCCACCTCGGCGGCGTAGACGAACATCTTGGTGGGGATGCACCCGACGTTCAGGCAGGTGCCGCCGAAGACGCCCTGCTCGCAGATCGCCACCCGCTTGGCCGCATAGTGTTCATTGAGAATGCTGTTGCCCGAACCGGTTCCGATGATCGCGAGGTCGTAGGTCTCCATCGATGCGTCACCCTTTCCCCGACTGGTTCTCGGGCGGGACCGAGGCGTCGGTGTCGTTGAGCCTGCTGAGGTGTTCGTCGAGCCAGCGGTCCAGATGGCGATACGCTAGCTGACGGGGTTGGGGAAGCGACAGAAACACATCGTGTTTGGCATCCGGCACCGGAATGATGCTGGTGCGGTTGCCGATACAGCCGGCCCACCGCGCGATCTGGCCGACGTCGAGCACCGCGTCGCCGCGCTGCAGGGCCGCCGGTTCGGCGCTCTCGGGCACGGTGTGGTCCGAGCGCAGGATCAGGTTGGGCACCCCGACGTCGAGGCCGCGGTGCAGCCGGGCCTGGCCGCGGCGTACCGCGTGCAGCCAGCCGAACGTGACGGGGAAGCCGCCCAACGGTTTCCACTGCAGGTTGTAGTCGAACTCGCCGTGGTAATCGCGGTGCAGGCTCGACCCGTAGCCGCCGCTTCCGCTGGCCCGGGCGACGCCCTTGCTGCGCATCCGCGACAGGGCCGCGATGGTTGCCGACGTGACTCCGAGCCGCAGGATCGCCGGGCCGTGCAGGTCGAGGAACGGGCTGTTGAGCACCAGGCCGCTCACACCGGCCTGCGCGACCGCATCCTGGCGACGCAGCCGGTCCAGCCACAGCGACAGGATCAGACCCCCGGCCGAATGGCCGTACATCAGCACCTCGGTGTCGGACTGCTCGCGGATCAGCGCCAGCGCCTGGTTCAACTCGTCGTCGTAGTGGGCCAGGTTGCTGGTGAAATGCGGCGTCTGCTCCGCCCGGTGCGAGCGGCCGCACTTGCGCAGGTCCAGGGCGTAGAACGTGAAGCCGCGGTCGGCGAAGTGGTCGGCCAGCGCGGTGTGGAAGAAATAGTCGGTGTAGCCGTGCACGGCCAGCACCGCACGGCCGGCCGCCGGTTGCGGACCACGGCGCACGAGCGTTGCGACGATCTCACCCTCGCCGTCCGGGTCGGGCCCGAGCGGGATGGTGCACTGCCAGTAGCCCGGCAGGACGTCGGGCTCCCAGCCAGTCACGAGGCCAGCTTAGAGGTTGCGGCCGTGGCGGATGCGGTGGATTGGGTGCCCAACTCCTTCGGCGATAACCTGGGGAACCGGCAGTCTTCCCAGAAAGGACCAGCGATCGGCGTGGCACAGCAAGCCAGAACCGACGTCGTGCTGGTGGGTGCCGGAATCATGAGCGCCACCCTGGGCGCGTTGCTGCGGCGGCTGGAGCCCGGCTGGTCGATCACCGTGATCGAGCGCCTGGACGGCGTCGGCGCCGAGAGCAGCAGCCCGTGGAACAACGCCGGCACCGGGCATGCGGGGCTGTGCGAAATGAACTACACCCCGCAGCTCCCGGACGGCTCGATCGACATCACCAAGGCGGTACTGGTCAACGAGCAGTTCCAGATCACCCGGCAGTTCTGGGCCTACGCGGCCGAGAACGGCATCGTCACCGATGTACCGGGGTTCCTCAACCCGGTTCCGCATGTCAGTTTCGTGCGCGGCGTGGCCGGCGTCGACTATCTGCGGCGACGCCGTGACGCGTTGGCCCGCAACCCGTTGTTCGCCGCCACCGAGTTGGTGGTGGACCCCGACGAGTTCGCGCGCCGGCTGCCGTTCATGGCCGCCAACCGTGACTTCGCCGAACCGGTGGCCCTGAACTGGGCCGCCGACGGCACGGACGTCGACTTCGGCGCTCTGTCCCGGCAACTCATCGGCTACTGCGTGAAAGCCGGTGCCACCGTGTGGTTCGGCCATCAGGTGCGCAAGCTGGCCCGCCGGCACGATGGCGGCTGGACGCTGACCGTGGGCAACCGGCGCACCGGTGAAAAGCGAAAGCTGGATGCCAGATTCGTGTTCGTCGGGGCCGGCGGCGACGCCTTGCCGTTGCTGCAGAAGGCCGGTATCGACGAGATCCGCGGCTTCGCGGGGTTCCCGATCGGCGGCCGTTTCCTGCGCACCGCCAACCCCAGGCTCACGGCCGCGCACCGGGCCAAGGTGTACGGCTCGCCGGCGGCGGGAGCGCCGCCGTTGGGCGCGCTGCACCTGGACCTGCGGTTCGTCAACGGCCGGCCGTGGCTGGTGTTCGGGCCTTACGCCGGTTGGTCGCCGAAATTCCTCAAGCACGGGCACGTCAGCGACCTGCCCCGCTCGATACGGCCGGACAATCTGCCGTCCATGCTCGGCGTCGGCGTGCGGGAGATGACACTGCTCCGCTATCTGATCGCCCAACTGCGGCTCACCGAACCGGACCGGGTGGCCGCGTTGCGTGAATTCGCCCCCAGCGCAGTGGATTCCGATTGGGAGCTGACGGTGGCCGGGCAGCGAGTGCAGGTGATCCGGCGGACCAGGGGCAAGGGCGGGGCGCTGGAGTTCGGCACCACGATCGTGGGCGCCGCCGACGGCAGCATCGCCGGCCTGCTCGGTGGCTCACCGGGCGCCTCGACCGCCGTCCCGGCGATGCTGGACGTGCTGCAACGCTGTTTCGCCAACAGGTACCAGTCGTGGTTACCTACCCTCAAAGAGATCGTGCCGTCCTTGGGAGCTGACTTGTCGCGTGAACCCGCCCTTTACGACGAGTTGAGGTCGTGGACCAACAAGACGTTGCGGCTGGAGGCGGCGTAAATGAGTGAGGCGTTGCGACGTTCCTGGTTCAAAGACCTTGACGCGCGGACTCTTTACGAACTGCTCAAGCTGCGGGTCGAGGTGTTCGTGGTCGAACAGGCCTGCCCCTACCCGGAATTGGACGGGCGCGACCTGCTCGCCGAAACCCGGCACTTCTGGCTGGAATCCACCGACGGAGAGGTGATCTGCACATTGCGGTTGATGGAGGAGCACGCCGGTGGTGAGAAGGCGTTCCGGATCGGCCGGGTGTGCACCAAGCGCAGCGCGCGCGGGCAGGGCCACGCCACTCGCCTGCTGCGCGCCGCGCTGGCCGAAGTGGGCGACTACCCGTGTCGCATCGACGCCCAGAAATACCTGGCCGAGATGTACGCCCGGCACGGCTTCGTCCGCGACGGTGACGATTTCCTCGACGACGGTATCCCGCATGTGCCGATGCTCAGACCAGGTTCAGGGCCGGCTTCTCCCGCGGCGGGCGCCCGGTGAAGCCCTATCCGTTCAGCGCGATCGTCGGGCACGACCAGCTGCGGCTGGCGCTGCTGCTGTGCGCAGTGCGGCCCGAGATCGGCGGCGCCCTCATCCGCGGTGAGAAGGGCACCGCCAAGTCGACCGCGGTGCGCGGGCTGGCCGCGCTGTTGTCCGCCGCGACCGACTCCGGCGGGGCGGGCCTGGTGGAGATGCCGTTGGGGGCCACCGAAGACCGGGTCGTCGGCTCGCTGGACCTGCAGCGGGTGTTGCGTGACGGCGAGCACGCCTTCTCCCCGGGCCTGCTGGCCCGCGCTCACGGCGGCGTCCTCTATGTCGACGAGGTGAACCTGCTGCACGACCATCTGGTCGACATCCTGCTCGACGCCGCCGCCATGGGCCGGGTGCACATCGAACGAGACGGCATCTCCCATACCCACGAGGCCCGGTTCGTCCTGATCGGAACCATGAACCCCGAAGAGGGCGAACTGCGCCCGCAGCTGTTGGACCGGTTTGGTCTCACGGTCGACGTGCAGGCCTCGCGCGACGTCGATGTGCGGGTGGAAGTGATCCGTCAGCGGATGGCCTACGAAGCCGATCCCGACGCGTTCGCCCGCAAGTACGCCGACGCCGACGCCGAGTTGGCCGGCCGGATCGCCGCGGCCCGTGCCATGGTCGACGATGTGGTGTTGCCCGACAACGAGTTACGGCGCATCGCGGCGCTGTGCGCGGCCTTCGACGTCGACGGCATGCGAGCCGATCTGGTGGTGGCGCGCACCGCCGCCGCCCACGCGGCCTGGCGCGGCGCGCTCGTGATCGAAGAACAGGACATCCGGGTGGCCGCTGAACTGGCGTTGCCGCACCGTCGCCGACGTGATCCCTTCGACGACCACGGCATCGAGCGCGACCAATTGGACGAAGCGTTGGCCCGGGCGGATGCGGAGTCTAGGACCCAACCCGACCCCGAGCCCGATCCCGATCCTCCCCATGGCGGTCAACCCGCCGAAGACTCTGTCCCCGAACAGAATTCGGGTGGCACCCAGGCACCGGCACCGCCACGGCCCAGCGCGCCGCCTTCGAAGGTGTTTCGCACCCGGGCCTTGACGGTGCCCGGGGTCGGCGAAGGCGCACCCGGTCGTCGGTCCCGCGCCCGCAACGCCGCCGGCAGCGTCGTGGCCGCCGCCGACCCCACCGACCCGGGCGCGCACGGCCTGCACCTGTTCGCCACCCTGCTGACGGCCGCCGAAGACGCCGATCGGGCCGGGCCCCTGCTCCTACAGCCCAGCCACCTGCGCCGGGCGGTTCGCGAGGGACGCGAAGGCAACCTGGTGATCTTCGTCGTCGACGCCTCCGGGTCGATGGCCGCCCGCGACCGGATGGCCGCCGTCAGCGGGGCCACCATGTCGTTGCTGCGCGACGCCTACCAGCGACGCGACAAGGTCGCCGTGATCACCTTCCGCCAGCAGGAAGCCAGGATCCTGCTGCCGCCAACGTCGTCGGCGCACATCGCCGGACGGCGACTGTCCCGGTTCGACACCGGCGGCAGAACTCCACTCGCCGAGGGCCTGATGGCCGCGCGGGGACTGGTCATCCGCGAGAAGGTGCGCGACCGGGCCCGCCGCCCGCTGGTCGTGGTGCTCACTGACGGCCGCGCCACCGCTGGCCCGGATCCGTTGAACCGCAGCAGGATTGCTGCGGCCCGGTTGGCGGCTGAAGGTGTTGCCGCCGTCGTCGTCGACTGCGAGACGTCCTATGTCCGGCTGGGCCTGGCCGGCCGGTTGGCACAACAGCTCGGCGCGCCCATCATGCGGCTGGAACATCTGCACGCCGATCACCTGACCCAAGCCGTCCGCAGCGTGGCGTGAGCTGGTAATCGCCTATGCCCCAGGGAAATCCGACCGCCGTCCCGAACGACGGCCTGACCACCCGGGCGCGGCGTAACACCCCGGTACTGGCGGTGCACACCGGCGAAGGCAAGGGCAAGTCGACGGCGGCGTTCGGAATGGCGTTGCGCGCCTGGAACGTCGGGATGAGTGTCGCGGTGTTCCAGTTCGTCAAGAGCGCGAAATGGAAAGTGGGGGAAGAGGCCGCTTTTCGGGAGCTCGGCCAACTGCATGAAAGCACCGGCGTCGGCGGCGCGGTCGAATGGCACAAGATGGGTTCGGGGTGGTCTTGGACACGCAAGTCGCGCAAGGCCGGCAGCGAACTCGACCATGCCGCGGCGGCCGCCGACGGGTGGGCCGAGATCTCGCGGCGTCTGCGGGAGCAGCGGCACGACTTCTATGTTCTCGACGAATTCACCTATCCGCTCAAGTGGGGCTGGCTCGATGTCGACGAGGTGGTGGCGACGCTGCAGGACCGCCCGGGTCAGCAGCACGTGGTGATCACCGGCCGTGACGCCCCGCCGCGCCTCATCGACGCCGCCGACCTGGTGACCGAGATGGGCAAGGTGAAACACCCGATGGACGCGGGCCGCAAAGGCCAGAAGGGCATCGAGTGGTGAGGCCGGCACCCGCCGTCGTCATCGCCGCCCCCGCATCGGGCAGCGGAAAGACCACGGTGGCAACGGGTTTGATCGGCGCGCTGCGCCGGGCCGGCCACCGGGTGGCGCCGTTCAAGGTCGGTCCCGACTTCATCGACCCCGGCTACCACACCCTGGCCGCCGGACGACCCGGCCGCAACCTCGACCCGGTGATGGTGGGGGACAAGCTCATCGGCCCGCTGTTCGGCCACGGCGTCCGCGGCGCCGACATCGCCGTGATCGAGGGCGTGATGGGCCTGTTCGACGGCCGGATCGGCCCGGACGCAACGGGCCCGGCCGCCGGCTCCACCGCGCACGTCGCGGGCCTGCTGGGCGCCCCGGTGGTTCTGGTGGTCGACGCCCGTGGTCAGAGCCACAGCATGGCCGCTCTGCTGCACGGCTTCTCTACCTTCGACCCGCACACCCGGATCAGCGGTGTCATCCTCAACCGGGTCGGGACGTCCCGGCACGAGTTGGTGCTGCGGCAGGCGTGCGAGCAGGCGGGTGTGCCGGTTCTGGGGGCGATCCCTCGCAACGCCGAATTGGAGCTTCCGACAAGGTATCTGGGACTGGTCACCGCCGCGGAGTACGGCCGCCACGCCCAGCGGGCGATCGAGGCGATGACGGATCTGGTGGCGCGCCACGTCGACCTGCCCGCGGTGGTGGCGGCCGCCGGCGGCCGGGTTGAGGACCCGCCGTGGGACCCGGCGGACGTGGTGAGCGCCGTCGGTCGGGACGTCCGCGTCGCCGTGGCCGCCGGCAAGGCGTTCACCTTCGGGTACGCCGAACACGCCGAGCTGCTGCGGGCCGCCGGCGCGCAGGTCGTCGAATTCGACCCGCTGAACGAAACCCTGCCCGAGGCGACCGACGCCGTGTTGCTGCCCGGCGGGTTTCCCGAGCAGTTCACCGCGGAACTGTCCGCCAACGACGTCGTCCGGCGTCAGATCGCCGAGTTGGCCGCCACGGGCGCGCCGGTGCACGCGGAATGCGCCGGCCTGATCTATCTGGCCGACGAACTGGACGGCTATCCGATGTGCGGGGTGCTGGCCGGGTCGGCGCGCTTCACCCAGCAGCTCACCCTGGGGTACCGGGACGCGGTGGCCGTCGCCGACTCGTCGCTGTTCGCGGCCGGACAGCGGGTGGTGGGCCACGAATTTCACCGGACCGCGGTCACGTTCGCCGACAGCTACCAGCCGGCCTGGGTCTACCGCGGCGGACCCGCCGATCGCCAGCACGACGGCGCCGTCCATGCCGGCGTGCACGCGTCGTATCTGCACACCCATCCGGCGGCGATGCCCGAAGCCGTGGCCCGCTTTGTCGCACAGGCCGCCAGGCCACCGGCCTAGCGCGACATTAAGCTTGCCCAGTGACCGAGAGCCCCTATCTGGTGGGACTGCGACTGACCGGCCGAAAGGTCGTCGTCGTCGGCGGCGGAGGTGTCGCTCAGCGCCGGTTACCCCTGCTGATCGCCAGCGGCGCCGACGTGCACGTCATCTCCCGCAGCGCCACCGCCGCGGTCGAGGCCATGGACGGGATCACCCTGTCACTACGGGAATACCGTGACGGCGACCTCGACGGAGCCTGGTACGCCCTGGCTGCCACCGACGAGCCGGAGGTGAACGCGGCGATCGTCGCCGAGGCTGAACGGCGTCATATCTTCTGCGTCCGCGCCGACATCGCAGTCGAGGGCACGGCGGTCACCCCGGCGTCCTTCAGCTACGCGGGGCTGTCCGTGGGTGTGCTGGCCGGCGGTGAGCACCGGCGTTCGGCGGCCATCCGGTCGGCCATCCGTGAAGCCCTGCAGGAGGGCGTCATCGCGGCCGAGGCCTCCGATGAGGTCCTGCGCGGTGGCGTGGCGCTGGTCGGGGGCGGCCCGGGCGACCCCGAACTGATCACCGTTCGCGGCCGCCGACTGCTCGCCCAGGCCGACGTCGTCGTTGCCGACCGGCTCGCTCCGCCGGAACTACTGGCCGAGTTGTCGCCGCACGTCGAGGTGATCGATGCCGCCAAGATCCCGTATGGCCGGGCGATGGCCCAGGACGCGATCAACGAGGTGCTGATCGAGCGGGCCCGGGCGGGCAAATTCGTGGTCCGGCTCAAAGGGGGCGACCCGTTCGTGTTCGCCCGCGGTTACGAGGAAGTCCTGGCATGCGCGGAAGCGGGGATTTCGGTGACCGTGGTGCCAGGTGTGACAAGTGCCATAGCCGTACCGGCTCTGGCGGGCGTTCCGGTGACTCATCGGGCCACAAATCACGAGTTTGTGGTGGTCAGCGGCCATCTGGCGCCCGACCATCCCGAATCGTTAGTGAATTGGGACGCTTTAGCAGCAATGACCGGGACCATTGTTTTGCTGATGGCGGTCGAACGCATCGAACTTTTTGTCGCCGCGCTGTTAAAAGGCGGCCGACCTGGGGATACTCCCGTGATGGTGGTTCAACACGGAACGACGGCAGCGCAGCAGACGTTGCGGGCGACCCTGGCGGACACGCCGGAGAAGGTCCGCGCAGAAGGGATTCGACCTCCCGCGATCATCGTTATCGGGCCGGTAGCGGCGTTCGGGGTTTAAACAATTCTTAAGATTACTGTAAGGTAACCCGCTATGACGGCTCTCAACGACTCAGAGCGGGCAGTCCACACTTGGACTGAGGGACGCTCGGAACGTTCGGCCCAGGAGCGTCCCACGCGAACAGTGGAGACCCCTTTGCAGCGCTTGAGCAGGTATTACCCGACGTGGCTACCCTCACGTCGGTTTATCGCCGCGGTTATCGCGATCGGCGGGATGCAGCTGCTGGCCACCATGGACAGCACGGTGGCCATCGTCGCGCTTCCTAAGATTCAAAACGAGCTCAGCCTGTCCGATGCGGGCCGTAGCTGGGTGATCACCGCTTATGTGCTGACCTTCGGCGGGCTGATGCTGCTCGGCGGCCGGCTCGGCGACACCATCGGGCGCAAGCGCACCTTCATCGTCGGTGTCGCGCTGTTCACCATCTCGTCGGTGCTGTGCGCGGTGGCTTGGGACGAGGTGACGCTGGTCATCGCCCGGCTGTCGCAGGGCGTGGGCTCGGCGATCGCCTCGCCGACCGGATTGGCGTTGGTCGCGACCACCTTCCCGAAGGGTCCGGCGCGTAATGCCGCGACGGCGGTCTTCGCGGCCATGACGGCGATCGGGTCCGTGATGGGCCTGGTGGTCGGCGGCGCGCTGACCGAGTACTCGTGGCGGCTGGCGTTCATGGTCAACGTGCCGATCGGCTTGGTGATGATCTACCTGGCCCGTACCGCGCTGCGCGAGACCAACCGCGAGCGGATGAAGCTGGACGCCGGCGGCGCCATGCTGGCCACCCTGGCGTGCACCGCCGCGGTGTTCGCCTTCTCGGTAGGCCCGGAGAAGGGCTGGCTCTCATTCACCACCCTCGGGTCCGGTGTGGTCGCAGTGGTGGCGGCCATCGCCTTCGCGATCGTCGAGCGCAGTGCGGAGAACCCGGTCATCCCGTTTGAGCTGTTCCGTGACCGCAACCGGCTGGTCACGTTCATCGCGATCTTCCTGGCCGGCGGCGTCATGTTCAGCCTGACGGTGTCCATCGGCCTGTACGTGCAGGACATCCTCGGCTACAGCGCGCTCGGCGCCGGCATCGGCTTCATCCCGTTCGTCATCGCCATGGGCATCGGTTTGGGCATCTCGTCGCAGCTGGTGTCGCGATTCTCGCCGCGGGTGCTGACGATCGGCGGCGGCTGGCTGCTGCTGGGCGCGATGATCTACGGCTCGTTGTTCATGCACCGTGGCGCGCCGTACTTCCCGAACCTGGTGCTGCCGATCGTGGTCGGCGGGATCGGCATCGGCATGGTCGTCGTCCCGCTCACCCTGGCTGCGATCGCCGGCGTCGGTTTCGACCAGATCGGCCCGGTCTCGGCGATGACGCTGATGCTGCAGAGCTTGGGCGGGCCGCTGGTGCTGGCCGTCATTCAGGCCGTGATCACCTCGCGGACGCTGTTCCTGGGCGGCACGACCGGCCCGGTGAAGTTCATGAACGACGCGCAGTTGCAGGCACTCGACCACGGGTACACCTATGGGCTGCTGTGGATCGCCGGAGCGGCCGTGATCGTCGGTATCGCCGCGCTGTTCATCGGCTACACGCCCGAGCAGGTTGCGCACGCTCAGGAAGTCAAGGAAGCGATCGACGCCGGAGAGCTGTAGGTCTTCGGTCTGCCAGCTTCGGCCTGCGAGCTTCGGCCGTAGGACCGTCCGCACGTCTCACTCGTCACACCAGTCCCTGGGAAAGTCGGGGGTCTGCCTGCCCGCCTACGCGCGACAAGTCAGGAGTCGCTACTTGGCGGGCGCAGGGTGCACCGACTGCCCGCCTACGCGCGACAGATCACGAGTCGCTACGAGGCGGGCACGCAGTGCACCGACTCCGCCATGGACCAGTGCGGCTGCTGTGACTGAGCCCCGGGCGATGGCACTGAGCCGCTAAACGCCGCGGCACCGACCCACCAAACGCCGTGGCACCGAGCCTCTGAACGCCGTGTCACCGAGCCGCTAAACGCCGTGGCACCGAGCCGGTAAACCGGCCGGCCCCTACTCGCGTTTCCGCTGCAATTTTGCAACCTCGATACAGCGCTGAGCGCCGCGCGTCGCCGAGTGCAGCCTCCGCCCGACACCCACGTGACGCGGGAAGCACCCAGCCCCCAAGTAGGCTTGCCGCCTGTGATCACCCGGATGTCCGAGCTGTTTCTGCGCACTCTGCGCGACGACCCCGCCGACGCGGAAGTCCCCAGCCACAAACTGCTGATCCGCGCCGGATACGTCCGACCCATCGCGCCCGGCCTGTACAGCTGGCTTCCGCTCGGCCTGAAGGTGCTGCGCAACATCGAGCGCGTCGTCCGCGAGGAGATGAACGTGATCGGCGGCCAGGAGATCCTGTTTCCCGCCCTGCTGCCGCGCGCACCCTACGAGACCACCAATCGGTGGACGGAATACGGCGACGGCGTGTTCCGGGTAAAGGATCGCCGCGGCAACGACTACATGCTGGGCCCCACCCACGAAGAGCTGTTCACCCTGACCGTCAAGGGCGAGTACAGCTCCTACAAGGACTTCCCGCTGACCCTGTACCAAATCCAGAACAAATACCGCGACGAGGCGCGTCCGCGCGCCGGCATCCTGCGCGGCCGCGAGTTCGTCATGAAGGACTCGTACTCCTTCGACCTCGACGCCGCCGGCCTCAAGGCCTCCTACCATGCCCACCGCGAGGCCTACCAGCGGATCTTCGAGCGACTGAACGTGCGGTACGTGATCGTGTCCGCGGTGTCGGGTGCGATGGGCGGCAGCGCCTCCGAAGAGTTCCTGGCCGAAAGCCCGATCGGTGAGGACACCTTCGTCCGTTGCGTGGAATCCGGCTACGCCGCCAACGTCGAAGCCGTCATCACCGCCCGCCCCGACGCGCAACCCACCGAGGACAAGCCCCCGGCCGAGGTCCACGACACCGGCGACACCCCGACCATCGCCACTCTGGTCGCCTGGGCAAACGAGGCGCTGGGCCGCACGGTGACCGCCGCCGACACCCTCAAGAACGTGCTGCTGAAGGTGCGCCAGCCCGGGGGAGACTGGGAACTGCTGGCCATCGGTGTGCCCGGTGACCGCGAGGTCGACGACAAGCGACTCGGCGCGGCGCTGGAACCGGCCGAGTACGCGTTGCTCGACGACGCCGACTTCGCGAAGTACCCGTTCCTGGTCAAGGGCTACATCGGCCCGAAAGCCTTGCGGGACAACGAGGTCCGCTATCTCATCGACCCGCGGATCGTCGACGGCACCAGCTGGATCACCGGCGCCGACGAGCCCGGGCGCCACGTTGTCGGCCTGGTCGCCGGCCGCGACTTCACCGCCGACGGCACCATCGAGGCCGCCGAGGTACGCGAAGGCGACCCCTCGCCCGACGGCGCCGGCCCGCTGGTGATGGCCCGTGGCATCGAGATCGGCCACATCTTCCAGCTCGGCCGCAAATACACCGACGCCTTCAGCGCGGACGTGCTGGGCGAGGACGGCAAGCCGGTGCGGCTGACCATGGGTTCGTACGGCATCGGGGTCTCGCGCCTGGTGGCCGTGGTCGCCGAGCAGCACCACGACGAGCTGGGCCTGCGCTGGCCGCCGTCGATGGCGCCGTTCGGGGTGCACCTGGTGATGGCCAACAAGGACCCTGAGGCCCGGCTCGGCGCCGCCAAGCTGGCCGCCGACCTGGACAAGATCGGGGTCGACGTGCTGCTTGACGACCGTCAGGCCTCGCCCGGGGTGAAGTTCAAGGACGCCGAGCTGCTCGGCGTGCCCTGGATCGTCGTGGTCGGCCGCGGCTGGGCCGACGGCCGAGTGGAGCTGCGCAACCGGTTCAGCGGGGAGACCAGAGAGCTGACGGTCGGCGATTCGCTCACCACCGACCTGGTCGCCGCCATCAGCTAGCTACTCGTTGCCGCCCGGGAACGTGGTGGTGATCGGCCAGCCGCCCAGCACCTTGTTCCACCGCGCGGCCAGCACAGCGCTCTGCGTCAGTGCGGTCGAGGCGAACGCCCGGTCCTCGGCGGTCTCGGCGTGCTCGACGACCGCCCGCCACGCCGTCGCGCCGTCGTTCTCCATGCGTGCCGCCAGCCGTGCCGCATCCGCCGGGCTGCCCACCGGTGACGGCAGCTGATACCCGGCGGCGGCCGGCGGCGGCGTGACCTTGCGGGCGCTCAGCATCGCGATGACATCGTCGCGGCGCTGACGGTGCTGATTGAGCGCCTCCACCACCAGGTCGTTGACGCTGGGGGGCGACAGCGCCGACACGATGCCGTAGCCGTAGATGGTGCCGTGCTCGACGGCCAGCGCATCGCTGAGGGCCGTGACGTCAGCGTCTTTGCCGCCGCTCATATCGACGGCCCCCCGGGAACCAGCGCAACCTCGCAGGACGCGGTGCACGACGCGGCGATCGAGGCGAGCAATCCGGCCCGATAGCCCGACGACGACGACACCAGGCGGTTGGCGTCCTCCGCCGACTTGCGCAGCGAATCGATCACGTCGGAAACCGGTGGCGGTGGCGGCGGCGGAGCCTCCGGCTCGGTCGGGCTGGTGGTCGGGCTGGAGCTGCTGGTTTCACTGGTGGAGGAGACGAGCTTGCCGGCGGCCCGCGCGATCTCGGTGGACAGCGCCCGGGCGTGCGCGGCGCGCTGAGTCGCGACCACGGTCAGCGCGGCCGCGATCTGCGGTGGGCTGCCGATCGCCCCGGCGGCCGAGGCGGCCAGCGCACTGTCGCGCCGGGCCTGGTCCAAAGGGCCCACCAATTCCTCGACGGCTGGAGTTTTCGGGGCCGACTCGCCGCAGGCGGTTGCCGCCACCCCGAGTGCGGCGAGAGCGGCACCACCGGCGAGCACACGCCGCCTGCTGATGACGGGTACTGCTCTGGGCACGTCCCACATCCTGCCATCACCGGGCACCGCGGCAGCGCCAGCCACGATGCCACCCGGCCCCGGCGAGACAACCACCGCGTCGTTGAACGGGCGTCAATAGCGGATCCTGGCGTATCGTTGGTAGCTGGCTCTCTGAGTTCGCTGTGAAAGCCGCGCTCAAGCGCATGACCGACAACTCAAGATGAGGAGCTCGCCGTGACCACCGGGCTACCTTCGCAGACGCAGGTGATCGAGCTACTGACCGGAGAGTTCGCGCGCGCCGGTTACGAGATTGAAGACGTGGTCATCAACAGCCGCACCCGCCCACCGCGCATCACCGTGATCGCCGACGGCGACACCGCCCTGGACCTCGATACCATCGCCGCACTGTCCCGTACCGCCTCGGATTTGCTGGACAGGCTGGACGGCGGCACGGGCGACAATTCGGACGCCTACATCCTCGAGGTCAGCTCGCCCGGCGTGGACCGCCCGTTGACCACCGAGAAGCACTTCCGTCGGGCGCGGGGCCGCAAGGTCGACCTGGCACTGGCGGACGGATCACAGCTGTCCGGACGGGTCGCTGATGCCATCGACGGCACGCTGTCGTTGGTGGTCCGCACCGGCCGGGATCTGGCCGTTCGCCAGATTCCTCTGGCGGACGTCGTCAAAGCTGTTGTGCAGGTTGAATTTTCGCCACCGGCCCGAGCGGAGCTGGAACTGTTGGGTCAGGCACAGGGGACGGAGGCCGGAGCATGAACATCGACATGGCCGCACTCCACGCGATCGAGGTGGACCGGGGCATCTCGGTCAACGAGCTACTCGAGACCATCAAGTCCGCGCTGCTCACCGCCTACCGGCACACCGAGGGCCACCAGTCGGACGCCCGCATCGAGATCGACCGCAAGACCGGCGTGGTCCGGGTGATCGCCCGTGAGACCGATGAAGACGGCAACCTGATCAGCGAGTGGGACGACACACCCGAGGGTTTCGGCCGCATCGCGGCGACCACCGCACGCCAGGTCATGTTGCAACGATTCCGCGACGCGGAGAACGAGCGCACGTTCGGTGAGTTCTCCACCCGCGAAGGCGAGATCGTCGCCGGCGTCATCCAGCGCGACAGCCGGGCCAACGCCCGCGGGTTGGTCGTCGTCCGGATGGGCACCGAAGCCAAGGCCTCCGAAGGGGTGATCCCGGCCGCCGAACAGGTGCCCGGTGAGAGCTACGAGCACGGCAACCGGCTGCGCTGTTACGTCGTCGGGGTCAGTCGCGGGTCCCGTGAGCCGCTGATCACCCTGTCGCGCACGCACCCGAACCTGGTGCGCAAGCTGTTCTCGCTCGAGGTCCCCGAGATCGCCGACGGTTCGGTGGAGATCGTGGCGGTGGCCCGGGAGGCCGGCCACCGGTCCAAGATCGCCGTCGCGTCCCGGGTGCCCGGTCTGAACGCCAAGGGTGCCTGCATCGGTCCGATGGGGCAGCGGGTCCGCAACGTGATGAGCGAGTTGTCCGGAGAGAAGATCGACATCATCGACTACGACGAGGACCCGGCCCGCTTCGTGGCCAACGCGCTGTCGCCGGCCAAGGTGGTCTCGGTGTCGGTGATCGACCCGAACGCGCGCGCCGCCCGGGTCGTGGTTCCGGACTTCCAGTTGTCGCTGGCCATCGGCAAGGAAGGGCAGAACGCCCGGCTCGCGGCCCGGCTCACGGGGTGGCGCATCGACATCCGGGGTGACGCGCCGGGTCAGCCGGAGGAGGGCGCGAGCCACGGGATGGCGCACGAGCACTAGAGCTTCGGCGCTGGCCGCTTGCCGAGCGCCCGGCCGCAGCGGTTCGGCTCAAATACCCAGCTCCCGCTCGATCTGCGGCCAGTAGCGCAGCCCGCCCGGGCTCAGCAGAACCCAGTCATGGAATCCGCCGGTAGCCAGGACGAAGCTGATCGGCGCCGATTGCGACACCGCGTTCTGCGCGAGGATGAACTGGTCCGGCGCGACCGGATCCAGGGAGCCCGCATAGACGTACGTCGGCGGCAGCCCCTCGAGGGACCCGAATAATGGGCTTACCAGCGGATCGGTCAGCGCAAGATCGCCGGCCCAAAGTTGGTTGGCCCGATAGATCCCGTTCGAGCGATCGGGAAGGAAGGGGTCGTCGATCAGGCCGAGGTTCGGATTGACCAGCCGTTGGTCCAGCAGTGGCGACAGCAGAACCATCGATCGCGGTACGGCCTGGTTGTGGGCCACCAGGTATTGGACGGCCGACAGTCCGATGGTTGCACCCGCGGAGTCACCCAACACGCTTACGTTGGATGCGCCGTGAGCCGCGATCTGCGTGGAGATGTAGCCGGCAACTCTGGGCACCACAGTGCCGGCCGTACCGCCTTGCTGGATCAGCGGGTAGATCGGCACCGCAAAGGTTGCGCCGGTCTGATACGCCATCACGGAATAGCCGAGCCAGTGGAAGATCATCGGCGGCCAGAGGAACGCGCCGCCGTGTAGTGCGACGACATAGTTGCCCGTCGGGTGAGCCGGCACGATCTCGACGACCTGCATCCCTTCATAGCTGGTGTAGCGGACCGTTTCGCCCAGCAAAGTCGTCAGGAGGCGCGGTGGCGAGTCGCTGAAGAGCGGGTTCAAGAGGCCGCTGACAAACAGCTGCTGAACTGGGGAATTCAGTACCCCGAGTTGGTCATATATTCCGGACCAGGTCAGGAAGGCTTTCACCGGCCGCAACGCGGCAGTTTCCAGACGCGTGAGCAGCGACTGCGTGCCGCTGAACCTGGGGGTTTCCCCGGCCGGGACCGGTTCGATGGCCGGTGACCCGAAGATCTCGGTCCAAATCGAGTTTCCCAGCGCTGAAAGATTGGCGGCTTCCGCGCCCAGAAAGGATTCCGCACTCATCGTCAGCGTCGCGATGAAACGGGACTGAAAAGCCGCTGCCTGGGCGCTGAGTGCCTGAAATTCCCAACCGTGGCCCGAGAACAGCTTCACTACGGCCGCTGACACCTCATCGGCGGCAGCCGCAAGCACCCTGGTGGTCGAGGTTGCGGCCGCCGCGTTGGCCTCGCCAAGCCTCGATTCGATGATCGCCAGTTCCGCTGCCGCCGACCCCATCAGTTCCGGCGCCGCAATCACATAGGACATGTCATGAAACCCTTTACGTCGGCCGAGGTCGCGCCCATGGTGTGACCAGGTCTTGCGCAACCCAGCCTCACTCCGGTCGACGAATTGCTCCGCAGTAGTCGGCTACTGAATCGAGATCGGGCAATCGAAGAAACACTGAACCCGGCCTGACCGGGCGTTGGGCCCCTGGGTGCGTCGAGCGCACGTACGTGCCGACCTCGAAGATCATCTGGTGTCGGGCGCGCGTGCCCGCGTCGACGCGGGTGGTTCGGACCACCGGTCGGGTGACGCTAGACTGAGCCGTGATCCAGCGCGAGCCTTCGGCCTCGGCGCGCCAACGCCCGGACAACCCCAGCGGACCGGTGCGGACGTGTGTCGGATGCCGGAAGCGAGAGCTGGCCGTCGAACTGCTTCGAGTGGTGGCTCGGTCGGCCGGGAACGGCAACTACGCCGTAATCGTTGACCCTGCCGGAAGCCTGCCGGGGCGAGGTGCGTGGTTGCATCCCGGCCCGAAGTGCGTACAAGAAGCGATTCGGCGGCGAGCTTTCACCCGCGCGCTGCGCATCACCGGTTCACCGGATACATCCGCGGTGATCGAGCACGTCAGCTCCCTGGCGGGCTCGTCCACCAAGGCAACAGAACAGGTAGCAACGAACATGAGCACACCGTGAAGTCCCGATGACTCCCACTTCGATGCGTTACAGCTAACCCCCGAGGCGCGGCCCAACCGCTTGTCGCCTCTTAGACAGGAGATGTAGTGGCAGGTAAGGCCCGCGTACACGAGTTGGCTAAGGAACTCGGTGTCACCAGCAAGGAAGTTCTCGCCCGACTGACCGAACAGGGCGAATTCGTCAAATCGGCATCATCCACGGTGGAAGCACCCGTGGCCCGGCGGCTCCGCGAGTCGTTCGGCGGCAGCAAGCCCCCCGCCGGGGCGACCAAGACGCAATCAGGCCCTCCGGCCGGCGCGCAGCCGGCGGCCAAGCCCGCCGAGAAGGTCGCAGCCTCGGCAACCGATGCGGCACTCGACCGCGCGCTGGACAAGGCCGTCGGCAACGGCGCCTCCACCAGTGCTCCCGCCAAGCCGGCGGCGCCTGGCCGCCCGGCCACCCCGGCTCCGCAGGCACCTCCGGCTGCTCCGGCCGCCCCGGCTGCTCCCGCCGCCAGGGCCAAGCCCGCGCCGCCGGCCCCGCCGGCCCCCGGTCCCGCGGCAGCCGCGCCAGGACAGGCGCCGGCCCCCCAGGCTCCGCAACCGGGCGCGACACCCGGGCCGCGTCCGGGTCCCATGCCCAAGCCCGGCGTTCGCACACCCCGCGTCGGCAACAACCCGTTCTCCTCGTCACAGCCGGTGGACCGGCCGATTCCGCGTCCGCACCCGCAGGCTCCGCGCCCCGGCGCACCCCGGCCGGGCGCGCCCCGACCGGGCGGCGCGTCGCCCGGCAGCATGCCGCCGCGTCCCGGTGGCGCCTCCGGCGGACCTCGTCCGCCGCGTACCGGCGCACCCCGGCCCGGCGGTGCCCGCCCCGGTGGCGGCGGTCCCGGCGGCGGTGGCGGCGGTGGTAACTACCGCGGCGGCGGCGGTGTCGGCGCGGCACCCGGCGGTGGCGGCGGCTTCCGGGGTCGTCCCGGTGGTGGTGGCCCCGGTGGTGGCGGTGGCGGCGGCGGCCGTCCCGGTCAGCGCGGTGGCGCGGCCGGTGCCTTCGGTCGTCCCGGTGGCGCGCCGCGGCGTGGCCGCAAGTCCAAGCGGGCCAAACGCGCCGAATACGAGAACATGCAGGCCCCGGTCGTCGGCGGCGTGCGGTTGCCGCACGGCAACGGCGAGACCATCCGGCTGGCCCGCGGCGCATCGCTGAGCGACTTCGCCGACAAGATCAACGCCAACCCGGCCGCGCTGGTGCAGGCGCTGTTCAATCTCGGCGAGATGGTCACGGCCACCCAGTCGGTCGGTGACGAGACGCTCGAACTGCTGGGCAGCGAGATGAACTACAACGTTCAGGTCGTCAGTCCCGAGGACGAGGACCGTGAGCTGCTGGAATCCTTCGATCTCACCTACGGCGAGGACGAAGGCGGCGAAGAGGACTTGCAGACCCGTCCGCCGGTGGTCACCGTGATGGGTCACGTCGACCACGGCAAGACGCGCCTGCTGGACACCATCCGTAACGCCAGCGTCCGCGAGGGCGAGGCCGGTGGCATCACCCAGCACATCGGCGCCTACCAGGTCGGCGTCAACTTCGAGGGCAGCGAGCGGCTGATCACCTTCATCGACACCCCCGGTCACGAGGCGTTCACCGCCATGCGTGCCCGCGGTGCCAAGGCCACCGACATCGCCATCCTGGTGGTCGCGGCCGACGACGGCGTCATGCCGCAGACGGTGGAGGCCATCAACCACGCGCAGGCCGCCGACGTGCCGATCGTGGTGGCGGTCAACAAGATCGACAAGGAGGGCGCCGACCCGGCCAAGATCCGTGGTCAGCTCACCGAATACGGGCTGGTGGCAGAGGATTTCGGCGGCGACACGATGTTCGTCGACATCTCGGCCAAGCAGGGCACCAACATCGAGGCGCTGGAAGAAGCGGTGCTGCTGACCGCCGACGCCGCCCTGGACCTGCGGGCCAACCCCGACATGGAGGCCCAGGGTGTGGCCATCGAGGCGCACCTGGACCGCGGTCGCGGTCCGGTGGCCACCGTGCTGATCCAGCGCGGCACGCTGCGGGTCGGCGACTCGATCGTCGCCGGCGACGCGTACGGCCGCGTCCGCCGGATGGTCGACGAGCACGGCGAGGACGTCCACGAGGCATTGCCGTCGCGCCCGGTGCAGGTCATCGGCTTCACGTCGGTGCCCGGTGCCGGTGACAACCTGCTGGTCGTCGACGAGGACCGGATCGCCCGCCAGATCGCCGACCGGCGCAGCGCGCGCAAGCGCAACGCACTGGCGGCCCGCAGCCGCAAGCGGATCAGCCTGGAGGACCTGGACTCGGCGCTGAAGGAAACCAGCCAGCTGAACCTGATCCTCAAGGGCGACAACGCCGGTACCGTCGAGGCGCTGGAAGAGGCCCTGATGGGCATCGAGGTGGACGACGAGGTGGCGCTGCGCGTCATCGACCGCGGTGTCGGTGGCATCACCGAGACCAATGTCAACCTGGCCTCGGCATCGGACGCCATCATCATCGGCTTCAATGTGCGGGCCGAGGGCAAGGCGACAGAGCTGGCCAACCGCGAAGGCGTCGAGATCCGCTACTACTCGGTGATCTACCAGGCCATCGACGAGATCGAGAAGGCCCTGCGCGGCATGCTCAAGCCGATCTACGAGGAGAACCAGCTGGGCCGTGCGGAGATCCGCGCGATCTTCCGGTCCTCCAAGGTGGGCGTCATCGCCGGTTGCATGATCACCTCCGGGGTGGTGCGCCGCAACGCCAAGGCCCGGCTGTTGCGGGACAACATCGTGGTGACCGAGAACCTGTCGATCCACTCGCTGCGGCGGGAGAAGGACGACGTCACCGAGGTCCGCGAGGGCTTCGAATGTGGTCTGACGCTGGGTTACTCGGACATCAAGGAAGGCGACATCATCGAGTCCTTCGAGCTCGTGCAGAAGGAACGGTCATGACCGGGCCGGAGCAGCATGGCTGATCCCGCCCGGGCACGCCGGCTGGCCAAACGGATCAGCACGATCGTCGCTTCGGCGATCGAGTACGAGATCAAGGATCCGGGGCTGGCCGGGGTGACCATCGTCGACACCAAGGTCACCAACGACCTGCACGACGCGACGGTCTACTACACGGTGATGGGCCGCACGCTGGACGACGAGCCCGACTATCCCGGCGCCGCCGCGGCCCTGGACCGGGCCAAGGGCGTGCTCCGTACCAAGGTCGGGGCGGGCACCGGTGTGCGCTTCACCCCGACCCTCACGTTCACCCGCGACACGACGTCGGACACGGTGAACCGGATGGAAGAGTTGCTGGCCCGTGCGCGCGCAGCGGATGCTGATCTGGCGCGCGTTCGGGTGGGTGCGAAACCGGCAGGGGAGGCCGACCCGTACCGTGAGAGTGGGTCGGCGGCCGAACCGTCGACCGCCGGGGGACTTGGCAGTGCTCGAGGCATCGAAGCTGGAGTCACCGATGACAATGATCAATCGCAAGATCAATCGCAAGATCGATCCGAAGATTGAGCTGACCGGCATACCGCGCCTCAACGGGGCGCGCGTCGACGCAGCCGGCGCCGTGGAGCTGCTGTCGGCCGCCGAGTCAGTGGCGGTGGTCTGTCACGTCCATCCCGATGCCGACACCATCGGCGCTGGGCTGGCGCTGGGCATGGTGCTCGACCGGTGCGACAAGCGGGTTCAAGTGAGCTTCGCCGCGCCTGCCGAACTGCCCGAGTCGCTGCGCTCGCTGCCCGGCTGCGACCTGTTGGTCGGCCCCGACGACGTGCGTCGCGACGTCGACCTGGTGGTGACCGTCGACGTGCCCAGCATGCACCGGCTCGGCTCGCTGCAAGACCTGGCCGCCGACGACCGGCACCTGCTGGTCATCGACCATCACGCGTCCAATGGACTGTTCGGCACCGCGAACTACGTGGACACCTCCGCGGATTCGACCACGATGATGGTCGCCGAGATCCTCGACGAGTGGGGCAAACCGATCGACCGGGCGGTGGCGCACTGCATCTACGCCGGGCTGACCACCGACACCGGGTCGTTCCGCTGGGCCAGCGCGCGGGCGCTCCGGCTCGCCGCGCGTCTGGTGGACCTAGGGGTGGACAATTCCGCCGTCAGCCGGTCGTTGATGGACAGCCATCCCTTTGCCTGGTTGCCGATGCTGTCCCGGGTGCTCGGCACCGCTGAGCTGCTCCCGGAGGCGGCCGGTGGCCAGGGGCTGGTCTACGCGGTGGTCGATCACCACGAATGGCTGAATTCCCGCTCGGAGGAAGTCGAGAGCGTGGTCGACATCGTGCGCACTACGCAGCAGGCCGAGGTGGCAGCGGTGTTCAAGGAAGTCGAACCACGGCGCTGGTCGGTCTCGATGCGGGCCAAGTCGATCGACCTGGCCACCGTGGCGATGGGATTCGGCGGCGGCGGGCACCGCTTGGCGGCGGGCTATTCCACCACCGGCTCAATCGACGACGTGGTGGCGGCACTGCGCGCGGCGCTCGACTAGCGGCCTTGCGCGACGGCGGGCCCGACCCCGGCCGGCCGGTTGCCGGGGGCCGGCAGATCGCGGCGCTGGCCCTGCCGGCCCTGGGTGTGCTGGCCGCGGAACCGCTGTATCTGCTCTTCGACACCGCCGTGGTCGGGCGGCTGGGAGCGGTGGCACTGGCCGGCCTGGCCATCGGCAGCCTGGTGCTCGGGCTGGTCAGCACCCAGTTGACGTTCCTGTCGTACGGCACCACGGCCCGCGCGGCGCGCTACTTCGGTGCGAGCGAACGGACCGCCGCCGTCAACGAAGGTGTGCAGGCGACGTGGCTCGGCTTGGGACTGGGCGCGGCGATCGTCCTCGTCGTACAGGTGGCCGCGGTCCCGGTGGTGTCGGCGATCGGGTCCAGTGACCAGATCGCATCCGCGGCCCTGCCCTGGTTGCGCATCGCCATTCTCGGCGCCCCGGCGATCCTGGTCTCGCTGGCCGGGAACGGCTGGATGCGCGGCGTGCAGGACACCGTGCGCCCGTTGCGCTACGTGGTCGCGGGGTTCGTGGTCTCGGCGCTGCTGTGCCCGGTGCTGGTGTACGGCTGGCTCGGCCTGCCGCGGCTGGGTCTGTCCGGCTCGGCGGTCGCCAACCTGACCGGCCAGTGGCTGGCGGCGGTGTTGTTCGGCGGCGCGCTGCTGGCTGAGCGGGTCCCGCTGCGACTCGACCGTGCCGCCCTGCGGGCCCAACTGGTGATGGGGCGGGACCTGATCCTGCGCAGCATGGCCTTTCAGGTCTGCTTCGTCTCGGCCGCCGCGGTGGCGGCGCGATTCGGAGCCGCCGCGCTGGCCGCCCACCAGATTGTGTTGCAGCTGTGGACGTTTCTCGCGCTGGTTCTCGATTCGCTAGCCATTGCCGCGCAGTCGCTGGTGGGGGCGGCGCTGGGGGCCGGTGACGCCGCGCACGCCAAGTGGGTCGCATGGCGGGTGACGTGGTTTTCACTCCTGGCGTCCGGCCTCCTGGCCGTCGCCTTCGCGTTGGGTGCTTCGGTGTTGCCGGGCCTGTTCACCGACGACCGCTCCGTCCTTGCAGCGGTGACTGTCCCCTGGTGGTTCATGGTGGCCCAATTGCCCATCGCGGGAATCGTTTTCGCGTTGGACGGGGTGTTGCTCGGGGCCGGGGACGCCGCCTTCATGCGTACCGCCACTGTGGCCGGCGCGCTGCTGGGATTCCTGCCGCTGATCTGGTTGTCGCTGGCCTACGGATGGGGGTTGACGGGAATCTGGTCCGGACTGACCACCTTCATGGTGTTGCGGTTGGCCTTCGGTGGCTGGCGGGCGCTGTCCGGGCGATGGGCGGTCACCGGGACGGCGTGATATCGCTGGGGTTTCCCCGACCCTCCGCGAGATTGCCGTGGCGGTCGCGATTGAGCACCTCATCGCAGCCCTGACGGCAATCTCGGCGCTGACGCCCCTCGACCCCGGCGCTGACGCCCCTCGACCCCGGCGCTGACGCCCCTCGACCCCGGCGAGATTGCCGTGGCGGTCGCGTTTGAGCACCCCATAGCAGCCCTGACGGCAATCTCGGCTCTGGCGTCCCTCGACGCCGGCGCTGGCGCCCCCAAACCTCCGCGAGATTGCCGTGGTGGTCGCGATTGAGCACCTTATCGCAGCCCTGACGGCAATCTCGGCGACACACCCCCGGGGCTACACTCACGCCCGTGAGGACGACGCAACGGACCCGGCGCCGGCCCTGGAGTGATTACGCGCTGTTCGTCGTGCTGGTCGGCCCCAATGTGGCGCTGTTGTCGTTGTTCATCTACCGGCCGCTGGCCGACAACATCCGGCTGTCCTTCTTCGACTGGAATATCTCCGACCCACAGGCCGAATTCATCGGGCTGTCGAACTACGCGGAGTGGTTCACCCGGTCGGACACAGTCCGCATCGTCCTAAATACCGCGGTGTTCACCGTGGCGGCGGTGGTCGGCTCGATGGTGCTGGGGTTGGCGCTGGCGATGTTGCTCGATCAACCACTGCGCGGTCGAAACATCGTGCGCTCCACGGTTTTCGCCCCGTTCGTGATCTCCGGAGCGGCGGTGGGGCTGGCCGCCCAGTTCGTCTTCGACCCGCACTTCGGTCTGATCCAGGACCTGCTGCGCCGCGCGGGTTTCGGGGTGCCCGATTTCTACCAGGACGCGCACTGGGCGATGTTCATGATCATCGTCACCTACATCTGGAAGAACCTCGGCTACACGTTCGTCATCTACCTGGCCGCGTTGCAGGGAGTGCGCCGAGACTTGTTGGAAGCGGCCCAGATCGACGGCGCCGGCCGGTGGACCACGTTCCGGACGGTGACATTGCCCCAGCTGCGTCCCACCACGTTCTTCCTGTCGATCACCGTGCTGATCAGCTCACTGCAGGTTTTCGACGTCATCAACGTCATGACCCGCGGCGGCCCGGAGGGCACCGGCACCACCACCATGGTGTACCAGGTCTACGTCGAGACCTTCCGCAACTTCCGGGCCGGCTACGGCGCCGCGGTCGCCACCCTCATGTTCCTGGTGCTGCTGGCCATCACCTACTACCAGGTGCGGGTGATGGACAGGGAGCAGCACCAATGAGCGGCGACCGTGCGCGCCCGGCGCGTCTGCTCGGATATGCGGCGATGCTCGTCGTGGTCGCGCTGATCGCCGGACCGCTGACGTTCGTGTTCTTCACCTCGCTCAAAGAGCAGCCCGACGTGTACTCGCAGCCGACCACCTGGTGGCCGCCGCACTGGCATCCGCAGAATTACCGCACTGCCACGCAACAGATTCCGTTCTGGACCTATGTGCGCAACTCGGTGATCATCACGACCGCGCTGGCGGCGGTGAAGTTCGTCCTGGGCGTGCTCAGCGCCTTCGGCCTGGTGTTCGTGCGGTTCCCCGGCCGCAATGTGGTCTTCCTGGTGATCATCGCCGCACTGATGGTGCCCAACCAGATCACCGTGATCTCCAACTACGCACTGATCTCGCAACTGGGTCTGCGCAACACCTTTCCCGGCATCATCCTGCCGCTGGCCGGCGTCGCGTTCGGAACCTTCTTGATGCGCAACCATTTTCTGTCGCTGCCCACCGAGGTGATCGAAGCGGCCCGGATGGACGGCGCGCGATGGTGGCAACTGCTGCTGCAGGTCGTGTTGCCGATGTCGGGACCCACCATGGTGGCCTTCGGCGTCATCACCGTCGTCAACGAATGGAACGAATACCTGTGGCCGTTCCTGATGTCCGATGACGAGTCGGTGGCGCCGTTACCGGTAGGACTGACGTTCCTGCAGCAGGCCGAAGGAGTCACCAACTGGGGCCCGGTGATGGCGGTGACGCTGCTGGCGATGCTGCCGATCCTGCTCATCTTCATCGTCTTGCAGCGACAGATGATCAAAGGTCTCACCTCGGGCGCGGTGAAGGGGTGACGGTGCTGAACCGCAGAGGGTTCCTGGCACTGGCTGCCGCCGGTGCGACGGCCGGGTGCGCGGGTCTGGGCGACCGCAGCCCGGTCAAGTCCGGCAACGGCCCAATGACGTTCTGGTCCAACCATCCTGGGCTGTCCACCGCGGTGGAGCGTGAGCTGATCAACCGTTTTCAAGCTGAGTTCCCGGACCTGAAGGTCAAGTTGATCGATGCCGGCAAGGACTACGACGAGGTAGCGCAGAAGTTCAATGCCGCGCTCATCGGCGCCGATGTGCCCGATGTCGTTGTGCTGGATGACATCTGGTGGTTTCACTTCGCGCTGAGCGGTGTGCTGGCCCCGCTGGACGAATTGTTCCGGCAGGTAGGCGTGGACACCGGGGACTACGTGGACTCACTGTTGGCGGACTACGAATTCGGCGGTCACCACTATGCGGTGCCGTATGCGCGGTCGACGCCGCTGTTCTACTACAACAAGGCGGTGTGGGAACGGGCCGGGCTGCCGGACCGCGGGCCGAGCTCCTGGCCGGAGTTCGACGAGTGGGGGCCGCGGCTGCAGAACGTCGTCGGCGCCGGCAATCTGGCCCACGGCTGGGCGAATTCCGAGGCGATCTCCTGGACCTTCGAAGGGCCGAACTGGGCGTTCGGCGGAGCGTATTCCGACCAGTGGGCCCTGAAGTTCACCGACCCGGCGACCATCGCGGCAGGAACCTTTCTGCGCGAATCGATTCACGGCAAGCGGTATGCCGCGATCGCCAACAACGTCGCCAACGAATTCGCCACCGGCATCCTGGCCTCCGCCGTCGCCTCGACGGGGGCGCTGGTCGGTATCACCGCCGCAGCCCGGTTCGATTTCGGGGTGGCGCCCCTGCCGACCGGCCCGGGCGGAGCGCCCGCCTGCCCGACCGGCGGTGCCGGGCTGGCGATCCCGATGAAGCTGTCCGACGAGCGAAAGCTCAACGCGCTCAAGTTCATCGCGTATATCACCAGTCCGCGCAACGCCGCCTATTTCAGTCAGCACACCGGTTACCTGGCGGTGCGGAAGTCAGCCGCCAGCGATCCCAGCCAGCAGCAGTATCTGGCCGACAACCCACGTGCCCGGGTGGCTTTCGATCAGTTGCCGCACACCCGTCCGCAGGACTACGCCCGCGTCTTCCTTCCCGGTGGTGACCGGATCATCGCGGCCGGGCTGGAGTCGATCGGCCTCAAAGGGGCTGACGTCGGTGCCACGTTCGGCAGCGTCCAGAAACAACTGCAGGTGATCTACAACCGGCAGATCAAGCGCAAGCTCTCCGGCTTTCGGCACGGCTGACCGGTCACGCCGGCTTCCCGGTCGGTACCGCATCCAACCAAAGCCACAGTGCCACAAGAAAAGTCACCCCCACCACGGTCAGGCCGAGTCCCGGCCAAACGCACATCACCGATCGGCGTATCCCGGCGATCACCGACCCGATGACGGCGAGCAGCAGTCCAGCCACGATGCCGCCCACCACGACGGCGACCCCGGTGGTGACGCCGCCGTAGAAGTGATCGACCGCGGCGCTGTCGCAGTTGTCGCTGCACCCGGGCAGCATCAGCCACATCGCCGGCCCCAGCGCGCCGACGAAAGCCAGTGCACTGGCCACGAATTGCGCCACGAACAGCACGACGGTGAACACGACGTCCGCGCTCGACCGCCGCCATACGGCGCGCGGGGGAACCGGCTGCTGCGTCACCGGGCGGTCAACGCACCTGCGAACGTCCGCGCTGCAGCACCGCCTCACGGTTGGCCGCGATGTCGTCGCCGCTGGTGCGGAACTTCCGTGCCGCAGCGGCTTCCAGCCACAGGCCGCCGCCGATCTGGGCGTCGTCGATGTGGTGGTACGACGCCAGCAGTGCGCGCACCGCATCCTGATTGTTGCCGACGATGGAGGCCGCGACACCGCGGGCGGCGGGCAGCAGTTGGTCGTGGGCCACCACCTCGGTGACCAGCCCGGCGCGCAGTGCGTCGGCCGCCGAGAGGTAGTCCCCGGTCATGCTCATCCGGCGGGCCAGGCCGACGCCGACCTTCTGCGGCAGCCGCACGCTCAGCCCCCAGGTGGGCAGCAGACCGACCCGGGCGTGCGTGTCGGCGAAGCGAGCATGCTCGGAGGCGATCAGAATGTCGCAGTACAGCGCGAGCTCGAGTCCGCCGGTGACCGCGGCTCCGTTGATGGCGCCGATCACCGGTTTGGTCAGGGCCGGCCACCGTGGCGAGATGTCGGGGAGGGCGGTCTGCCCGCCCAGCTCCTTGAGGTCCAGCCCAGCGCAGAACACCGGGTCGGCGCCGGTGACGATGATGACGTCCACGCCATCGTCGGTCTCGGCTTCGGCCAGAGCTCCGAAGAACTGGTCGCGCAGCGCGGCGGAGAGCGCGTTGCGGGACTGCGGACGGTTCAGTGTCAGGGTGCGCACCCGCTCGTCGGTGTCGATCAGCAGGATCTCGTCGGTCATGGCTCTTACCGTAGCCAAGAATCGTAGCCAGGCCTGCGACTGGCAATGAGTCGGCCTGAACGGCAGCGATTCTGCGCTGAGGGCGGCGACACGCCGAGAGCACCGACCGTGGACGCAGGCTCAACGAAGTTCGCGGACCCACGACGCGCTTATCGTGGAGAGCATGTGCCGCAACATCACCGAACTGCGCGGACTGGAGCCGCCCGCCACAGCCCAGGAGATCGCGGCCGCAGCGCGCCAGTACGTGCGCAAGGTCAGCGGGATCACCCACCCGTCCGCCGCCAACGCCGACGCGTTCGAAGCCGCGGTGGCCGAGGTGACCGCGTCGACGGCCCGGCTGCTCGAGGCGCTACCGGCCCGGCGGCAGCCGCCCAAGACGGTCCCGCCGCTGCGTCGGCCCGAAGTTGTGGCCCGACTCGCGGGGCGGCCGTGACAGGCGCTCGAACTACGAAGGCGCTCAAGGAGTGGAGCGCCGCGGTGCGGGCGCTGCTGGACGGGCGCCAGACCATCCTGCTGCGCAAGGGCGGCATCGGCGAGAAGCGCTTCGAGGTGGCCGCCAACGAGTTCCTGTTGTTCCCGACGGTGGCGCACAGCCACGCGCAGCGCGTCCGACCCGAACACCGGGACATGCTCACCGAGGCCGCCGCGGACAGCACCGAGGACCAGGTGACGCTGCGAGCCGCAGCGAAAGTCTTTGCCGCAGTGGCGGTTAACCGTCCCGAGCGGTTACCCGACATCGAAGACCTGCACATCTGGACCGCGGAATCGGTACGCGCGGACCGGCTCGACTTCCGGCCCAAACATCAGCTCGCCGTGCTGGTGGTCTCGGCGATACCGCTCGTCGAACCGGTGCGGCTGACCCGTACCCCCGACTACGCCGGCTGCACCAGCTGGGTGCAACTGCCCACTGCGCCGCGGTTGGCGGCGCCCGTGCACACCGACGCTGAGTTAGCCGGCATCGCCGCCAGGGTCCGCGCCGCCGTCGCCTGACGCCGGCAGCAGCAGCCGGGATTCGCCGAAGTGCACCGAATGCGTCGCCGGCTTGAGTTGACCGCCGGTCAACATCGGCTCCCCGGTGCCGAGATTGCGGGCGTAACGGGGGACCCAGCTTCCCGAGATCAGCACCCGGACGCGCGATCCGGCCGCGAACCGGTGCGCGATCGGGTCGAGTTCGATCCTGACGTTGCGCGAGGAGTTCCCGAGCCGTTGGTACCCGTCGCTCACATTGCGGGACCGGCCCTTGACGTCCACTTCGCTGACCCGGACGAACAGGTCGACATGCGGGTTGTCGGAGCTGTGCGCAAGTTCCAGCACAGGACTGCCGTACACGAACAGGTCCTGCGTCAGGGTGGTTCCGGTGAAGCTGAGGACGTCGTCACGCTGAGCCAGCTCGGTGTCGTCGCGGTAGCCGCCCTTCGCTGACAGCAGCGGGCCACCGGTCGTGGGGGTCGGCCTCTTCGGGTCGTATCGGAAGTTGGCCGGCCGCGTGTTGATCTCGGGCGGGGTGTCGCCCAGGTGTCCGTAGGGCTGCAGGTACAGCGCATGTTCGTCGGTCGCGGGCGGCCAGTCGGGCAGGTGCCGCCACCCCTGGCCGGTCACGAAGACGTGCACCGGGCTCGGGCGACGCAGTTCCGGTGCGCCGCCGAGGTGAAAGTCCAGCCAGTCCAGCGTTTGCCGAGTCGTGAGGGGCAGGGCCTTGGTGATCATCTGAACGTGCGTCCAGGGGCCCACCGTCATCGCCACGTTCACTCCCCGCTGGGACAGGTGGCGATACTGCCGCGTCGTCTGGCCGATGAACAGGTCCTGCCAGCCGCCGAGCAGCAGCACCGGCACCTCCGCCCGGTCCAGTGCGTCGGGAAAGCGCATTCGGTCCCAGAACGAGTCGCCGGGTTCGGGTTGTTTCGCCCACGATTCGAACCAGGGTGCGCCCGAACCGAGCAGGTCGCGCGCGGCCGGCCCGAACGGGACCCTGTCGATGGTCCGCGCGACTTTGCGCGGCGCCCGCAGGTGCCGAAGCCCGTGCCGGAGGCGGCGGGGATCCTCCTGACGGCTCACCATGTCGCTCCAGCCGAGGAAGTCGTTGACCGCGAATGCGCCGGTGCCCCAGGTTGATTCGCGGAAGTCATGCGGACCCGCGGCGATCACCGCGGCGGCCAGTTCCGGCGGCGGATCGTTGAGCAGCGCCCACTGGGTGAAGCCGAGGTAAGACAGTCCGACGGTGGCGAAGCGCCCGGTGAACCACGGTTGCTCACGCAGCCACTGCACCGTGTCGGCGCCGTCCTCCGCTTCATTGACCATGGGTTCGAACTCGCCGGCCGAGCCGAACGTGCCCCGCACGCTCTGCAGCACCACGTGATAGCCGCGGGCGGCGTACAACGTGGCGAAGGCCAGTGAGAAGGGCAGCTTGCGGCCGTACGGCCCGCGCACCAGCAACGTGCCGGATGGTTTGGACGTCTGGGGTTCGTAGTGATCGGCTCTGAGATGGACGCCGTCGCGCATCGGGATCTCGACACGGTTGACGGTGTAGCGCGTGCTGGCTCGCGGCAGGCCGAATGCTGCGCCGATTGCGCCCAGCGCGGCCCTGCGACCGATACCGCTGTTCAGGGTCCGCTGCTTGAGTCGTTCACGCCGAAGGGATGTGATGCTCACACAGCCAGAGTAGGCAGGATCAGAACTTGTAGAACGGAGCGAGGTCGTTGGCCCGCTGCAGGTTGGTGGACGGGCAGTCGACGTCGGGCTCGGAGTAGACGGTCGAGTAGAACAGCGACTGCTGGATGACGCCGTAGCTGGTCTTGAACGTCACCATGCAGGAGATGTACCAGAAGCTGTTGTGGTAGGTCGGCTTCAAGGTCCAGTACTGGGCGGCGCGGTGGCCCTGGATGGTGGTCTCGACGGCGTCGGCGGGCAGCGACTGGGCGTAGGTCCGCCAGACGATGGGCTCCACGGCCACCTGGTAGTTGCCGGCGTCGAACTGGCAGCGCAGGCCTTCCTGCGGCTCAGGAGGCGAGAAGGCCAGCCCCAGCCGCTGCACCGCGTCGAACGGAATCTGGGTGCAGGGATCGAACGGGCTCGGGTCGGACGTCGCCACGATCGGGCTCTTCATGGTGGTTTCCATCGGCTGGGCCGTGGACCGCAACTCGACCGGCCCGCGCGCCGTCGGAGCGGGGGGAGCGCATTGGAAGCCGACGATCACCGCTGTGACCAGCGCACTCAACGCTGCAGCCAGACGCACTTTGGCGAACACGACACCCCCTGCTCCCGGCGATCCTCTTGCCGGGAGTGTACAAGTCGCGTCAGCGCAGCCGTAAGTGAAACGAGGCAATCCATTGCGGATCGCTAGGGTGGTTATTCGTGACAGGACATGAGCAGGGCGGAGGACAGCCGACGTTGTGGGCTGTCTCGGACCTGCACACCGGTCACCTGGGAAATAAGCCCGTCACCGAGTCGCTGCATCCTTCGTCGCCGGACGACTGGCTGATCGTGTGCGGCGACGTCGCCGAGCGCACCGACGAGATCCGCTGGGCGCTGGATCTGCTGCGGCGGCGGTTCGCCAAGGTGATCTGGGTTCCGGGCAACCACGAGCTGTGGACCACGAACAAGGACCCGCTGCAGATCTTCGGCCGTGCCCGCTACGACTACCTGGTCAACATGTGCGACGAGATGGGCGTCGTCAGCCCAGAGCACCCGTTCCCGGTATGGACCGAGAGGGGCGGCCCGGCCACCATCGTGCCGATGTTCCTGCTGTACGACTACTCGTTTCTGCCCAACGGCGCCGCCACCAAAGCCGAGGGCCTGGCCATCGCCAAGGAACGCAACGTGGTGTGCACCGACGAGTTCCTACTGTCCTGCGAGCCGTACGCCACCCGCGATGCCTGGTGCCGCGAGCGGGTCGCCAAGACGCGCGCCCGCCTCGAACAGCTCGACTGGATGCAGCCGACCGTGCTGGTCAACCATTTCCCGCTGGTGCGTGACCCCTGCGATGCGCTGTTCTACCCCGAGTTCGCGCTGTGGTGCGGCACCACCAAGACCGCCGACTGGCACACCCGCTACAACGCGATCTGCTCGGTCTACGGGCACCTGCACATTCCGCGGACCACCTGGTACGACGACGTGCGGTTCGAAGAGGTGTCGGTGGGTTACCCGCGCGAGTGGCGCCGCCGCAAGCCGTACAGCTGGTTGCGGCAGGTGCTGCCCGACCCGCAATACGCGCCCGGCTACCTCAACGACTTCGGCGGGCACTTCACCATCACCCCTGAGATGAGGGCGCAGCACGCCCAGTTTCAGGAACGGTTGCGGCAGCGGCAGAACCGGTGAACACCCGCACGCTGGTGTCCTCGCTGCTGCCCGGCACCCTGGTCGATGAGCTGGGCCACGCCGAGCTTTACTCGGACCCGCCGGATTTGGCGCCGCTGCCCGAGGAGGAGCCGCTGATCGCCAGGTCGGTGGCCAAGCGCCGTAACGAATTCATCACCGTGCGGCACTGTGCCCGCGTCGCGCTCGGGGAGATCGGTGTTTCGCCGGCGCCGATCCTCAAGGGCGACAAGGGAGAACCCTGCTGGCCCGACGGCGTCGTCGGCAGCCTCACCCACTGCACCGGTTACCGCGGCGCAGTGGTGGGACGCGAAGGGCCGGTGCGTTCGGTGGGTATCGACGCCGAACCCCACGATGTGCTTCCCAACGGCGTG
The DNA here is from genome assembly GCF_003614435.1 of Mycobacterium paragordonae. Classification (NCBI taxonomy): domain Bacteria; kingdom Bacillati; phylum Actinomycetota; class Actinomycetes; order Mycobacteriales; family Mycobacteriaceae; genus Mycobacterium; species Mycobacterium paragordonae. The sequence continues at coordinate 2,368,520 of NZ_CP025546.1, forward strand.
CTGGATGCCATCAGCCTGCCGGCCGAGCGCACCGAGATCCCCGCGGCTTTGCCTACCGGGTTGCACTGGGACCGAATCCTGTTCTGCGCCAAGGAAGCTACGTACAAAGCCTGGTTCCCGTTGACCAAGCGCTGGCTGGGTTTCGAGGACGCACACATCACGTTCCAGGCGGACTCCGAAACGGCCGGGCGCTTCGTCTCCCGCATCCTGATCGACCCGGCCGCCCTGGCCGGCCCGCCGTTGACGTCGCTGGCCGGGCGCTGGTCGGTGGAGCGCGGGCTGGTGCTCACCGCGATCGTGCTATGACCGGTGCCGGATTGGTCGTTGTCGACAAACCGGCCGGGATGACCAGTCACGACGTCGTCGGGCGTTGTCGCCGGATCTTCGCCACCCGCCGGGTGGGTCATGCCGGGACGCTGGACCCGATGGCCACCGGTGTGCTGGTGCTCGGCATCGAGCGCGCCACCAAGATCCTCGGTCTGTTGACCGCGACGTCGAAGTCCTATGCGGCCACCATCCGGTTGGGTCAGTCCACCTCCACCGAGGATGCCGAAGGTGAACTGCTGCAATCAGTTTCGGCCGAAAATATCGCCGACGAGGCGATCGGGACGGCGGTGGCCGCGCTGCGCGGGGACATCGAGCAGGTGCCGTCGGCGGTCAGCGCGATCAAGGTCGCCGGCCGGCGCGCCTACCAACTGGCCCGCGAGGGCCAGGCCGTCGAACTGCAGGCACGGCCCGTGCGCATCGACCGGTTCGACGTGCTGGCGACCCGGCGCGCGGCGGGCCTGATCGATCTCGATGTGGAAGTCGACTGCTCGTCGGGCACCTACATTCGCGCGCTGGCCCGCGACCTCGGCGCTGCGCTCGGTGTCGGCGGGCACCTGACCGCGTTGCGGCGTACCCGGGTCGGCCGTTTCGACCTGAGCCACGCCGTGACGCTGGACGACCTGGCTGAGCGCCCGCGCCTGTCGCTGAGCCTGGATGAGGCCTGCCTGTTGATGTTCGCGCGCCGCGACCTCACCGACGAGGAGGCCGACGCCGCCGCTAACGGCCGGGCGCTGGCACCCGCCGGTCTCGAGGGCGTGTACGCGGCCACCGCGGCCGACGGCCGGGTGATCGCGCTGCTGTGCGACGAGGGGCGTCGCACCAGATCGGTCGTGGTGATCCGCCCGTCGACCTTGTAGCGCCGGATGCGCCCCCGGTCTGCGGCCCCGGTCCGGCGAGTTGCACACTGGGATGCAAGTCGATCGAGCTGGAGGGGCAAAGATGCCTGCTAAGAGCGCTAACAAGGTTTTCGTCGTCGGGGTGGGCATGACGAAGTTCGAAAAGCCCGGCCGCCGCGAAGGCTGGGACTACCCGCAGATGGCCAAGGAGTCCGGCACCAAAGCGCTCGAAGACGCCGGTATCGACTACACCGAGATCGAACACGGCTACGTCGGCTACGTGGCCGGTGACTCCACCTGTGGACAGCGGGCCCTCTACGAACTCGGTATGACGGGCATCCCGATCGTCAACGTCAACAACAACTGCTCGACGGGTTCCACCGCGCTGTACCTGGGCGCGCAGGCAATCCGGGGCGGGCTGGCCGACTGCGTGCTGGCGCTGGGTTTCGAGAAGATGCAGCCGGGGGCGCTGCAGGGCGGCGCCAACGACCGGGAGTCGCCGCTGGGCCGGCACGTCAAGGCGCTGGCCGAGATCGACGAGTTCGCATTCCCGGTGGCGCCGTGGATGTTCGGCGCGGCCGGCCGCGAGCACATGAAGAAATACGGCACCACCGCCGAGCATTTCGCCAAGATCGGCTTCAAGAATCACAAGCACTCGGTGAACAACCCCTACGCCCAATTCCAGGACGAGTACACCCTCGACGACATCCTGGCGGCGAAGATGATCTCCGACCCGCTCACCAAGCTGCAATGCTCGCCCACCTCCGACGGATCGGCCGCGGTGGTGCTGGCGAGTGAGGACTACGTCGCCCGGCACAACCTGGCCGGGCAGGCCGTGGAGATCGTCGGGCAGTCGATGACCACCGACTTCGCCTCCACCTTCGACGGCAGCGCCCGAAACATCATCGGCTATGACATGAATGTGCAAGCTGCGCAACAGGTTTACCAGCAGTCCGGGCTCGGCCCCGACGACTTCCAGGTGATCGAACTGCACGACTGCTTCTCCGCCAACGAATTGCTGTTGTACGAGGCGCTGGGGCTGTGCGGCGAGGGCGAGGCGCCCAAACTCATCGACGACAACCAGACCACTTACGGCGGACGCTGGGTGGTGAACCCCTCGGGCGGGCTGATCTCCAAGGGCCACCCACTCGGCGCCACGGGGCTGGCGCAGTGCTCCGAGCTCACCTGGCAACTGCGGGGAACCGCCGACAAGCGCCAGGTGGACAACGTGAGCGCCGCGCTGCAACACAACATCGGCCTGGGCGGCGCCGCCGTCGTCACCGCCTACCAGCGCGCCGAGCGCTGATCGTGATCGAGTGGTCCGACACCGACCTGATGGTGCGTGACACCGTCCGTCAGTTCGTCGATAAGGAGATCCGGCCCAACCTGGACGCTCTGGAGACCGGCGAAATGCCGCCCTACCCGATCGCGCGCAAACTGTTCAGCCAGTTCGGCCTGGACGTGCTGGCGGCGGAATCGGTGAAGAAGATGCTCGACCGCGAACGGACCGGAACGGCCGAAAAGCGGGACGAGTCAGGCGAATCCGACGGAATGGGCGTCCAGCCGTCAATGATGGCCGTGGTGGTGTCCGAAATCGCCCGGGTCAGCATCGGATTGCTGAGCACGGCCTCGGTCAGCCTGGGACTGGGTGCCGCGACAATCATGAGCCGCGGCACCCTGGCGCAGAAGGAACGCTGGCTGCCCGATCTGATGACGCTCAACAAGATCGCGGCGTGGGCCATCACCGAACCGGATTCCGGCTCGGATGCGTTCGGCGGCATGAAGACCTACGTTCGGCGCGACGGTCAGGACTACATCCTCAACGGGCAGAAGACGTTCATCACCAACGGGCCGTACGCCGACGTGCTGGTGGTCTACGCCAAGCTGGATGACGGTTCAGCCGAGGACAAGCGAAACCGGCCGGTGCTGGTGTTCGTGCTCGATTCCGGCATGCCCGGCCTCACCCAGGGCAAGCCGTTCAAGAAGATGGGCATGATGTCCTCGCCGACGGGTGAGTTGTTCTTCGACAACGTCCGGCTGAGCCCGGACCGACTGCTGGGCGAAAGCGAGCAGCCCAGCGACGGCGACGGCAGGGAAAGCGCCCGAGCCAATTTCGCCGCCGAACGGATCGGCATCGCGATGATGGCGCTGGGCATCATCAACGAATGCCATCGGCTTTCCGTGGATTACGCGAAGAGTCGAACGTTGTGGGGAAAGAACATCGGGCAGTTCCAGTTGATCCAGCTCAAGCTGGCGCGAATGGAAATCGCCCGAATGAACGTGCAGAACATGGTGTTTCAGACCATCGAGCGCCAGCAGGCCGGTAAGCCGCTGACGCTGGCCGAGGCGTCAGCCATCAAGCTGTACTCGTCCGAGGCCGCCACCGAGGTCGCGATGGACGCCGTGCAACTGTTCGGCGGTAACGGCTACATGGCCGAGTATCGCGTGGAACAGCTTGCGCGCGATGCGAAGTCGCTGATGATCTACGCCGGCAGCAACGAGGTCCAGGTGACCCACATCGCCAAGGGTCTGCTGAGCGGCTAGCTTTGATGGCGGCGACCCGCGTCGCCCGGCTGCGCCGCACTTGCGATCGCCGCTAGCCCACCACCCAGATCGCGCGGGCCGCAGGGCTGCCCAACTCCACGGTGGTGGCATCGCCGTCACCCGACGACACCGCCACCGAGATCATCCCGGCGAACTCGCGGCGCGTCAGCACCCGCAGCTGCGAATCCAGGTTGATCCCGACGCTGTCGAAATACCGCAACATCTCCGGGTCGGCGTCGGAGATGCGGGCCACCTTCCCGGTGTCCCCATCGCCGCAGGCCCACAGTTGGCGCGCGGGCGGTGTCGGCACCTGGCCGTCGCTGGCCGGTATCGGGTCGCCGTGCGGGTCGCGGCGCGGATAGCCGAGCTTGGCGTCGATGCGGGCCACCAGGCGATCCGACACTGCGTGCTCGAGCACCTCGGCCTCGTCGTGCACCTCGTCCCAGCCATAACCGAGTTCGTTGACCAGGAACGTCTCCAGCAACCGGTGTCGGCGCACCATCCCCAGCGCGGCTCGCCGGCCAGACTCCGTCAGCGTCACCGCGCCGTACTTCTCGTGGTTCACCAGCCCCTGTTCGGCCAGCTTGCGGATGGACTCCGATGCGGTGCTGGCGGACACCCCGATCTTCTCGGCGAGCATCTTCGTGCTCACCTTCTGCGGAACCCCGTCGGGGGACCACTCCTGGACAGTCCAAATGACTTTCAAATAGTCCTGGGCAACCGGGGTGAGCCCGCCAGGCTCGTCGTCAGCCCTCACAAGCACAAATCTTAGGCAACCCACGCCTAATCCGGCGCCCCGGCGGGCGGGTTGCGCCGACGATTAGGCTTGCGGGCGTGCAGCGGTGGCGCGGTCAGGACGAGATCCCCACGGACTGGGGCAGATGTGTGCTGACCATAGGAGTCTTCGACGGCGTGCACCGTGGGCACGCCGAGCTGATCGCCCATGCCGTGAAGGCGGGCCGCGCCCGGGGCGTGCCATCGGTGCTGATGACCTTCGACCCGCACCCGATGGAGGTCGTGTACCCCGGCAGTCACCCGGCTCAGCTGACCACCCTGACCCGCCGCGCCGAACTCGTCGAAGACCTGGGCATCGACGTCTTCCTGGTGATGCCGTTCACCACCGACTTCATGAAGCTCACCCCCGACCGCTACATCCATGAACTGCTGGTGGAGCACCTGCATGTGGTGGAGGTGGTGGTCGGCGAGAACTTCACCTTCGGCAAGAAGGCGGCCGGCAGCGTCGAAAACCTGCGCAAGGCCGGCGACCGGTTCGGCTTCGCGGTGGAGGCGATGTCGCTGCTGTCCGAGCACCACAGCAACGAGACCGTGACGTTCTCCTCCACCTACATACGGTCGTGCGTGGACGCCGGTGACGTGCTGGCGGCCACCGAAGCGCTGGGCCGCCCGCACCGGGTCGAGGGTGTCGTCGTGCGCGGCTACGGCCGGGGAGCCGAGCTCGGGTTTCCCACCGCGAACGTGGCGCCGCCGATGTACTCCGCCATCCCCGCCGACGGCGTGTACGCGGCCTGGTTCACCGTGCTCGGGCACGGGCCGGTGACCGGCACCGTCATCCCGGGGGAGCGCTATCAGGCCGCGGTGTCCGTCGGCACCAACCCGACGTTCTCCGGGCGCACCCGCACCGTGGAGGCCTTTGTTCTGGACACCACCGCCGACCTGTACGGCCAGCATGTGGCGCTGGATTTCGTCGCCAGAATCCGCGGTCAGAAGAAGTACGACTCCATCGACGACCTGGTGCAGGAGATCGGCAGAGACACCGAGCGCACCCGCGGCCTACTGACCTAGGAAGAAGGCTCAGCGCTGAGCCCTATCAGTAAACCCTGCTAGACTCCCCGACGTTATCGGCGCGTGCTGCGGTTCGCGGTGGCCGCGCTGTGAAATTCCCTGATCGCGGACCTATTGATGGAGATATTTTCGTGGCGCTTACTGCCGAGCAGAAAAAAGAAATTCTGAGTTCCTACGGTCTGCACGAGACCGACACCGGATCGCCGGAGGCGCAGATCGCGCTGCTGACCAAGCGCATCGCCGACCTCACCGAGCACCTGAAGATCCACAAGCATGACCACCACTCCCGCCGCGGCCTGCTGCTGCTCGTCGGCCGCCGCAAGCGCCTGGTCAAGTACCTGACCCAGGTCGACGTGGAGCGCTACCGTTCGCTGATCGAGCGGCTGGGTCTGCGCCGCTGACCCGTGGCGCGTCAGGCGCCGTAATGGCCGCCATCGCGGCCGGCATCATCGGCGCGGTGACCGGGTGTTCGACGGGGAAAAGCGGCTCCGACCTCAGCGAATTCACAGTGGGGGACTGTCTCAAGCTCGGCGGCACGGCCGCCCAGCCGCAGGCCGCCAAGGCGCCGTGCGGAAGCCCGGAGTCCAACTTCAAAGTTGTCGCTGTGGTGAAAGACCGGGCCCAGTGCCCGTCTGACGTCGATTCGTCGTACTCGACCCACAATTCGATCAGCGGCTCGGACAGCACCGTCTGCCTGGACATCGACTGGGTGGTCGGTGGCTGCATGAGTGTGGACCCGCACCACATCGCCGATCCGTTCCGCGTCGATTGCAACGACGCGTCGATGCCCAACCGTCAGCGGGCCACCCAGGTCCTCAAAGACCTCGATCCACCCGTATCGGTGGACCAGTGCGCCAGCGGGCTGGGCTACACGTACTCCCAGCGGCGGTTCGCCGTATGCGTCGAAGACATCAGCAGCGCACCCCGGAACTAGAGGTCGGGCGCACCGGGCAGCGGGTTGTGCTCCCATCTTTCCGCTATCGCGAGTTAGCTCCGTGTAGAGTGAGGACGTTCTGGGCCGGTTCGGCCCGAGCACCTTGGTGCGGTTCGCGCAGATCCGCGCGCACCGTTCCAGCGAGTCGCCACGCGTGCCACGGGAAGCAGCTCTGTATCGGGCGGTCTTCGGTAGTGGCTGCCGGGCTCCCAGGATCTGGGGCAGGTCGGCAGCTTCGATCGATGGCCGTAGCCGTATTCAGACACTGCTCCCTGGTTTGCTCGCGCATGCACCCGCGAAATAGCTGAATAACCAGAGAGGCCGCACTGACGTTATGTCTGCGACTGAAATCGAAGAAGGCGTCTTCGAGTCCACCGCCACCATCGACAACGGGAGCTTCGGCACCCGCACCATCCGATTCGAGACGGGACGCCTGGCTTTGCAGGCCGCCGGCTCGGTGGTCGCCTACCTAGATGACGAAAACATGCTGCTGTCGGCGACCACCGCCAGCAAGAACCCGAAGGAACACTTCGACTTCTTCCCCCTGACCATCGACGTCGAAGAGCGGATGTACGCCGCGGGACGTATCCCGGGCTCGTTCTTCCGTCGCGAGGGCCGGCCCTCGACCGACGCGATTCTGACCTGCCGGCTGATCGACCGGCCGCTGCGCCCGTCGTTCGTCGACGGCCTGCGCAACGAGATCCAGGTCGTGGTGACGGTCATGAGCCTGGACCCGAACGACCTGTACGACGTCGTGGCGATCAATGCCGCGTCGGCGTCCACCCAGATTTCCGGCCTGCCGTTCTCCGGCCCGGTCGGCGGCGTCCGGGTGGCGCTCATCGACGGGACCTGGGTCGCTTTCCCCACCGTCGAGCAGCTGGAGCGGGCGGTGTTCGACATGGTCGTGGCCGGCCGCAAGGTTGACGGGGATGTCGCGATCATGATGGTTGAGGCCGAGGCCACCGAGAAGGTCATCGAGCTCGTCGAGGGCGGTGCCCAGGCGCCGACCGAGACCGTCGTCGCCGAGGGTCTCGAGGCGGCCAAGCCGTTCATCGCCGCCCTGTGCACGGCGCAGCAGGAGTTGGCTGACGCGGCCGCGAAAGACACGCGCGACTACCCGACCTTCCCCGACTACGAGGACGACGTCTACTACTCGGTGGCGTCGGTGGCCACCGACGAGCTGTCCGAGGCGCTGTCCATCGGCGGCAAGGCCGAGCGTGACACGCGCACCGACGAGCTGAAGACGCAGGTCGTCGAGCGGCTGGCCGGCACGTACGAGGGCCGGGAGAAGGAGATCGGCGCCGCGTTCCGCTCGCTGACCAAGAAGCTGGTTCGCCAGCGCATCCTGACCGACCACTTCCGCATCGACGGTCGCGGCATCACCGACATCCGCGCGTTGTCGGCCGAGGTCGCGGTGGTGCCACGGGCGCACGGCAGCGCGCTGTTCGAGCGCGGCGAGACCCAGATCCTGGGTGTGACCACGCTGGACATGGTCAAGATGGCCCAGCAGATCGACTCGCTCGGGCCCGAGACGTCCAAGCGCTACATGCACCACTACAACTTCCCGCCGTTCTCCACTGGCGAGACCGGCCGGGTCGGCTCGCCCAAGCGGCGCGAGATCGGGCACGGTGCGCTGGCCGAGCGGGCCCTGATCCCGGTGCTGCCCCCGGTTGACGAGTTCCCCTACGCCATCCGGCAGGTGTCCGAGGCTCTGGGTTCCAACGGCTCGACGTCGATGGGCTCGGTGTGTGCTTCCACGCTGGCGCTGCTCAACGCCGGGGTGCCGCTGAAGGCGCCGGTAGCCGGCATCGCGATGGGGCTGGTGTCCGATGACATTGAAGTCGAAGGCGGAGAATCCGAACGTCGTTACGTCACCCTGACCGACATCCTCGGCGCCGAGGACGCGTTCGGCGACATGGACTTCAAGTGCGCCGGCACCAAGGACTTCGTCACCGCCCTGCAGCTAGACACCAAGCTGGACGGGATTCCCTCGAAGGTCCTGGCCGGCGCGCTCGCGCAGGCCAAAGATGCCCGGCTGACCATTCTCGAGGTCATGGCCGAGGCCATCGACCGGCCCGACGAGATGAGCCCCTACGCGCCCCGGGTCACCACCATCAAGGTGCCGGTGGACAAGATCGGCGAGGTCATCGGGCCCAAGGGCAAGGTGATCAACGCGATCACCGAGGAGACCGGCGCGCAGATCTCCATCGAGGACGACGGCACCGTGTTCGTCGGCGCCACCGATGGTCCGTCCGCGCAGGCGGCGATCGACCGGATCAACGCCATCGCGAACCCGCAGCTGCCGACGGTCGGGGAGCGGTTCCTCGGAACCGTGGTCAAGACAACCGATTTCGGCGCGTTCGTGTCGCTGCTGCCCGGACGGGACGGTCTGGTCCACATCTCCAAGCTCGGCAAGGGCAAGCGCATCGCGAAGGTCGAGGACGTGGTCAACGTCGGCGACAAGCTGCGGGTGGAGATCGCCGACATCGACAAGCGGGGCAAGATCTCGTTGGTCCTTACGGACGACGACAGCTCGGGTGCGGCCCCCGCCGACCCCGGAGCAGCGCCAGCAGCCGATGCCGCGACGGTCAGCAGCTGACTCCGGGGGCGCCCTCCCCCCGGAAAAGGGAGGCGTGCGTCGCACCACTCTGCCGGGTGGTCTGCGGGTCGTCACTGAATATCTGCCTGCGGTGCGTTCGGCATCGGTCGGTGTCTGGGTCGGGGTGGGATCCCGCGACGAGGGCACCACGGTGGCCGGTGCCGCGCACTTCCTCGAGCATCTGCTGTTCAAGTCGACCCCGACTCGAACCGCGGTAGGCATCGCGCAGGCGATGGACGCCGTCGGCGGCGAGCTCAACGCCTTCACCGCCAAGGAACACACCTGCTACTACGCGCACGTGCTGGACACCGACCTGGCGCTGGCGATCGACCTGGTCGCCGACGTGGTGCTCAACGGGCGATGCGCCGTCGAGGATGTGGAACTGGAACGCGACGTGGTCCTCGAGGAGATCGCGATGCGCGACGACGACCCCGAGGACGCGCTGGCCGACATGTTCATGACGGCGTTGTTCGGCGACCACCCGGTGGGCCGCCCGGTAATCGGCAGCGTGCAATCGGTGTCGGCGATGTCGCGGTCCCAGTTGCACTCGTTCCATGTGCGCCGGTACACCCCGGAGCGGATGGTCGTGGCGGTGGCCGGCAACGTCGACCACGACGAGGTGGTCGGGTTGGCGCGCGAGCATTTCGCGGCCCGCCTGGTTCGTGGGCGGCGGCCGCTGGCGCCGCGCAAGGGCGCGGGCCGGGTGACCGGTGAACCAGGACTGGTGATGGGCAGCCGCGACGCCGAGCAGACGCATGTCTCGCTGGGCGTCCGAACGCCGGGGCGCGGCTGGGAGCACCGCTGGGCCATGTCGGTGTTGCACACGGCGCTGGGCGGCGGCCTGAGTTCCCGGTTGTTCCAGGAAATCCGCGAGGCCCGCGGGTTGGCGTACTCGGTTTACTCGTCGCTGGACATCTTCGCCGACAGCGGCGCGCTGTCGGTGTACGCGGCATGCCTGCCCGAACGCTTTGCCGACGTCATGAAGATCACCACCGCCGTGCTGGAATCGGTGGCCCGCGACGGCATCACCGAGGACGAATGCCGCATCGCCAAGGGTTCGCTGCGCGGCGGGCTGGTGCTGGGCCTGGAGGATTCCGGCTCCCGGATGAGCCGGATCGGGCGCAGCGAGCTGAACTACGGCGCCCACCGCAGCATCGAGCACACCCTGCGGCAGATCGAGAAGGTCACCCTCGATGAGGTCAACGCGGTGGCCCGGCGCCTGCTGAACAAGCGTTACGGCGCCGCCGTCCTCGGCCCGTACAGCGCGAAACGATCGCTGCCCCAACAACTTCGAGCGATGGTAAGTTAGCCCGATGGTTTTGGGTTTCTGGGACATCCCTGCGCCCATCGTGGGTGCGCCGATGGCTGGTGGCCCGGGGACCCCGGCGCTGGCCGCTGCGGTTTCCAATGCCGGCGGGCTCGGCATGGTCGCCGGCGGCTACCTGACCGCCGAGCAGTTCGCCGACGACATCGCCGCCGCACGGAAAGCCACCACCGGGCCCCTCGGGGTCAACCTCTTCGTACCCCAACCCAGCGTGGCCGACTGGGTGCAACTGGAGTACTACGCGGAGGATCTCGAAGAGGTCGCCGATCACTACCGCGTCGAAGTGGGCCACCCGATGCACGGCGACGACGACGACTGGCAACGCAAGATCGAGGTCGTGGCCGACGTGCGGCCCGAGATGGTGTCGTTCACCTTCGGGGCGCCCCCGCCGGACGTCATCCGGATGCTGAGTGCACAGGGTCTGCTGGTGTCGGTCACGGTGACCTCGGCGTACGAGGCTGGTGTCGCCATCGCGGCGGGTGCGGACAACCTGGTGGTCCAGGGGCCCGCCGCCGGTGGACACCGTGGGACGTTCGCGCCGGACATGGAGCCCGGTTCGGAGTCGTTGCACCAACTGCTGGACCGGATCGGCAGCGCGCACGATGTGCCGCTGATCGCGGCGGGCGGGCTGGGCACCGTCGAACAGATCGCGGCGGCGTTGCGCAGGGGAGCGGTGGCAGCGCAGATCGGTACGGCGCTGTTGCTGGCCGACGAGGCCGGCACGCACCAGGCCTACCGGGTCGCGCTGAAGAACCCGGAGTTCGACTCGACCGTGGTCACCCGGGCGTTCTCCGGACGCTACGCGCGTGGTCTGGCGAACAACTTCACCCGTCTGCTGGATCACGTTGCGCCGCTTGGCTATCCGGAGGTCAATCAGATGACCAAGCCGATCCGGGCGGCCGCCATCGAGATGGAGGATCCGCACGGCACCAACTTGTGGGCGGGTGAGGCATACCGGGAGGTCCGCAGTGGGCCGGCCGCCGACATCGTCACCGCCCTGGCGCCGTATATTCGGTGACCTTATCCGGTGACCGGGTCCGTTAACCGGCCAGGACGCCGGCCGGATCGGTGGACGGCAACCCCAAGTCCTCGGCCACGTGGTCGGCCAGCAGCGCGCCGTCGTGTGTCGAAAGGCCTTTGGCCAGAACGGGATCCGAACGGCAGGCGGCACGCCAGCCCAGATCGGCCAGCTTGCGCACGTAGGGCATGGTGGCGATGGTCAGCGCGTACGTCGACGTCTTGGGCACCGCGCTGGGCATGTTGGCCACGCAGTAGAACAGGGTGTCGTGCACCGCGAACGTCGGTTCGTCGTGCGTGGTCGGCCGGGAGTCCTCGAAGCAACCACCCTGGTCGATGGAGATGTCCACCAGCACTGCCCCTGGCTTCATCTGCGCCACAAGAGAATTCGGTATCAGACTGGGCGCCTTCGCGCCCGGCACCAGTACCGCACCGATCACCAGGTCGGCGCGGGTGACCGCGCCCTCGAGTTCGTAGGCCGACGAGTAGCGGGTGCCGATGCGTCCGGCGAATTCCGCGTCGAGCAACCGCAGTTTGTTGAGATTGACGTCGAGCACCATGACCGATGCCCCCATGCCGCTGGCGACGCGAGCGGCGTTGTAACCGGCGGTGCCGCCGCCGATCACCACGACGTCGGCTGGTTTGACCCCCGGCACCCCACCCATCAGCGCGCCGCGGCCACCCTGGGTCCGCATCAGGTGATACGCACCGACCTGGGCCGAGAGTCGTCCGGCCACCTCGCTCATCGGAGCCAGCAACGGCAGGCCTCCGTCCGCGGTCTGGACCGTCTCGTAGGCGATCGACGTGGCGCCGGAGGCAAGCAGCGCGTCCGTGCACGACCGCGAGGCGGCCAGGTGCAGATAGGTGAACAGGGTTTGCCCGGAACGCAGGAAGCCGTACTCGGCCGGCATCGGCTCCTTCACCTTCAGCACCAACTCGGCTGCCCAGACCTGCGCCGCGGTCCCGGCCACTGCGGCGCCGGCCGCTTTGAACTCGGCGTCGGTGATCGCCGAGCCTTCTCCGGCGCCGGCCTGCACCAGCACTTCATGACCGTGCTGAACCAGTTCGGCGACTCCGGCCGGGGTGATCGCGACCCGGAATTCGTTGTTCTTGGTCTCGGTCGGAATTCCGATGCGCATGACCTCCAGTGTGAAGAAGAATCGGCACGCCCGCACACCCCACGCCGTCTTCCAAGACAACTCAAACGCCACCGGGCCGGCGATCGCGGTCTGGCTATGATCAGCCCATGAGTGAGCCATCCGCGACAGCGACCGTGCAGATCGACGCCAGTCCCGAGGCGGTGTACGACCTCATCACCGACCTGCCGACGCTGGCCGCCCTGGCCGAGGAGGCGGTCTCGATGGAGCTGCGCAAGGGTGACGCGGTCACCAAGGGGGCGGTGTTCGTCGGGCACAACGAGAACGGCAGCAAACGCTGGACGACGAAATGCACCGTCACCGATGCCGAGCCCGGCCGGGTCTTCGCCTTCGACGTGCGGCATACGGTCTTACCGATCGCGCGCTGGCAGTACGACATCGTCGCGGCCGACGGGGGCTGCCGGGTCACCGAGAGCACCTGGGACCGCCGGCCCGGCTGGTTCGCCAAAGTCGCCGGTAGAGCCACCGGAGTCGCCGACCGGACGGCGGCCAACGCCAAGCACATCGAGCTGACGTTGCAGCGCCTCAAGCAGCGCGCCGAGAAAAGGTAGTACCGCGGGTATCGCATACTTGGGGCGTTTCAGTACACTTGCCACTCAAGGCAAGGGGGCCGTAATGAGCACAATTGACGATCGGGCGGTGGGCCCGCACTCAACGTCGGATGCCGCCGACCACGAACGCCTGGTCCTCGAGGCGCGCAACGTCTCGTTCGACTGGGCCGGCCTGCCGTTTCACTACGTGCCCGGCCAGCCGATGGCCACCCACGTCCTCAATGTGCTGCACCTGCTGCTGCCCGCCGGTGAGGAGTTCTTCGTCGACGTCTTCAAGAAGACGCTGCCGCTGATCAAGGACGATCAACTGCGCCTCGATGTGCAGGGATTCATCGGCCAGGAAGCGATGCACTCCCAGGCGCACTCCGGAGTGCTGGCCCACTTCGACGCCCAGGGCATCGACCTGACGCCGTTCACCGACCAGGTGCGGTGGCTGTTCGGAAAGCTCCTCGGGGAGAGGCCGCAGCGCAGCGTGCGCCGGCAGCACAGCTGGTTGCTGGAGCAGGTGGCATTCATCTCGGCGATCGAGCACTACACAGCGGTCCTGGGGGAGTGGATCCTGGACTCGCCGGCGCTGGACGCCGTCGGCACACACCCGGTGATGCTGGACATGCTGCGCTGGCACGGAGCCGAAGAGGTGGAGCACAAGGCCGTCGCGTTCGACACCATGCGGCACCTGCGGGCCGGATACTGGCGGCAGATCCGCGCTCAGCTGGCCGTGACACCGGTGCTGACGCTGTTGTGGATTCGTGGGGTGCGGTTCATGTTCTCGGTGGACCCGTGCGTGCAGCCCGGCACCAAGGCGCGCTGGCGCGACTTCCTGCGGGCAGCGCGGCGCGGGCTGGTGCCGGGGCCGCTGCGCCTGATCGGGGTGGTCGGCTCGTATTACCGGCCGGGCTTCCACCCGTCCCAGCTTGGTGGGCTGGAGCGGGCCGTCGACTACCTCGCGGTGTCGCCCGCCGCTCGGGCGTCGCACTGAAACATGGCTATTATCACCGCATCTGACGGTGTCACGCTGGCCGTGCACCGCTACAACGACATCGACCCGGCGCGCCCGACCGTGCTGGCCATCCACGGCTATCCGGACAATCACCAGGTGTGGGACGGTGTGGCCGAACTGCTCGCGCAGCGCTACAACGTCGTCGCCTACGACGTGCGTGGCGCGGGTGAATCATCATCGCCGGCAACCAGATCCGGATATGCGCTGCCGCAGCTGGTCGACGACATCGGTGCCGTCATCGACAGCCTCGGTGTCGAACGGGTGCACCTGCTGGCGCACGACTGGGGCTCGGTGCAGGCGTGGTCGGCGGTCACCGACGAGGCGGTGATGGCCAAAGTCGCGTCCTTCACTTCGATTTCGGGGCCGCACGTGCGGCATATCGGTCAGTTCGTGCGCTCGGCGCGCACCCCGCGCGAGCTCGGCCGGGTGGCCCGGCAAGCGAGTTCGTCGGTGTATGTCGGGTTTTTCTTGAGCCCCGGGCTGCCGGAGTTGTTCTTCCGGTCCCGGTTGGGAGTGAAAGTCGTTGAGGGACTGGAACGGTTCGGGCGGTCGAGCACGCTGAGCCGCCGTACCAAGTCGCCGCGGGCCATCGGCGACTACGTCAACGGCTTGAACCTGTACCGCGAAAACCTGCCCGCGCCACTGGTTTCGCCGGGCGATGAGGTGCCGCAGACCACCGTCCCGGTGCAGGTTCTGATCCCTGGCAAGGACCTTTTCATCACGCCGGCTTTGCAGCGGTACGTCGGGGCGATTCCGCCGACGGGCCGGGTTGTTCCGATCCAAGGTGGGCACTGGGTGGTGACGTCGCGCCCGGACGTGATCGCGCGGCTGACCGGCGAGTGGATCGACCAGGTCGTCGGCGGGTTGCCGGAATCGGAGCTGCGCGGTGGACCGCGCGAGGTGGGCGGCAAGCTGGCGCTGATCACCGGGGCGGGGTCGGGCATCGGCCGCGCGACCGCGGTGGAATTGGCCCGCAACGGCGCGGCCAAAGTCGTGATCGTGGACCGTGACCCGGGCGCCGCCGACGAGACGGCCGATGCCGTCCGCGCGGCCGGTGCGCAGGCGGCCGTCTACCAGGCCGATGTCACCGACGAGGACATGATGAATGACCTTGCCGCGCAGGTGTTTAACGAACACGGCGTGGTCGACATCCTGGTGAACAACGCGGGCATCGGGATGGCCGGACGGTTTCTGGAGACGTCTCCGCGGCACTGGGACGACATCATGGCGGTCAACGTCCGGGGCGTCATCACCGGCAGCCGGGCCTTCGGCGCCCAGATGGTGAAGCGCGGCGAAGGCGGCACCATCATCAACCTGTCGTCGGCCGCGGCGTTTCTTCCGTCGAAGTCGATGGTGGCGTACAGCACGACGAAGGCGGCGGTGCTGGGATTCAGCGAGGCCCTGCGTGCCGATCTCGCCGACGAGGGCATCACCGTCACCGCCGTGTGCCCGGGTTTCGTAAACACCAATATCGCCAAAAGCACTGTCTACGCGGGTTTGTCGGAGCAGCAGCAGGAGCGGGCCCGGGCGAAGGCGGACGCCACCTACCGCCGGCGCAACTACACCCCGGAAGCCACCGCCAAGGCGATCGTCAAGTCCATCAGGACCGGGCCCGCGGTGCTGCCCGTCGCTCCGGAGTCCCGGCTCGGATATGCGATGCGGCGCATCAGCCCGTCCGCCATTCGCTTGCTGGCTCGCCTGGATATCCGGCAGCAGTAGGGAATGACGGTGCCGGACAGTATCTGGACGAGCAGGCCCGCCGACCTTTATGGCCGCCGCGACCGCGACCGGTTCTTCACGGTCTTGTGGGGCGTGCGCACCGTGATGGGCGGGCTTTCCGCGGCCTCGCGGTGGAAGCCGTCGCGGGTGACGCCGGTGCCGCGCACACATCGCGCGAGGGTCATCGCGCGGGAGCTCGTTGCCCCCGATGTGGTCGCCCTGACGCTGGCGGACCAAGACGGCGGCCTGCTGCCGTCCTGGACGCCGGGCGGTCACATCGACGTGCAGCTGCCCTCGGGGCGTCGCCGGCAGTACTCCCTGTGCGGACCGCCGGGGCGCCGCACTGACTACCGGATAGCGGTGCGCCGCATCGCCGACGGCGGCGGCGGGTCGATCGAGATGCACGACGCCTTCGATGTGGGCGACACGGTGTTGTTCGAAGGACCCCGCAACGCGTTCTATCTCGGGACGTCGGAGCGCGACGTGTTGTTCGTGATCGGCGGCATCGGGGTGACGCCTATCCTGCCGATGATGCGAGTCGCGGCTCAGCGCGGAATCGATTGGCGGGCAATCTATGCCGGCCGCAGCCGGGAATACATGCCGCTGCTGAAAGAGGTGCTGGCGGTGGCGCCCGAGCGGGTCACGGTGTGGGCCGACGACGAACGGGGCGGGATCGCCTCGGTGGATGATCTGCTGGCCGGTGCCGGGCCGACGACCGCGGTGTACGTCTGCGGGCCGGCCGCGATGCTGGAGGCGGTCCGGGTGGCCCGCGACCGACACGCCAATGCGCCCTTGCATTACGAACGGTTCAGTCCGCCGCCGATCGTCAACGGAACCGAGTTTGAGCTGGAGCTGGCGCGCTCGCGGCAGGTGCTCAGCGTCCCGGCGAATCGCTCGGCGCTTGAGGTCATGCTCGACCGCGATCCGACGACGGCCTATTCCTGCCAGCAGGGTTTCTGCGGCACCTGCAAGGTCAAAGTACTTGCCGGACAAGTCGAGCGGCGCGGCCGCACCGCCGAGGGTGGCGACGAGATGCTGATCTGTGTCTCCCGTTCGGCCGGCGGCCGGCTGGTGATCGACCGCTAGAACACACCTTTCTCGACCAGCACATCGGCGTAGCTGGTCAGGTCGGCGGCGAACAACTCGGGCTGCTCGAAGGCGGCGAAGTGGCCGCCGCGGCCGTGAACGGAGTGATGGACCAGGTTGTATCGTGCTGCCGCCCAGGCGCGGGGCGTCTGCAGCATCTCGCCCGGATAGACGGCGTAACCGGTCGGGACGTCGACGCGGCCGGTCCAGTCGCTGAGCGGGCCGGTGCCCGCACGAGAGGATTCGCAATACAGGCGCGCCGCCGAGGTGGCGGTGCCGGTGAGCCAGTAGAACATCAGGTTGTCGATCAGCCGATCGGTGCGGATGGGCATGCCGTCGGAGATGTCGCACCAGGCGTGAAACTTCTCCAGTATCCAGCCGGCCAGGCCCAGCGGGGAGTCGTCCAGCCCGAAGCCCAGCGAATGTGGCCGTGTGGACTGGATTTCCATGTACGCGGTGCCGTCTTTGATCCGTTCGACGCCGGCCGCGACGGCCGCCCATTCCGCCTCGGTGACGTTCGCCAGCAATTCGGCGTCGTTCTGGTCGGGCGGCGCGAACAGCATGTTGGTGTGGATCGCGACGGCGTGCTGCGGGTAGTGCTCACCGAGATGACGGGTGACCAGAGCGCCCCAATCGCCGCCCTGCGCGACGTAGCGGTCATATCCCAGCTGGGCCATCACGTCGGCAACGGCCGCGGCGACCTTCGCGACGTCGACCCCGCGCTCTTCCGTGGGGCCGGAGAAGCCGTATCCCGGCATCGACACCAGGACCACGTGAAACCGCTTCTGCAGCAACGGAAGTACATCGAGGAACTCGACCACCGAGCCCGGCCAGCCGTGGGTGATGACCAGGGGAATGGCGTCTTTGTGCTCTGACCTGGTGTGCAGGAAGTGCACCCGTTGCCCGGCTGCCTCGGTGATGAAGGAACCGGCGGCGTTGACTTCGGCCTCGGTGGCACGCCAGTCGTAGCGGTGCACCCAGTGGTCAATGACCGTTTTCAGGAAGGCCTGCTCGGTGCCGTAATCCCAGTCGGCTCCGGCAATTTCCACCGGCCAGCGCGCCGAGCTGAGCCGGCGGCGTAAGTCGTCGAGTTGGTCCTGCGGGATCTCGATCGGGTACGGCTTGATCGGCGAGGCCGCCGCTGGCGTGCTCGGCGCGGCTACCGGCGGCGTGATCAGTGAGGCTATGGCTGGAATGCTCGGCGGTACCTGAACGGGCGCCGTTGCCTGCTCGGGCGCCTCTTCGGCGGTCGAGCGGTACAGGCGGTAACCCACGTGCGGCACCGTCACACCGGGCAGCGGTTTCCACACGTAGGTGCGGTCGTCGAGCTGGAAGCCGTGCTTCTCGTAGAAGTTGCGGGCTTTTTCATTCTTGTTGGCGGCCCACAGGATGACGTCGTTGTCCGGATAGGTGCGCAGCATCTTGTCCAGCAACATGCCGCCGATGCCGGTCCGCTGGTTGTCGTCAAGGATGTAGAGCGCGTCGATCTGAATGTGCTTGGGGTTGGACAGGTCCGGCCCGAACAGCGCCATCCCCAGCAACTGCCCCCGCGCCTCGGCCATCAACATCTGCCAGCCGCCCCTCTTGAGCGCCGTCGGGTAGAACGTGTCGACCCACGTTTTCGGCGTGCTGATCATGTCCAGGACATGGGTGGCCACGATGCCCTGCCAGGACCGTCGCCATACCGGATAGTGCATCGCCGCCACCCTGGCGTAATCCTTCGGCTTGGCCTCGCGGATCCGGATATCGCTGGATCTCACGCGCGCACCTCTGCTTTCTCGCACCGACATCTCGACCATCCCAGCCTAGAGAGGCGCCCCTGTGCCGCGTCCTGCCGCATCCCTACGGCCCCGCCCGTTCGTCATCGTCGTCGCTGAGAAGTCGTTCGGGGTGGTGGTAATCGTTGGTGCGGGGGCCGCCGCGGTCGAAGCGTTTCGGTGGGGTCCATGCGGTGCGATGGTTGGCAAGTTTAGTTGTGGTCCAACCTCTTTCGATCAATTTGTGGTTAGGGGCGCAGGCCAGGGTGAGGCTGTCGATGTCGGTGTTGCCGCCGGTGGCCCATTCGTTGACGTGGTGGACTTCGCATTTGTCGGCGGGGACATCGCAGCCGGGGTAGGTGCACCCGCGTTCGGCCGCGATCAGGGCCAGTCGTTGATCGGCTGAGGCGATGCGGCGGGCGCGCCCCAGGTAGAGAGGCCGGTTGGAGTGTCCGTCAAAGATGGCCAGGTAGTGGACGGCGCGGCTGGCCATCTTGATCAGTTCGCGCATTGGGACCACAGTGCCGCTGGCGGTGACGCCGCGGCCGGTGGCTGTGGTCAGTTCCTGCAAAGTGGTGGTGACTACGACGGTGACGGGCAGGCCGTTGTGCTGGCCGAGGTCGGGGTCGCCGAGTTGGCGGCGCAGCAGTTCGTTGAGGGCGTCGTGCTGGCGTTGGCCGGGGGTGCGGGTGTCGGTCTCGGGGGTGGCATCCGGCGCGAGGTTGTCGGGGTTGCACATGCCAGGGGCCGCGAAGCGGGCCAGCCAGGCTTCGATGTTGGCGCGCAGTTCGGGGGTGGCGATGAGGGTGGCTTCGCTCATGCCGTCGGCGCGCTGGGGTTTGAAGGTCAAGCTGCGCTGGCGGGCGCGGTCGTGGTCGGAGAATTTTCCGTCGGGGTTGATCAGTACGGCGGCGCGTTTGGCGGCTTTGTCGAGTTGGTCGGGGCGAAGTTGGGTGGCTTGATGGGCCAGCAGGTGTTCGGCGTGCTCGATGACGGCAGCCGGGGTGACAGCGGGCAGGTCGCGGACAAAGCTTTGGATGACCCGCAGGTGCTGGGCGTCGAGCATGCCCTGACGCCACAGCTCGGCCGTGGCTGGTAGTTCGGGGGGTAACCGCTGTCCGGTGAGTGTGGTGCGTGGGGCGAGTTGGGCGGCATCCCGGATGCGGCGGCGCGCTTCGGCGTAGCTGATGCGGCACCAGTCGGCGATGACCTGATGGGCGGGTCCGCCGATGTCGGCAGGGTCCGCGACGGCGAGGCCGGCGATGAGGTCGTGGCTGACCACGGCTTGCCGTCGGCGGGAGGTTTCGAGACGTTCCAGGGCCCGGCATCGCACCACCGGGTCCAGCATCTGGTGCTGTAGGTCAGCGATTGAGGCGACCGCGGCGTCGAGTGCATCGAAAGCGGCTACCAGCTCTGCCGGAGCGGTTATCGCACGCATGTTCGAATTCTATTGAGCGGCGTAGCTGCGCGCCGCTTCGAAAACCCGAGCTGTGGACAAACACCCAACTGTGCATAAACCCCTTCCCAGTAGGCTTCAGCCCATGCGGGTCGGTGTGCTGGGAGCCAAAGGCAAAGTCGGGGCGACAATGGTGCGGGCGGTCGAGTCCGCCGACGATCTGACCCTTTCGGCACAAGTCGACCAGGGCGACGCGCTGAGCCTGCTGACCGACAGTGGTACCGAGGTGGTCATAGATTTCACCCATCCCGACGTCGTGATGGACAATCTGAAGTTCCTCATAGACAACGGCATTCACGCTGTCGTCGGCACTACCGGATTCACCAACGAGCGCATCGAACTGGTCGAGTCCTGGCTCGCAAAGAATGCCGGAACCTCCGTACTGATCGCGCCGAACTTCGCCATCGGCGCGGTGTTGACCATGCATTTCGCCAAGCAGGCCGCGCCCTACTTCGACTCGATCGAGGTCATCGAGCTGCACCACCCGCATAAGGCCGACGCGCCTTCGGGCACTGCCACCCGGACCGCCAAGCTGATCGCCGAGGCCCGAAAAGGCTTGCCGCCCAATCCCGATGCCACCAGTACCAGTCTGCCCGGCGCCCGCGGCGCCGACGTCGACGGCATCCCCGTGCACGCGGTCCGACTGGCTGGACTGGTCGCGCATCAGGAGGTGCTGTTCGGCACCGAAGGCGAGACCTTGACCATCCGCCACGACAGTCTCGACCGCACGTCCTTCGTACCCGGCGTCCTGCTGGCGGTGCGTCGCATCGCGGAGCATCCGGGGCTGACCATAGGTATAGAGCCACTGCTCAACCTGCAATGACGAAAACCCTGCGCATCCAGCTGCTGATCGCCTTCCTCTGCGCGGCGATGCTGGTCTACTTCGTCCTGCTCGGCCGAATCGCGCTGGTGATGGTCGGATCTGGTCGGCCGGCCGCGGTGGGCCTGGGTCTAGCGCTACTGATCATGCCGTTTCTCGGGTTGTGGGCGATGATCGCGACGCTGCGCGCCGGATTCGCCCACCAGAAGCTGGCCCGCCGCATCGCCGACGACGGAATGGAACTCGACGTCAGCAGTCTGCCCCGGCGGGCGTCGGGCCGCATCGAGCGTGGCGCCGCCGATGCGTTGTTCGAAACCGTCCGCACCGAACTGGAGGATGACCCAGATAACTGGCGTCACTGGTACCGGCTGGCGCGGGCTTACGACTATGCGGGGGATCGGCGTCGGGCACGGGAAGCGATGAAGGCGGCGGTCCAGCTGGAGGCTCAAGGGTGAGCAGGCTGTTGATCGTCCATCACACGCCATCGCCGCACTGCCAGGAGATGCTCGAAGCGGTAGTCGCAGGCGCGACCGACCCGGAAATCGAGGGCGTGGAGGTTCTGCGACGACCGGCCCTCACCGTTTCACCGGTGGAGATGCTGGAGGCCGACGGATACCTGCTCGGCACGCCGGCGAACCTCGGGTACATCAGCGGTGCCCTCAAGCACGCCTTCGACGAGTCCTACTACCAGCTGCTTGACGCCACCCGGGGAAGGCCGTTCGGCCTCTACATCCACGGCAACGAAGGCAGCGAGGGCGCTGTGCGGGCGGTCGATGGCATCACCGCGGGCCTCGGGTGGGTGAAAGCGGCGGATCATGTGGTGGTGTCGGGCAAGCCTTCGAAGCCGGAACTCGAGGCCTGCTGGAACCTCGGCGCGACGGTCGCCGCGACACTGATGGGATAGGTTGGCCGGCTTCTCAGTTACGGGGTCTGCGCGCGCGCAGCGCCGCCCGCGCGACAGTTACGGGGTGGTTGAGGAGCGTTGCGATCCGACCTGCGGTGCTGTTCGGATCGCGTCCGACACCAAGCTGAATCAGCAGGTCCATGCGGTCGAAATAAGCGCGCTCGCATACGAGTTCGGCTCCGTCGAATTCGAAGACCAACGCAAGGGGCAGCTTGACCGCGCGGCCTGTCGGGGGAAGGCCGCGATATGGCCCGAGGTGCGTACCGCGCACATGAGTTTCCATCAACACCTGGTGGTCGTGATGGCAGAGCGAACCGGGCTCGATGTCGAAGCGCATGTCTGGAAAGGCAATGAAAAGTTCGCGGTAGGAGTCGGCAACCGCGTCGTGACCGACGGCGACCTCGCCGGGGAGTTCCGTTCTTGCCACACCGGACTTGAAGGTCGCGAGCGTCGCAGCGATGTCATGCTGGTTCTCAGCTTCGAGGTGGTTGACGACCGTGGTCGCACGCAGTTGCCGAACGGCAGGCTCAATTGACTCGGACACGTGGCTCCCACTTCCCTTGTGGCTGCCCGCGGGCTTTGCCGGGTAGCAGAATTCTAGATGCATGCGCGGACGGAGAGTGCGATTAGCAGCAGCCTTCAAGCATGCCCTCGACAAGACCGACTGCAGCAACTCACTCCCGCCCGGAGCTGATCAGTGGACCTGGTCGACGGCAAAGAAGACAATGTTGATCTGTGGACGGCATGACCGGCATGTGGTGGTGTTGGGCAAGTCCGCGAGGCATGGACTGAGCCGCTCAGGTGAGAGACGGGAGAGCAGCATGGTCACACCGCCTCCTGCAGCGGATGACCTCGCACACCTGCTCGGCACTCTCGCTGTGGAGCTGGAGGGCCACAGCGACCCGGAAGAGGTGTTGCAGGAGATCGTGCGGAGCTCGGTGCAGATCGTGCCCGGCGCCCGCTGGGCGGGGATCTCTTTTCTCGAGGGCGACCGGATCGAGTCGCGGGTTCCCACCGATCAGCTGGTCGCCGAGTTGGATGCGTTGCAGACGACGCTCGACGGAGGCCCATGTCTGAGCGCATTGCGTGAACACCACACGGTCAAGGTCGACGACATGGCCACTGAAAAGCGGTGGCCACGCTTCGCGGAAGCAGCCATGCACCGCGGAGTTCGAAGCCTGCTGTCGTTCCGGCTGTTCGTCCGCCGCGGAAGTCTGGGAGCCCTCAACCTTTACGGCGGCGAAACCAAGGTTTTCGACGAAGAGTCCATTCTCGTCGGGGAGGTGCTGTCCCAACACGCCTCAGTTGCGCTCGCCCGCCTCAACTCCGAGGCGCGGTTCCAGCGGGCGCTGGACAGCCGGGACATCATCGGTCAAGCCAAAGGCCTGCTGATGCAGCGCAACGACGTCGACGGTCTGCATGCGTTCCGGATGCTGCTCAAGGTGTCCCAGGAGACCCACACGAAGCTGGTCGACGTTGCGCAATGCCTGGTTCAGGCACATGAGGCCGGGCTCGCGCAGACCGGGTAGTGGGACAAGCGCTGTTCAACGGCCACGTCTTCCTCGCCATCCCGCTCCGGCCGTTCTAACCAGCCGCAGTCAGGTATGCACAGGCTGAAACGCGTCGGCCGGCTGGCCCAGCGCCAGTGCCACACTGGTGCCGATCGGCCCGTGCCGATCGAACAGCGTCGCGCTCCCGGTGGCGACTCCGGCTGAGCCGTAATGACTCTGGGCCGCCAGCCCCACATATTCCCCGTCCGGCAGCCGGCTCGCGGTAACGGTGTAGTCGGCGTTGATGTAGCGCAATCCGCCGGTGCCCCAATGAGTCAACGAACTCGTCACATCACCGACGAAGGCCAGCCTCGTAAAAGGCGTCAACGGATATCCCTGCACCATCGGCCGAAACAGCCTTGTCCAGGCAAACTTTCGCGAATGCGACTGCTCCCACTCACCCGCCGCGATACCCGGACTACCCGCGGTCGTGGCCCCGTAGCCCCAAATCAGAAAAGGCATCTCGGGCGGAAACCCCGCAGAGTCCGGCGGAAGCGGCGGCATCTCCACCGAATCCGACCACACCTCGCCATCGGGATGCTCAGCGCGCCGAAGAAATAGCGCGCTGGCTCGCGCGACCGTCCGTCCGTTCTGCACTAGCGCACCGTCGACGAGCCTGATACGCCGGCCTTCACGCTGCACCGACGTCCGTATCTGCACCGGCTCCTGCAGAGCCGGGCGCAACAGGTCCACGGTCAAGCGGGCCGGCTGGAACTCGGGGTCGACGCCGGATTGCTCGATCCCCCAACCCAACAGGCCGCCGACGATCTGGCCGCCCATCGCCGCGCCCCACGGCCCCCGAGTCATCGGTCCGGGCAGGTAGGAGTCGCCGTCGACGGTGAAGAACGCAGCAGGCTCAGCAAGGGTCACCGCTACGACGATAGGACAACCACGTCCGGCCGCTGGCAGAAGTCCTCGCCATGAGTGGACCAAGGCCCCTGTCCCAGAGTCGGCCGCGCGAGCAGGCTCGTTCACTATGACCACCTACACAAAGCCGGGAATCCGAGACGCGGTCCGGCACTTCAACAAGCACGTGCTCAACCCCGTCATGATGACCGTGGCGGGAAGCCGCTTCTGGTACGCCTCGGTGATCGAGCACACCGGCCGGAATTCGGGAAGGCACTACTCCACCCCGGTCGTCGCCGTTCCAGTCAGCGGTGGCTTCGTCGTGCCGCTGCCCTACGGAACGGGTGTCGACTGGCTTCGCAACGTGCTGGCCGCCGGGTCGGCAACGATCACCACCAAGGGTCAGACCTACCACGTGGAGCGACCGGAGGTAGTCGACGCAGCAGCCGTCGAGCCCGAGTTGCCCGCTCCGCGACGCAAGGTGTTCCACGCCTTCGACGTTGACAGCTACGTCAGATTCACCCTGGCCTGACGTTGGGGTTGCCCCTACCGTTGGGATGGAGACGACGGTAGGTGAGGAACGGGCATGTCTGAAGTAGTGGAGATCTCGCGCGCAAGCAATCCATTCCCGCAAGACGGGATCACCGTCGATCAGAACGGCATCCCACACTACGACGGCATCCCGGCCACCCTGCTCGAGATGCTTCACGAACAGGTCACCGCCCGGCCGGACAGCGAAGCCGTGGTCGAGTTGGGCTCAGATCGCCTGACCTACCGGGAACTCTGGGACCGTGCGTCGGGCGTCGCCGGCGGTCTGCGCGCGGGCGGTCTCAAACATGGCGACCGAGTCGCGGTGCGCTACCCCGCGGGCATCAGGTGGGTGCTCGCGTTCTGGGGCACCGTGATGGCCGGAGGCATCGCGGTCGCCGTGAACACGCGATCGGCGCAGCCGGAGGTCGATTTCGTGCTAGCCGATGCCGGGGCGCACGTCGACCTGGCCGCGGACACGCCGCTGCCGGATGGTCCGCCGTATGTCTGCGACCATCTCGGCCCGAAAGACGTTGCCGCGCTGTTCTATACGTCGGGCACCACCGGGCATCCCAAGGGCGTGCCCACCACCCACGAAGCATTCGTGACCAACACGGAGAACGCAATCCGGTGTTTCAACCAGCCGCGCGACATCGGTGAGGGTCTGCGTACGCTCATCTCGGTGCCGCTGTTCCACGTGACCGGCTGCAACACACAACTTTTGGTGGCCGCCCGGCTGGGTGGAGCAGCGGTGATCATGCCGGTGCTCAACCTCGACGACTTATTGGCTACCCTGAGCGCCGAGCGCATCTCCGTGATGGGTACCGTTCCGGCGATTTACGCGTTATTGCTGCGGCACAAGGATTTCGGCACGGCAGATGTGTCCGGCGTCCGCTGGGTCGGCTACGGCGGCGCACCGATCGCACCCTCACTGGTCCGGTCGATCAAGAGCGCTTTCCCGCAAGCCGCGGTGTCAAATGCCTACGGCATGACCGAGACCGCTTCGCTGATGACTGTGCAGCCCGAGGCCGAGAGCATCGAGCACGCCGACTCAGTCGGATACGCGGTGCCCTCGGTGGATCTCGGCGTCATCCCCAGCGACGCCGGCCAGGACGGCCAACTCATCGGCGAACTGGTGACCAAGGGCGCCAACGTCACTGCCGGCTACTGGAACCGGCCCGAAGCGACCTCGAACACCATCGTGGACGGCTGGTTGCATACCGGGGACGTGGTTCGCGTCGATGACGCCGGACGGGTACACATCATCGACCGACTCAAGGACATCATCAATCGCGGCGGCGAGAACATCTCCAGCGTTGAGGTCGAAGCGGCACTGCTCGGCGCTCCTTCTGTTGCGGACGCGTGCGTTCTCGCGGTGCCGGACGAGGTGATGGGGGAGAAGGTTGGCGCGGTCCTGTTCGGGGAGCAGGTCGACGTGCCTGCGGTACTCGAACACTGCCGCGAGCAACTCGCCGACTTCAAGGTCCCGCAGTACATCTCGGTTGTGTCGACGCCGCTGCCGCGCAACGCCGGCGGGAAGCTACTCAAAGCCAAGCTCCGCGAACAGGTTCAGTGGGGTTCGGCGCTGCGCTGACGCGTCCGCACCGTTTCGGCAACATTCTCGCGCCGCGCAGCTGATTTCGGCGCGCTTACCACAGCAAGATGACACGCTCAATATGGCGTTGTTACGAAGCCGTGAACCGGCTTGGAGCGCGCCTATATGCCGGACGGGGGTGCCGATCACCCGGCCCGCCTGAAGAAGAGGAGCTACACATGTCTTTCTTGACCGCACAGCCCGATGAGTTGGCCGCCGCCGCGGGACAGCTTCAGACCATCGGCGCCCAGCAGGCCGCACAGAACACCGCCGCCGCAGTTCCCACCACCTCCGGCATGATTCCCGCTGCCGCAGATGAGGTTTCGGCGCTGCAGGCCTCCCTGTTCGCCGCTTACGGAGCGCTGTACCAACAGGTCAGCGCGGAAGCGGCCGCCATGTACGACACCTTCGTCAATACTCTCGGGCTCAGCGCACAGACCTACGCCGCCACCGAGTCGGCCAATTCGGCCGCTGCGGGACTACCCGCGGCCGCCCTGCCCGCTGCTGCACTGCCCGCGGCGCTGACGGATTCCCCGCTGGCCGACGTGGCCAACATCGTCAACATCGGCGTCGGCAACTGGGCGTCGGCGGCATCGAATCTGGTCGGATTGGCCAACGGCGGCCTGTTGCTGCCGGTCGAGGAAGGTGCGGTGGAGGGCGCGGCCGATGCCGCGGGTCTAGAAGGGGCCGCGGCGATTGGCGCCGGAGAGGCACCCGTCGCGGCAGGGCTGGTCGGGGGATCCCCGATCGGCGCGATGTCGGCGCCGTCGGCCTGGGCCGGCCCGGCCACTCTGGTGTCCAGTGTGACGCCGCGACCCCCGGGCTGGGCAGCCGCGGCGCCGCCGACGGTCCCCGCTACGACGCTGCTGCCCGGCATGCCGGGGATGGCGTCAACGGGCCGGAACAGCACCGGATTCGGCGCGCCGCGCTACGGCGTCAAACCCATCGTCATGCCCCGGCCGGCGAGCATCTGAATTCCGGAAAGGATTGACAATGATCGACTTTGGCACATTGCCCCCAGAGATCAACTCGCTTCGCATGTACACCGGTGCCGGCGCAGCGCCGATGATGGCGGCCGCCGCGGCGTGGAACGGACTGGCAGTCGAGCTCAGTACAACCGCGGATGCGTTCGAATCGGTGGTCACCGCGCTCACCACCGAGCAGTGGCTGGGCCCCGCTTCGCTGTCCATGGCCGCGGCAGCCCAACCCTTTCTGGCCTGGCTGACCTACACCGCGGAGTCCACGGCACTGGCGGGTGCGCAAGCTGTCGCGTCCGCGGCGGCATTCGAAACGGCGTATGCGATGACGGTGCCGCCGGGCGAGGTGGCCGCCAACAGGGCCCTGCTGGCCATGCTGGTGGCGACCAACATCCTGGGACAGAACACCCCCGCCATCGCAGCCACGGAGGCGCACTACGGCGAAATGTGGGCTCAGGACGCGCTGGCCATGTACGGGTATGCCGCGTCGTCGGGGGCCTCCGGAAAGCTGAACCCGTTGGCGCCGCCCGCCCAGGTCACCAACCCCGGCGGAATGGCGGAACAGGCCGCAGCGGTCAATCAGGCCGTGCAGCAGGCCGGGTTGAACAACCTGATCGGCAGCATTCCCAGTGCCGTGGGCGGCTTGGCCTCTCCGGCGGCAGCGGACGCTGCGGCTCTGGACTCGGTCACGCAGAGCATCACCGATCTGCTCGCTATCCCGTTCGTGCAGAACACCATCAACGGCGCCGTCAACACCGCTGGATGGTTCACCACCGCCGGGATCACCACCGCGGTATTCCTGCAGCACACCCTGAACACCCTGCCCGCCGCCGGGGCGGCCGCGGGGATCGGCTCCGCAGGCGCAGCAGCCGTGGCGAATGCGGTCACGCCGATTGGCGCGGGGACGGCGCCGCTGCTGGGCGCAGCGTCCTCCGTCGGTGGGCTTTCAGTACCGGCAAGCTGGTCCACGGCGGCGCCCGCCATCACCGCCGGTGCGACCGCCGCCGAGGGCAGCGGGTGGGCGGTGCCCGAGGAAGCAGGCGCTGTGGCGGGTGTACCGGGCGCACCCGGGATGGCGCTGGCGCCCAAAGGCGGCGTCGCCGGGCCCCGCTACGGGTTCAAACCGGTGGTCATGCCCAAGCACGTCGTTGTCTGATCATTGGAAGTCTCTATGAGAACGCCGAGTTGGACAGAGGCGTTTAACTCACCACGGATAAAATTCACCCGACCGGTTGCCGACGTGGTCTGGGGGTCGTTGGTGCCGTAGCGCGCCCGGACGCCCAATGGACCCACAACAAAACGGGATTCGCTATTGGATTTTGGAGCCCTACCGCCAGAGTTCAACTCGGCCTGCATGTACGCCGGCGCCGGCCCGGCGCCGATGCTGGCCGCCGCGGCCGCGTGGAACGGCATCGCTGATGAATTACGCACCGCGGCTTCCTCTTTCGGTTCCGTCGTCGAACGCCTGAGCACCGAATCCTGGGTCGGCTCCGCGTCGTTGTCGATGGCGGCCGCGGCCCGGCCGTTTGTGGCCTGGCTGGCGTGCACTGCCGAATCGTCGGCGCGCGCGGCGGCGCAGGCCATGTCATCGGTGGCCGCGTACGAGACGGCCTTTGCGATGACCGTTCCCCCGGCTGAGGTGGCGGCCAACCGGGCGCAGCTGGCCGCACTGACAGCGACGAACACCCTCGGGCAGAACACACCGGCCATCGCCCTGGTCGAGGCGCGTTACAGCGACATGTGGGCCCGTGACGCGGCGGCCATGTACCGCTATGCGGCATCCGCCGCCGCAGCCGGACAACTGGATCCGCTCGCCGGCCCGTCGCCCACTGCGAGTCCGGTCGGACTCGCGAACATGCAGCAGGCGGCCCTCGGCAGTCTGATCAGCCGGGGCCCGGCGGCAGTCGAGAGCCTCGCCGCCCCGGGCGCCGTGGATGACACGGGCTCGACGTTGCTGGACTTGTTCGTCGAGTTCGATCAAGCCGAGTTGTGGTGGGCAGACGAGTTCGATCACAACCGGGCGACGTATTACGACTACTCGATAGGCCAGATCGGCACCAACAGCGGCGATGACGACGCCGGTGTGGAGGAGTTCGCCGACTCGGCCGCCAAGCCGGTCGCGGCGGCGCATCCAGTGAGGCCTACCCCGACGGCTGGGGGGTTGGGCCAGGCGCATACGGTGGGTCGCCTGTCGGTGCCGGCAAGCTGGTCCGATTCGGCACCCGTGCGGGCCGCTAAGCCGGCTGTGAACGGCACGTACTGGGCGGTGCCCGAGCAGGACGAACACCAGGAAGCGGTTGCCCCTGGTTGGGCCGTGTCGGCCGGGCGCGGTCGTGCCGTCGCGGCACCGCGATACGGAGTCAAGCCGATCGTGATGCCCAGGCAAGGCATCGTCTGAGCCGGGTCGTACGCTGTGCCCTATGCGGCCACCACCGCGCGATGTCCTGATCGCAAATCGCGGCGAGATCGCCCTCCGCATCATCCGCACCGCAACCGAACTCGGTTCGCGGACCGTCGCCGTCTACGCCGAGGACGACGCCGAAAGCCCTCATGTTCATGCGGCCGACGAGGCGATTGCCTTGCCAGGCAACGGCGTAGCCGCCTATCTCGATCAGGCCGCCATCCTGGACGCCGCGAAGACATCGGGCGCGAAGATGATTCACCCCGGCTACGGCTTTCTCAGCGAGAACTCCGAATTCGCCCGCGCCTGCGCGTCCGCGGGCCTGGTGTTCGTCGGTCCGGACGCCGAAGTCCTCGATCTGGTCGGAAACAAGTCTTCGGCGCGCGACGCGGCGATCGGCGCCGGCGTTCCCGTGCTGGCCGCCACCGAGGGGCCGAGCAGCGTCGAAGACGTGCGCACGTTCTTCGATGCTTGCGACGGCGCCATCATGCTCAAGGCCCTTTCCGGCGGCGGTGGGCGCGGAATGCGCAGGGTCGACCGCATCGACCAGATCGACGACGCCTACCGCCAGTCCGCCGCGGAAGCGCAACTCGGTTTCGGTGACTCGGCACTGTTCGCCGAAGAACTGCGCGCCGACGCGCGGCACATCGAAGTACAGATCGTCGCCGCTTCCTCTTCTGCGTCAGAGGCACACCGAACCCGTGCCGCGGCACTGGGCGATCGCGACTGCAGCATCCAGCGCCGTTACCAGAAATTGGTGGAAATCGCCCCGGCCCAGCACCTTTCCGACGATCTGCGTCACCGCTTGCATCAGGCGGCGGCCCGGCTCTGTGCCAGGGTGGGGCTCCGCGGACTGGCTACCGTCGAATTCCTGGTCAGCGGCGAAGACTTCGTCTTCCTCGAGATCAATCCGCGTATCCAGGTGGAACACACCGTCACCGAGGCGGTTACCGGCGTCGACCTGGTCGCCGTCCAGCTGGCCATCGCCGAGGGGGCCTCCTTCGAGGAACTTCCGATCCCCGCTGGAATAGCCTCGGACGGAGCCGAAGTCGGCGGTGAGCCCGCCCCATCCGCAGGCATCGCGATCCAGACCCGGGTCAACATGGAGACGTTCGGGCCGGACGGCTCGGTGTTGCCCAGCGCCGGCACCCTGGCCGTGTTCACGCCGCCGACCGGTCCGGGAGTGCGCGTCGACACTTATGGACGGCCGGGCCTGGCGCCCAGTCCGCGATACGATTCGCTGCTTGCCAAGGTGGTCACCCACGTGCGGAGCACGTCGTTCGCAGCGGCAGTCCGCAAGGCTCACACGGCCCTGGGGGAGTTTCGCATCGAAGGAGTCCCGACCAACCTCAGCGTTCTGCAGGAGCTGTTGTCGGACAACGAATTTCAGCGCGGTCCGGTATCGACCACCTTCTTGGATGACAAGCTCCCGAAGCTGGCCGCCGCGGCGACCACACACCAGCGACAGCACCACGTCCAAGTCGCGGTCGAGCTCTACCCGGGCGAGGAGGTGCTGCGCGCTCAGTTGGCCGGCACCGTGGTCGAGGTGATCTCCGAGGGCGCGGAGGTCGGCGCCGGCGGGCAGGTGGTGGTGCTGGAGGCGATGAAGATGCAGCACGTGCTGACCGCTTCGGATGCGCTGCGCACGGTTCGCATCATGGTGACCCCCGGCCAGGTGGTCGGCACCGGGGATCCGCTGGTGGTGTTCACCCGGACCGGATCCGGGTCCGACGGTGAATCGACCTCGGCAGCAGTCGATCTCGACCGTCCGCGCGACGATCTCGACGAGGTCTGGCAACGGCACCGGACGACGCTCGACGAGGGGCGTCCGGCCGCGGTTGCCAAGCGGCACAAGCTGGGTCGCCGCACGGCTCGGCAGAACATCGCCGACCTCGTCGACCCGGGCAGCTTCGTGGAGTACGGTGCGCTGGCGATCGCCGCGCAGCGCAGCAGACGTTCCGAAGAAGACCTGATCGCAAATACCCCGGCCGATGGCCTGGTCGCCGGCCTGGCGACCATCGGTGCGGATCGCTTCGGGCTGGAGTCAGCGAGCGCCGTCGTCGTGTCCTACGACTACACCGTGCTGGCCGGGACACAGGGCATGCGAAACCACGCCAAGACAGACCGGGTATTCGAACTGGCCGTCCGAAAGCGCTTGCCCGTCGTGCTTTTCGCGGAGGGCGGCGGTGGACGGCCGGGTGACACCGACGTCGGGGGCATGGCCGGCCTGGATGTGCCCACGTTCCGCATGCTGGCCGGGCTGTCCGGGCGAGTCCCGCTGGTATCGGTGGTCTCCGGACGGTGCTTCGCCGGCAATGCCGCGCTGGCCGGGGTCTGCGACGTGATCATCGCAACGCCGGACGCCAACATCGGCATGGGCGGCCCGGCGATGATCGAGGGCGGCGGGCTGGGGGTCTATCCGCCCGAGGCGATCGGACCGATCGATGTGCAGCGACGCAACGGCGTGGTGGACCTGGTGGCCCGCGACGAAGCGCACGCGGTGTCGCTGGCCAAACAGTATCTCGGTTATTTCCAGGGCGCCGTGGCGGATTGGGCGGCACCCGATCCACGTCTGGCCCGGCACGTGGTGCCGCAGAACCGGTTACGCGCCTACGACGTGCACCGGGCGATCGGCAGCATCGTGGATGTCGGTTCAGTGCTGGAACTGCGACCCGACTACGGAGTCGGCGTGGTCACCGCGCTGGTGCGGGTCGAGGGTGTGGCATATGGCTTGATCGCCAACAGCAGCCATCACCTCGGCGGTGCCATCGACGCGGAGGCGGCCGACAAGGTCGGCGATTTCCTGACACTGTGCGAGTCGTTCCGGCTGCCGGTGGTATCGCTCTGCGACACGCCGGGATTCATGGTGGGTCCGGAGGCGGAGAAGGAAGCGGCGGTGCGGCGCTTCGGCCGGATGTTCATTCTGGGGGCGCAACTGACCGTGCCCTTCGGAATGATCATCTTGCGCAAGGGATATGGCCTGGGTGCGATGGCCATGGCCGGTGGCTCGTTCCGCGCGCCACAGTTCACCGTCGCCTGGCCCACCGGAGAGATCGGTGGTATGGGTCTGGAAGGCGCTGTGCGCCTTGGCTTCAGCAAGGAACTCGCCGCGGCCGCGGATGACACACAACGACAGGCGCTGTTCGACAAGCTTGTTGCGGCCGCCTACCAGCACGGCAAGGCGTTGCGCGCCGGCACCACCTTCGAATTGGACGACGTGATAGACCCCGCCGAGTCCCGGGCCTGGATCACCAGGCTCCGAGACCGCTGACGTCAGGGGTATCAGGCGTGGCCGGAGCCGCAACCGACGCCGGGGAGGCAGCCCTCGCCGCCGGGAACGCCGCCCGGGCCCCAGAACTGGCCGCCGTTGCCGCAGCCGACGCCCGGGATGCAGCCCTGGCCGCCGGGGCCGCCGTTGGGTCCGTTGTCGGTGCCGCCGGAGCCGCAGTTGCCATTGGGGTCGCAGCCGCCGCCGCCCGGGTCGAGCGGGACGAAGTGAGTGATTCCGGTACTGGTGGTGCTCGGCCCGGCCGCTACAACGTCAGCCGTCGCCATCGGCGCCGCGGCAATCGCTGTAGCGACAGCCCCGGCCACCACCAGTGGTTTGAGGAGATGTGATTTCGCTAACATGCAAATCGCGTACCACGTTAGCGAATTTTCAAACCTGCACCAGGCGGGCCTTTTCTCCAAGCAACAGAAGGCGTAAGCACATGACCTCTTTGGATTTGACCGGCCGCACCGCCATCGTCACCGGTGCCTCGCGGGGCATCGGACTGGCGATTGCACAGAAGCTTTCGAACGCCGGCGCCAACGTGGTGCTGACCGCCCGTAAGCAGGAGGCGGCCGATGCGGCGGCCGCGCAGGTGGGCGACCGCGCGTTAGGGGTGGGCGCGCATGCGGTCGACGAGGACGCAGCGCGGCGCTGCGTCGATCTCGCCCTCGAGCGGTTCGGGCGGGTGGACATTCTGGTCAACAACGCCGGCACCAACCCGGCCTTCGGTCCACTGATCGACCAGGACCATGCCCGTTTCAACAAGATCTTCGACGTCAACCTCTGGGCGCCGCTGCTGTGGACGTCGCTGGTGGTCAAGTCGGGGATGGGGGAGCACGGCGGCGCGATCGTCAACACCGCCTCGATCGGTGGCATGCACCAGTCCCCGGCCATGGGCCTGTACAACGCCACCAAGGCCGCGCTGATCCACGTGACCAAGCAACTCGCACTGGAACTTTCACCTCGCATCCGGGTCAACGCCATCGCCCCTGGCGTGGTGCGCACCCGGCTCGCCGAGGCGCTGTGGAAGGACAACGAAGATCCGCTGGCGTCATCGATCGCCCTGGGCCGGATTGGCGAGCCCGACGACGTGGCCGGCGCGGTCGCGTTCCTGGTTTCGGATGCGGCGAGCTGGATCACCGGCGAGACGCTGGTGATCGACGGTGGCCTGCTGCTGGGGCAGGCGCAGGGCTTCCAGTCCGGCGGCCGGCAGTGACCACCGAATCCGAGTTGGATGCGCTCGTCCGGGATCTGCTGGACGAGCACGACCCGGCCACCACCGCGCCGCGGGACTTCCTGGGAGCTCAGTACGACGCGGGCCTCGCGTGGGTGCAGCTACCGGTCGGTTTCGGGGGGCTGGGACTGCCGCGGACCGCGCAGGAGCGGGTGAACGGGCAGTTGGCTGCCGCGGGTGCGCCCATGGGGGGCACCGAGAAGAATTACATCGGCATGGGCATGGCCGCGCCGACGATCGTTGCCTATGGAACCGACGAGCAGAAGCGAAAGTTTCTGCGTCCGTTGTTCACCGGTGAACAGATCTACTGCCAGTTGTTCAGCGAACCGGGTGCCGGATCGGACCTGGCAGCCGCGGCCACCCGCGCCGTACGTGACGGTGCTGAGTGGGTGGTCAACGGGCAGAAGGTGTGGACCTCGCAGGCGCAGCACGCGCAGATGGCGATCCTGGTCGCGCGCACCAACCCCGATGTGCCGAAACATGCGGGCCTGACGTACTTTCTGTGCGACATGACCCAACCAGGCGTCGAGGTGCGGCCATTGCGCCAGATCACCGGCGAAGCGGAATTCAACGAGGTCTTCCTCACCGACGTCCGGGTGCCCGACGACAACCGGCTCGGACCGGAAGGCGGCGGCTGGCGGGTTGCCACCACCACGCTCAACAACGAGCGGGTCGCGATCGGTTCGCGCGCCGGCACCCCGCGCGAGAGCGACCACATCGGGAAGGTCGCGAAAGCCTGGCGCAGTGATGCGGCACTGCGCAATCCGGCCATGCACGACGAACTGATGCGGCTGTGGGTAGACGCGGAAGTGCTGCGCCTCACCGGCGAGCGGCTGCGCCAGCAGGCGGCCAGCGGTCAGCCCGGACCGGAGGGTGCCGGCATGAAAATTGCCTTCGCCCGGATAGCGCAAGCGATTTCGGGATTCGAGATCGAGCTGCACGGTGAGGCGGGGCTGAGCTACGACGACTGGACCATGCGCCGGCCGGAAACCGTCGACCTGACCGGTCGCGAGCCCGGCTACCGCTACCTGCGCGCGAGGGGCAATTCGATCGAGGGCGGCACCTCGGAGATTCTGCGCAACACCGTCTCCGAGCGGGTGCTGGGTCTGCCCGGCGAGCATCGCGTGGATAAGGCCGTCGCGTGGAAAGACCTGCCCCGATGAGCGACCTCCTGTACTCCGACACCGAGGATGCGCTGCGCGACAGTGTCCGGCAGTTGTTCGCCGACCGGTGTTCCCTGGAATCGGTGACCAGATGTTATGGCGCACCGCCACAAGACTTTTCCGCGGTCTGGCGCACGCTGGCCGCCGAGCTGGGCGTCGCTGGCCTGCTGGTACCGGAGTCACTGGGCGGAGCCGGTGCCAGTGCCCGCGAGGCCGCCGTCGTTATGGAGGAGATCGGCCGCGCGGTGGCGCCTGTGCCGTTCCTGTCCAGTGCGGTGCTCGCCACCGTCGCGTTGTTGCGGGCCGGGGACACCGAAACCGTGCCGGGTGTGGCGTCCGGTGAGGTAACCGCGGCGTTGGTGGTGCCGCTGTCGACCGCGCCCTGGGACGGGGTCACCGGCGTCGCCGTCGGTGCCGACGGCTTGACCGGGCAGGTCACCAGTGTGGCGGGTGCTGCCCAGGCCGACATGTTGGTGGTGCCGGTCGCGGGCGCGGACGGGGTTGAGCTGCATACGGTTTCGCGCGACGGCGCAGGCGTCCAGGTGTCACCGCGGCTGGCCCTGGACATGACGAGACCCCTCGCGGACGTCCAATTCTCCGGCGCCGCTTCCACTTTCGTGGGCGCCGGCTCTGATGCGCTGGCGGCGGCCCTGCAGACGGGCGCGGCTCTGCTCGCCTCCGAGCAACTCGGAGTGGCGCAGTGGTGCTTCGACACCACTCTGGCCTATGTGAAGGAACGCAAGCAATTCGGTCGCGCGATCGGCTCGTACCAGGCGATCAAGCATCGCCTGTCGGACCTGTGGTTCGAGGTCAGCTCTGCGACGTCGGCCGCTCGCTACGCCGCCGACACCTGTGCCCGCGGTGATGACGATGCGGCGATCGCGGCGTCTCTCGCGCAGGCCTACTGCAGCGGCGCGGCGGTGCACGCCGCCGAGGAGTGCGTCCAGCTGCACGGCGGCATCGGCATGACCTGGGAGTATCCCGCGCACCTGTTCCTCAAGCGGGCCAAGAGCGACCAGCTGGCGTTCGGCACTGCTTATCGGCACCGGTCCCGACTCGCCGACCTGGTCGACCTGCCGGTCAGCTAGAGGGCGCCGTTAGGCGAGTGCCGCGGCGAACGTTTCCGTCATGGCCGCCCAGTGCCGCTCGTCAGCGGCGACGTCGTAGGGCGGATTGTCCGGGACCGCGAACCCGTGGCCGGCCTGATACCACTCGATGGTGTGCCGCACGCCCGCTGCCGTCAGCGCCTTTTCGAGTTGCTCGGCATGATCGGCGGTGAACGACGCATCCTTCTCCGCGCCGCCCACGTACACCAGGGCGTTCATCTTGTCGGCCAACAGGTGCGGGCTGTCCGTGTGATCGCTCACCAGCCCGCCGCCATGGAACGACGCCGCCGCGGCAACCCGCTCCGGGAGGCGGCCCGCCAGCAGCACCGAGATCCGTCCGCCCATGCAGTAACCGCACACACCGAAGCGCTCACCGCGGACCTCGGGGCGCCCGGCCAGATAGTCGAACAAAGCAGTCGCGTCACGGGTGATCCGGTCCGGCGTCACGGTGCCGAGCATGAACATGATGCGGGCGCGTTCCTTCGGGTCACCGAACGCGGTGGCCATGTCGAACGGGGCCCAGTCGCCCTCGCGGTAGTACACGTCGGGAAGCAGCACGGCATAACCGAATCCCGCCAGCTTCGCCGCCATCTGGTCGAACGTGTCGCGCATCCCGCCGGCGTCGGGGAACATCACCACGCCCGGCCAGGGGCCGGCACCGTCCGGGGTGAACAGGCTGACGGGGCAGGTGCCGTCGGCGGTTATGACGCTGTCGGTGATTTTCGGCATGTTTTCCGTTCTACTCCGTCGCCGACCAGGCGAGTTCAGCGGCGTCGCCGCTGGCCTGATGGCGGCGACCCGCGCGCCCGGCTTCGCCGCGCTTGCGATCGCCGCGGGGTCTGATGGCGGCGACCCGCGCGCCCGGCTTCGCCGCGCTTGCGATCGCCGCTGGGTCCGATGGCGGCGACCCGCGCGCCCGGCTTCGCCGCGCTTGCGATCGCCGCTGGGTCCGGTGGCGGCGACCCGCGCGCCCGGCTTCGCCGCGCTTGCGATCGCCGCTGGGTCCGGTGGCGGCGACCCGCGCGCCCGGCTTCGCCGCGCTTGCGATCGCCGCTAAGCTAGCCCCGTGCCAATCGCGACGCCGTACGAAGACCTACTGCGTCAGGTTCTCGAAACGGGCACGGCGAAATCAGACCGCACCGGCACCGGCACCCGAAGCCTGTTCGGCCGCCAGATCAGGTACGACCTGTCGGCCGGTTTTCCGCTCCTCACCACCAAGAAGGTGCATCTGAAGTCGGTGGTCTACGAGTTGCTGTGGTTCTTGCGCGGCGACTCCAACGTCAGCTGGCTGCAAGAGCACGGCGTCACCATTTGGGACGAATGGGCAAGTGAGACAGGGGATCTCGGGCCAGTATACGGCGTACAGTGGCGATCCTGGCCCACCCCGACCGGGGAGCACATCGACCAGATCAGCGCCGCACTCGACCTCTTGCGCACCGACCCGGACTCGCGGCGCATCATCGTCTCGGCGTGGAACGTCGGCGAAATCCCGCAGATGGCGCTGCCGCCATGCCACGCGTTCTTCCAGTTCTACGTCGCCGACGGCCGCCTGAGCTGCCAGTTGTATCAGCGCAGCGCCGACCTGTTCCTCGGCGTGCCCTTCAACATCGCCAGCTACGCGTTGCTCACCCACATGATGGCTGCCCAGTCCGGCTTGGACGTCGGGGACTTCGTCTGGACCGGCGGCGACTGCCACATCTACGACAACCACGTCGAGCAGGTCGCTCTGCAACTGACCCGCGATCCGCGCCCCTACCCCGAATTGGTTCTTGCACAACGGGATTCAATTTTCGACTATACCTACGAGGACGTCGTCGTAAAGAACTATGACCCGCACCCCGCGATCAAAGCCCCAGTAGCCGTATGAAGTTAGGCCTGGTCTGGGCTCAATCGACATCTGGTGTGATCGGGCGCGGAGGTGATATCCCGTGGCGAGTGCCGGAGGATCTGGCCCACTTCAAGAAGATCACCATGGGGCACACGGTGGTCATGGGTCGGCTCACCTGGGAATCTTTGCCGCCGAACTTCCGGCCGCTACCCGGCCGGCGAAACATTGTGCTCAGCCGGAGCGGCTTCACGGCCGACGGCGCTGAAGTGGTCGACTCGCTCGAGAAAGCCCTCACCGACTCGGAGACCTGGGTGATCGGTGGAGGTCAGATCTACGCGCTGGCGCTACCGCAGGCGAGCAGGTGCGAGGTCACCGAGGTCGATATCGATCTGCCGCGCGACGACGAAGACGCGCTGGCCCCGGTGCTCGACGACACGTGGCAGGGTGAAACAGGGGAGTGGCAGGTCAGCCGCGCAGGGTTGCGCTACAGGTTTCACAGCTACTTCCGTCCGTGATCGGTCCCGACTGCGCGACCGATTGAGCTGACATACTCGGCTTGGGGGCGGTCTCACCGGGTATCAAGCATGGCTAGAAGGGGGAATAGACAGTGGTAACCGAACCCGTAAAGACCTTTAATCGGAAGTTCCTGGGCTACGACCAGGCCGCGGTAGACGCACACATCGAGGTGTTGACCACCAAGCAGCGGTTGCTGCGCGACGACGTCGAAAGTCTGCGGACGCGCCTGCGCGAATCCGGTGACGAGGTCGCCGCTTTGCGCAAGGAAGTGGCGTTACTCACCGACACCTCGCCCTCGCCGCACGCGATGCAACAGCGAATGGCCAAGATGCTCAGGCGTGCGGTAGACGAGGTTTCGCAGATGCAAGCCGAGGCGCGCACGGAGGCGGACGCGCTGATCACCGCGGCCGAGGCCGACGTGCAAGCCGAGCAGCAGAAGTCCAAGGAGCAGCTGGCGGAGATGGCTGAGCAATTGAAAGCTCTGCAAGCCGAGTACGACGAGACCAAGGCAAAGCAGGAGTCCGAACTGGCAAACATGCGCGCGGGCGCTGAGTCGCAGATCGACGAGGCGTGGCGGCAATCCCAGCAGGAACGCGACCAGCTCCTCGCCGATGCCAGGCAGGAGGCCGA
The DNA here is from genome assembly GCF_003614435.1 of Mycobacterium paragordonae. Taxonomy (NCBI): domain Bacteria; kingdom Bacillati; phylum Actinomycetota; class Actinomycetes; order Mycobacteriales; family Mycobacteriaceae; genus Mycobacterium; species Mycobacterium paragordonae. Next base: position 2,407,998 of record NZ_CP025546.1, read on the forward strand.
CCACTACCGTGACCAGGCCCACCGTGCGGTTGACGAGGCGACCCAGCAACGAATCAACGTGCTGGAGCAGCTGATGAGCGTCTACCGCGACCTCGAACCGGTGCCCGCCGCGCTCGAGTCGGCACACGCGGAACGCAACCAGTCGGCCACCAAAGGCACGCTGGACCGCAAAGTCAGGACGGCTTAACCCGCGCCGGTCCCGCCGCCGGCCTGCACGGACCGGTATTCTCGGCGCCGTGTCGGTCCGCAACGCCAGGCTGACCGCCGCGCAGGCCCGGCGGATCGCTGTTGCGGCGCAAGGGTTTAACGAGACCCGTCCGGTCGGCACCGTCACCCGGGCTCACTTGCGCCGGCTGATCTCGCGGATCCAGGTACTGCAACTGGATTCCGTCTCGGTGGCGGTGCGTGCCCACTACGCGCCGGTGTTCAGCAGGCTGGGACCCTACGACCGCGACCTGCTGGACAGCGCCGCGTGGGGCCCGCGGAGATCGCGCCTGCTGGCCGAGTACTGGGTGCATGAAGCGGCGCTGATGGCGGTCGACGACTGGCCGTTGCTGCGCTGGCGGATGCGCCAGTACCGGCACGGGCGCTGGGGTACCCACATCGTCAAGGCAAACCCGCAGCTGGCGGACGACATCGTGGCAGCCGTCGCCGAACTGGGCCCCAGCACCGCCGGGCAAATCGAGACGTACCTGGAAGCCGCACCCCGCGGCGCCAAAGGCGCTTGGTGGAACCGTAGCGACACGAAGTGGGTGTGCGAGGCGCTGTTCGCCTCCGGTGTGCTGACCACCGCTACCCGGGTCGGTTTCGCCAGGCACTACGACCTGGTGGAAAGGGTGTTGCCGGCGGAGGTGCTGGCCCGGGACGTCGGCGACGAGGAAGCCATCCGGGAGCTGACGCTTCGCGCGGCGACCGCACTGGGCGTGGGCACCGAGGCCGACATCCGGGACTACTTCCGGCTATCGGCCCAGCAGGTGAAACCGGCCATCGCCGAACTGCTTTCAGCCGGTGACATCGAGCGGGTCGAGGTCGACGGCTGGTCAGCGCCCGCGTATCTGCGCGCCCGTGCCGTGCCGCGACTGGACCGTGGCACCGCGCTACTCTGTCCGTTCGATCCGCTGATCTTCTTCCGTCCTCGGGTGGAGCGGATCTTCAACTTCCACTACCGCATCGAGATCTACACGCCGGCGGCCAAGCGGCAGTACGGCTATTACGTATGGCCGTTCCTGCTCGACGGCGAACTGGTGGCGCGAGTGGACCTCAAGGCCGATCGTGCTGCGGACACGCTGCAGGTGGTGGGGGCCTACGGCGAGTCCGGGATCTCGCGGCCACAGGTCGCCGCAGCTCTGGCCGACGAGCTACATCGAATGGCGTCGTGGCTGGGGCTGGGCGGCGTTAGCGTCTCGGCGCGAGGTGATTTGGCCAGCGAACTGCATGGCGTCGGCGGGCGGCGAGGCTGGTGACTGAAACGGTCGCGCTGGGCGACCATCTAGATTTCGCCGCGGGTAGCACCCCGCCGATCCGTGCGACCGGGGGATGCCATCCGATATGCGGCGCCAACGGGGCTATCGGCTATACAACGCAGCGCAATGCCCGTGGGCCGCTCATAGTGATCGGACGGGTCGGCTCTTACTGCGGCAGTGTGCACTACTGCGAGAGCGACGCGTGGGTGACGGACAACGCACTCATCGTACGGGCCAGAAACCCGGACGAAACTCGGTACTGGGTCTATGCCCTGAAGAGCTGCGGGCTCAACCGCTTTCGGGCCGGGTCTGGTCAACCGTCGCTCAACCAAAACACTCTTCGGAGCGTGCGGTTCAGTGCTGCACCCGCAGCGTGGCGGCCACCGATCGGCGCACTTCTCGGCGCTTTTGACGACAAGATAGCCGCCAACAACCGCATCATCGCCGCCGCCGAAGCCCTCATGACGGCTCTGGTCGAGGAGGTGCGGCACGACACTGAGCTCTCGGAACTGGCTGAGCGGACGACGGTCTCTATCGATCCGCGCGGCATCCGCGGCGCCGTAGCCCACTACAGTCTTCCGGCATTCGATATGGGTGTGCGGCCTGCGATCGTCGATGCCCTTTCGATCAAGAGCGCCAAATATCTGCTGACAGAACCGTGCGTTTTGTTCTCGCGGCTGAATCCGAGAATTCCGCGGATCTGGAACATCACACGTATTCCCGAGCAAAAAGCTCGATCATGGCGCGGGTAGCTGATGTGCCACTCTCCCTGCATGCTTGATCGACGTGAGTTTCTGCGTGCCGGTTCGCTTGGTTCTGCCGTATTCGCCGCCGGACTGCTGTCGGCCTGTTCTCGCCCCGCCACAGATTCGAAAGGCACTGTCAAGGTCGACCTGACGGCCCAGCCGGCAGACCTCGACCTCCGCGACGTCGCCGTTCGGAGCTGGGTGTGGGGAAGTCAGGTGCCGGGCAAGGAGATTCGACTTCGTAAAGGGCAGCGACTCAGTGCTCAGCTGACCAACAAGCTGCCCAATGACACCACCTTGCACTGGCATGGTCTGGCGATACCCAACGATATGGACGGCGTCCCGGTCCTGACGCAGCCCGCTGTCACACCAGGTCAGGGGTTCCACTACGAATTCACCGTCCCCGACGCGGAAACGTACTGGGCGCTTTACATGTACGCGTCCAAACCGACCGCGGCTTGTACGCACCGTTGATCATCGAAGATCCTGCCGCAAAGGTCGACTACGACGACGAACTGGTGATCGTCCTGGATGACTGGATCGACGGCACCGGTACCACTCCTGACGAAGTCTTCGTGAACCTGCAGAAGAACGGCATGAAGCCGATGGCGATGAAGCCAGGCGGAGGGGTGACCCCGACCACGCCACTCGGCGAGGACGGCGGGGACGTCACCTATCCCTATTTCATCCTCAACGGCAAGCTGCCTAAGGATGCCGCAGCGGTCGATTACCTTCCCGGACAACGGATTCGGTTACGGGTGATCAACGCCGGCGGCGACACGGCGTTCCGGGTGGCAGTACCCGACACCACCCTCATGGCGACGCACACCGACGGCTACCCGGTGATCCCGCAACAGGCCGACTCGGTGATTCTGGGCATGGGCGAGCGATTCGACGCCCTCATCACCGTCGGGCAGTCGCCGGCGCCGATCGTCGCGGTGCCCGAGATGAAGGACGGCTATGCCCTGCTGAACGTGCGTGTCAACGGCAAGCTTCCGTCCGTTGACATCGACAAGTTCGTTGCGACGGTGCGTGGCCAGGTGGTGCTCGACACCGCGTCAATGAAGCCGACGCCCGAGGTGACATGCCCGCCAAGGCCCCCCAACAGGTGCTCGACCTGAAGCTGTCCAGCCCGGTCAACGGCTACACCTGGCCCATCAACGGCCGGCTGTACGACCCGCCGAACAACCCGCTGGACGTGACTGCCGGACAGCGGGTACGGCTGCGACTGATCAACGAATCGATGATGTACCACCCCATCCACCTGCACGGGCACACGTTCGAGGTGCAGGCCGCCGACGGCACGCCGCGGGCCCGCAAGGACACCGTGCTGGTGCCGCCGCTGCAGACCGTGCAGGTGGACTTCGGCACCAATAACCCCTGACGCTGGATTGCTCACTGTCACAACACTTATCACTTGGAGGCCGGGATGGCGACATTCATTCAGTATCGGTCGTAGCCCGAGGAAGTACATGTCCGTGCCGCAGCAGCGGCGGCCATCAGTCCCAGTCGGCGTCAGGCCGCGCCGCGCGCGCCGCCGTGCTAAGCCACCGCCCCTGATTGCTGGTTGCCCGCCGCGTCGGCCTGGCCGTCGCCGATTGCGTCGGTGAGGGCGGACAGTGCGTCGGCCAAGACCCGCTGGATTCCCGAAGTGATTCCAGTGCACGAGGTTTCGATTTTCGTAGCGCTTTTCTGAATTGCACAGGCGGTCTTCTTCACGTCGTCAAGCGTATTGAGCTGCGCCATGGCTTGGGTGATCTTTTCCTCGGCGGTGGCGATCTGGTGTGCGCCCCTTCGCGTGGTCGCTGCCAGTGCAGCCGTACGCAGCAGCATGACGACGGTGCGCACCAGCTCCGGGTCGTCCGATCCCGGATCGAAGGCAAGCACGATGCGTCTGGGGCCAAGCACCCTGATGGACCGGCCGCCGTTCTGCTCGGCGGTCCGTACGAGGCCGAGCGCGGCGCCGGAAAGACGGTTGCGCTCGGCCTCGTCGAAGTACTCGGTCCACCCCACACGGGCCGAGTCCGTCATTTCGATCACTACGCGAGCCGCGCCGCCATCGATGGTGAACACGGCGTCGCCCTTCTTCGACCGGGGGACTGCGCCGACGATGGCACGGGTGTCCGTGAAATCGTCGCCGAGGCCGGTGGCGACCTCCGAAAGAACAGCGTTGACTTGATTCTCGAATGTGTCGCCCTTAATCGGCGTCACCTTGGCCAACCTGGCTTTGGCTTCCTGAACCTTTAGTGAGGTCATCAATTCGTCAACCTTCTTGAGCACGTCGCCATGGTTCTTATCGATCTGCTGGGCGAGCAGCTGCTGGCGGGCATCGAGTTCCGCTGCGTGTTTGGCCATCGGCGAGGTGGGGTCGCTCGGGTCGAATTGCTTGGCTGCCCTGGTCAGTAGGTCGCTGGTGCCGGCCTTCACCTTGGCGTCGAGCTCGGTGCTGAACTTCTCGAGCACGGGTTGCAGTCGGTCCAGCAGTTCGGGGTTCTCGCCCGCGAAGATGCGACGCAACTCGGCGGTGAGGTCCGTCTTTGCCGTTGAGACCGAGTCGGTGAACGCCTTGCGGCTGGCGGCGTCGGCCTCGGTCATGGCCTTCTTGGCGTCATTGGCGGCCTTCACCACGACTTCGGATGCCGACTTCACCGCTCGTTCGGTGATCTCGACCGCCTTGGCGGTCGAATCAGCCGCCTTGTCGCCGACCTCCTTCAGCATCTGCTCGAGGATGCGCGATTCCTGAGCTTGGCCGGTTGCGGATAGCGCGTGCGCGCCGATCTTGACGGCTTCAGTGATGAACTCGGACAGATCGGCCGCCGCGAGAGTGTCCGGGTCTTCCACTGGCGCACCGCGCTCGCCGGCCGTCCAGCGCCGCGCCTCGCGGGCAACGTCCCTGTCCTGCACGGTGAGTCGTTCGACTTCGACGGCGGTCAGGGTGTCGTCGAAGTGTGCTTGGGGCTGCTTGTTCTGCATGGGTTCCTCCGGTGGGTTGTGCTGCCGCGAGCTGCGGGAGCGGTGTCCGAAGAATCACGGAACATTGGCTACGAGGCAATGTGTAATGCTGATAAGCCCACTTATCAGTCCAATTGCTTGGAGAAAAGATCCGGCGGACTTATCTTTGACAGGAACTGAAGGGACATCCGTGATCACGCTGACGCTGCAGGACGTCGCTGACCTAGCAAAGGTACAGCGGCCTGTGGTCAGTGTGTGGCGAAAGCGGCCACTGGTTCGCGGCGTGTCGATGCCGTTTCCTGCTCCTGTCGCGACCGTCGGTGGCGTTGCGCGTTTCTCCCGCGACGAAGTCGTGGAGTGGTTGACCCGCACCGGCCGCGGGAACAACGCCGAACACGACTACGACGCTCCGGGGATTGCGGTGCCCGACGATGCGGAACTGGAAGATGTGGTCACGCTGCTGTGCTGGTACGTGCTGACCGGGCAAGAGCTCACCGGCAGGACGCACCCAGAATTGGTGCGGTCGGCAGAAGAATTCGATCCCCAGGACTTCCTGCTAGCCCGAGAGATGCGCGAGCTGTCGGTGTCCAACGGTGTACTCGCCTATGTCGACGATCTGGTCGAAGCGTCGCACGGCCCCGCCGACGCGCTGCAGCGAGTCGAGGCCGGACGACTAAAGCGTCGCGAGCAACTGCGTGAACTCACCGACGACGCAGTGAAACTGTTGCGCTGCATGGTTGAAGCCGCTGCTGTCTACCTCGACGACGACCGGATTGTGCTGCGGGCCCAGGGCTCGCCGATCGCGCTCGATGTGGCGGAGGCGTGCGAGCTTGACGTCGTGTCTGTCGATCGAGCTGTCCGTCGTCGTGCAGTGATACGCGGCATTCACGTCCGGGAAACCACTGTTTCCAAGTGTGTTTCACTTATCTCTCTGGTCGGACTCGATGTGGCGGAGACTCTCGATGGTGTCGACGATGCCGTTCTGGAACTGCCGCCGGGGGACGTGGCGATGCTCATTGGCTCCGCCGCCGCGCTCTCCGATGAGCTCGCCGGACCATTGCAGAACCGCCGCGCGGACGCGTTGCGGGTTGGCAATCTTGTTGCTGCGGTGCGTCTTCCGCGGGGATTGTGGCGCGAGGCGCACCGGCAGAGCTTGGCGGTGTGGGTCTGCCTCGGCGGTGCTCAGGCGCAGCGGCCCTGGGTTGCCGATATCGGTGCCGTCGAGCACATCGAGTTAACTGATGTCGCCGCCGATGTCGCCGGCGCGTTGGCGCAGTCGGAGGACCGTGCCTTCCGCTACGCACGGCGAACCCAGCTTTCGAGCGTGCTGGCCGGGGCGGCTGTCGTGCCTATGGGAGTCCGGGCAGTGCGGCTGCGCGGACATGATGAAGCAGAACATGTTGGCCGAGTGCATCGGGCAACGTTAGTGACGACCACACCGTTGCCGACGTTGGACGTGCTCGTTGCGTCGGCGCCCGGGCGCATTCACCTTGCCCACCGCTCCTTAGACGAGCTGCAGTCCGGCAAGCGACTCATGCTCAAACGGGGGCGGCGCATCGATGTCAGTGACGGGTCGCCGGAGGGAACGGTTCGTGTGTTGCCAACGGAAGTAATTGGGACGCTTAGGCTCGATCCTCTTGACGCCGAGGCCAAGTACTCGCGTGCTGTGCGCACCGAGCCAGGTGATGTGATCTTTGTGGAGAAGCCGCGGCCGCGGGCCTGGGTCGATCGGGAGGGTGGGGCGATGGTGGCTTGCCCGGCCCGGATCATCCGGTTGGCCGAATCGGCGGAGGTCGGGCCAATGGTGCTCGCCGCGCTCATCAACGAGACCGCTTATCCGGGAAGCGAATGGCGGGCCTGGACGGTTCCAGTGCTGCCACGCGCCGAAGCTGAGCGCCTTGAGGCCGCGCTGGTTCAGGTTGACGAATACCAACAACAAGCGGACCGTCGGGTAGCCGCGGCGCGCGAGTTGACGACGGCGCTGATCAACGGGGTCGCCGCAGGTGCCCTGACCCTCGACCTGGAACACAGTGCCCCCGGGTTCACCCGGGCTGAGAAATAGGAAGGACGGACGCGATGCCGCCACGGAAAAAGCCGGAGCCGCAAGCACCGTCGACCATGAAGGAGCTCAAGGACACGCTCTGGAAGGCCGCGGACAAGCTGCGCGGGTCGCTGTCGGCCAACCAGTACAAGGATGTGATCCTGGGTCTGGTGTTCCTGAAATACGTCTCGGATTCGTTCGACGAACGCCGTGAGGCCATTCGCGCTGAGCTTAGCGCCGACGGCATGGACGACGATCAGATCGAGGAACTGATCGACGATCCCGAGGAGTACCACGGCTACAACGTATTCGTCGTGCCGCCGACTGCACGCTGGAAGTTCCTGGCGGAGAATGCCAAAGGTAAGCCCGCCATCGACGGCGATCCCGGGAAGAACATCGGGCAGCTTATCGACGAGGCGATGGATGCCGTGATGAAGGCCAACCCAACGCTGGGCGGCACGCTGCCACGCTTGTACAACCGCGACAACGTCGACCAGCGGCGGCTTGGGGAGCTGATTGACCTATTCAACAGCGCCCGCTTCAGTCGGCAAGGGGAGCACAAGGCGCGGGATCTGATGGGGGAGGTCTACGAGTACTTTCTTGGGAATTTCGCTCGTGCGGAAGGTAAACGGGGCGGCGAGTTCTTCACCCCGCCCAGTGTGGTCAAGGTGATCGTCGAGGTGCTGGAACCCACCAAGGGGCGGGTATACGACCCCTGCTGCGGGTCGGGCGGCATGTTCGTGCAAACCGAGAAGTTCATCGCCGATCACGACGGGGATCCGAAAAACATCGTCATCTACGGTCAGGAAAGCATCGAGGAGACCTGGCGAATGGCCAAGATGAACCTGGCCATCCACGGCATCGACCACAGCGGCCTGAGCAGCCGGTGGGGAGACACATTCGCGCGCGATCAGCATTCTGACGTCCAGATGGACTATGTGATGGCCAATCCGCCTTTCAACATCAAGGATTGGGCGCGCAACGAGGAAGATCCACGGTGGCGATTCGGCGTGCCACCGGCCAACAACGCGAACTATGCCTGGATCCAGCACATCCTTTTCAAACTCAAGTCTGGTGGCAAGGCCGGGGTGGTGATGGCCAACGGCTCAATGTCGTCGAACTCCAACGGGGAAGGCAATATTCGCGCACAGATCGTGGAAGCCGACCTAGTTTCCTGCATGATTGCCCTTCCTACCCAACTATTCCGTAGCACCGGGATACCCGTGTGCCTGTGGTTCTTTGCCAAGGACAAGGCTGCGGGCAAGCAAGGTTCGGTTGATCGATCGGGCCAGTCGCTGTTCATCGATGCTCGCGAACTGGGCTACATGGTGGACCGAGCCGAGCGGGCACTCAGTGACGACGATGTTATGCGGATCGGTGACACCTACCACGCTTGGCGCGGGTCGTCATCGGCCGCCGCAAAAGGTATTACTTACGAGGATATTCCGGGATTCTGCAAGTCGGTGACGCTATCTGAGATCAAGGCCGCGGACTACGCACTGACGCCTGGGCGGTATGTCGGAGCTGCCGCGGTTGAGGATGACGGTGAACCGATCGATGAGAAGATCGCACGTCTGAAGGCGGAATTGCTTGCGGCGTTTGATGAGTCGGCGCGGTTGGAGGCCGTGGTGCGGGAGCAGTTGGAGCGATTGTCGTGACCCGACTGATCGAACGTAGTTTGTTGGACTTGGTTGAATTTGTTGTTGATAACCGAGGCCGGACATGCCCAACTGCCGAAGTTGGAATGCCACTTATTGCAACAAACTGTCTCAAAGAGGGCAAGCGCGAACCGGTCTTCGAAAACGTCAGGTACGTTGACGATGAGACATACTCGAAGTGGTTTAGGGCGCATCCTGAGCCCGGCGACGTGCTTTTTGTCTGTAAAGGCGCGCCGGGTCGTGTGGCAGTTGTGCCCGACCCGGTTCCATTCTGTATTGCACAAGACATGGTTTCGTTGAGAGCAAACAGACAAATTGCGGACAATAAGTATCTTTACTATCGCCTCCGCGGTCGTGACGTGCAGTCGCGGATAGAAAACATGCATGTGGGCACAATGATCCCACATTTCAAGAAGGGGGACTTCGGGCACTTGCGGTTCTCTGTCCATGAGAGTCGCTGCGAGCAAAGGGCGATCGGCGAGGTGCTCGGTGCGCTCGATGACAAGATCGCCGCGAACGAGCGGATAGCAAAGGCTGCGTTCGAGCTGGCGCAGTCGTTGGGTCGCGCGGTACTAACATCTCGAGACAGACTCGTGCAACGGACTTTCGGGGAACTGGGTCAGCTGTTCGATGGCCCGCATGCCACGCCGACTCGTCGGTCGGATGGGCCCTACTTCTTGAATATTTCGAGCTTGAAGGGCGGTCGACTCGACCTTGCCGAATCCGACCATGTTTCGGAGGAAGACTTCGCGAGGTGGACGCGTCGCGTAACACCCGAAGCCGGCGATTTACTGTTCTCGTATGAAACCAGAATTGGAGAGGCTGCGTTGATGCCTGGCGGTCTCCGCGCATGTTTGGGTCGACGGATGGCCCTCCTTCGACCCAATCGTGACATCGTCGATCCGGTCTTCTTGTTGCACTTTTATCTCAGTGCGGAGTTTCAGCGAACCGTGGCCATGCACACAATTCATGGTGCGACGGTTCCGCGCATCGGGCTGGCCACAATGCCCGATTGGGGTATCGCGATTCCAGATTTCGAAGCGCAGCGGCCGATTGCTGGCGCATTAGGTTCGTTGCACAGCATCATGGTCCAGGCTGAGCGTGAGTCGGATGACCTTGCCCGCACCCGTGACGAACTGCTCCCGCTGCTGATGTCCGGCAAGCTCTGCGTCAAGGACGCCGAGGCGGTCGCGTCGGAGGTGCTGTGATGGAGCCTCGCGATGCTCACCGACGCGGCGATGAACTCCGTCAGCGACGAAATGCCCCTGACCTGGTCATAGACAACGACACAGACATTCTTGGCCACTACATAGACAGGGACACAGTCAGTCGAAGCGCACGTCCCGAGAGACGGGAACTCCTCGCCAACAGGCGCTCAGTCGTCGGCACAGGATCATGATGGCGCGCGACGGCCGATCTGAGAACGAGGCCAGATTCCCTGCCGCACGACCCAAGGCCGCCGTCCCGGACTGGTACCCACAGCTGCTCGACGCCGTGGCCTGCCGAGTTCAAGCCGGCCGTCAACGCGCCGTCGCGGCGGCCAATCAGGAGTTGGTCTCCACCTACTGGGAAGTGGGCAAGGAAATCTTGGCCCGGCAGGACGCCGAAGGTTGGGGCGCTCGCGTCATCGACCGGCTGGCTTCTGACCTGAAAGAACGCTTCCCGGACGCCAAGGGATTCTCGCCGCGCAACCTCAAGTACATGCGCGCGTTCGCCGCGGCGTGGCCAGATCGGGCAATTGTGCAAGCGCCGCTTGCACAATTGCCGTGGTACCACCACGTCGCACTCATCGAGAAGCTAGACAGCTATGACCTGCGACTCTGGTATGCGCAAGCTGCTATCGACGAAGGCTGGAGCCGCAACGTCCTGGCCCACAACATCGCCGCCCAACTCCACCAGCGCGCCGGCCGCGCTGTCACTAATTTCGCCGACACGCTGCTGCCAGCGGACTCTGACCTCGCCCAGCAAGCGACCCGCGATCCGTATCTTTTCGACTTCGTCGGCATCGCCGACATTCGCCGGGAACGTGACTTGGAGCAGGCACTGACCGACCACGTCGAGAAGTTCCTACTGGAACTCGGGCAGGGCTTCGCGTTCGTCGGCCGTCAGGTCCACCTGGAGATCGGCGACGCCGACTTCTACGCCGACCTGCTCTTCTACCACCTGAGGCTGCGCTGCTTCGTCGTCATCGAACTCAAGGTCGGCGACTTCGACCCGAGCTATCTGGGTCAGCTCGGCATGTACATGTCGGCGATCGACGACCTGCTACGTCACTCCGAAGACAAACCCACCATCGGCCTGGTGTTGTGCAAGACAAAAAACAACATCGTTGCCGAATACGCGCTGCGTGGATACACCGCGCCGATCGGTGTCGCCGAATGGAGGACGGCGATCACCGCGAGCCTGCCGCCGGAGCTTGAGAGCAGTCTTCCGACAGTCGAAGAGCTCGAGGCCGAGCTAGACGGTGGAAGTGAGGGGAAACAACAATGACCGAATTCAGCGAGGCCGCCTGGGAACACAAGGTACTCGACGAGCTAGCTGAACATGAGTGGAAACCAATGTCCGGCAGCGAAATTGTTCCTGGCACCGATGGTGGCCGCGAATCCTGGTCCGACATCGTGCTACCCGACCGCATGCTGGCCAAGATGCGGGAGCTGAATCCCGACGTCCCCGGTGAATACCTGGACCAGGCGCGAGCACAGATCATTACGCCGCGATCCCAGGACGCCATCACCGAGAACTTCCGGCTACACCGCTACCTCGTCGAGGGCTACCGCGGAATCACCTACATTGACTCCGACGGTATCGAACAGAACCCCACGATACGTTTGGTGAGCCACCGGCCGGAGGACAACGAATTCCTTGCCGTCCAACAAGTTACGATCCGTACCACGGAGAAGCATCGGCGTTTCGACGTCGTGCTGTACCTCAATGGGATGCCGGTCGCGATCTTTGAGCTCAAGCAGGCCGGTGCACAGCACGCTGATATCGCCGCAGCACACGCGCAACTCCAAACCTATCGCCGCGAATTCCCGATGGCGTTCCGGTTCGCGGTGCTCACCGTGATCAGCGATGGAATCGACGCCCGCTACGGCACACCCTTCACCCCGTTAGAGCATTTCGCGCCATGGAACGTGAACGACGACGGAAAGCTCGTCGAGGTCGGAAAGTCTGCGGACGACCTGGACGTGCCGATCGAGTTGGAAACCTTGATCGACGGCCTGTTCAACACCGAACGCTTTCTTCAGCTGGTGCGTAACTTCACCGCGTTCGACGAGGATGGCGACGGCCTGATTAAGCGAATTGCCAAGCCGCACCAATACTTTGCGGTGACCAAGGCAGCTGGTCAGACGGTGCAGGCTGCCGAGACCAACGGTAAGGCCGGGGTCGTCTGGCATACCCAGGGCTCGGGCAAGTCGATGGAAATGGAGCTCTACGCGCACCTGGTGGCTACGTATCCAAAGCTGAAGAACCCGACGATCGTCGTCGTCACCGACCGTACCGACCTCGACTCACAGCTCTATGAAACATTCAATCGCTCAACGCTTCTCGACGATTCGCCATTGAAAGTGGCTTCACGATCCCAGCTGCGCGAAGAGCTGTCTAACCGCACTACCGGCGGTATCTACTTCACCACCCTGCAGAAGTTTGGGCTTTCCAAGGCCGAACGGCAATCCGGTGCCGACCACCCAAAGTTGACCGACCGGCGCAACATCATTGTCATCGTCGATGAAGCGCACCGCAGCCACTACGACAATATTGACGGCTACGCCAGGCACATTCGGGACGCGCTGCCTAACGCGGTGTTCATCGCCTTCACCGGCACGCCGATCTCCGACGTCGATCGCAATACCCGCGCAGTCTTTGGCCCGACCATCGATACGTATGACTTGACGCGCGCGGTGGCCGATAACGCCACCGTGCCAGTGTATTTCGAGCCGAGGTTGGCGAGAGTGGGTTGGTCGGAAGGCGTTAGTGAGGCCGACCTGGACGAGGCGGCCAAAGAAGCGACCCTAGGCTTGGACGACGTTGAACGCGCTCAAATCGAGAAGTCCGTCGCTGTGATCAACGCGATCTACGGCGCACCCGAGCGTCTGGCCAAGCTTGCGCAAGACATCGTCACACACTGGGAAGCACGTTCTGAAGCGATGCGTCCGTTCATCGAATGCAGCGGCAAGGCATTCATCGTTGGCGCAACTCGTGAGATCTGCGCCCGCCTGTACGAGGAGATCATCAAGCTCCGGCCCGACTGGCATCAAGACTCCGTCGACAAGGGCGTCATCAAAGTCGTCTACTCGGGCTCGGCGCAGGATCCAGCGCTGATCGCTAAACATGTCCGCAGGGAAAGTCAAAACAAGACGATCCAAAAGCGGCTGCGCGAACCTGACGACGAACTGCAGATCGCCATTGTCAAAGACATGATGCTTACTGGCTTTGACGCGCCGCCGCTGCATACCCTCTATCTGGATCGACCGCTCAAAGGCGCGTTGCTGATGCAGACGCTCGCGCGAGTCAATCGCACATTCCGTGGCAAGCCGTCGGGTTTGCTGGTCGCCTACGCGCCTCTGGTGGACAACCTAGCTACGGCGCTGGCCGAGTACACCGAGACCGACCGCGCCGAAAAGCCGATTGGCAAGGACGTCGACACCGCGGTCGTCGAGACGCGCAAGCTCGTTACGAGGCTGGACGAATTGTGCGCGGGCTATGACTGGCGCTCCAAGGCGCCGCTGGTGGGCTGGTTGAAGGCAGCCATCGGCCTGGCCGCGTACCTGCGTGACCCGACCACTGCAGGAAACCAGACTAGTCCGACACTTGGTGATCAATTCCGCACGCTGTCAAGCCATTTGGCACGAGCCTGGTCACTGTGTGCGGGTGACGAGACGCTCGGCGAGTTGCGACAAACTGTGAAGTTTTTGGAGCAGGTACGAGTGGTGATGGGCAAGTTCGATGCCCAGCAGCGCCAGGCCGAAGGCAAACCGATCCCGGAGGAGATCAAGCGACTTCTCGCGCGACTGGTCGATGCGTCAACCGCAGGCGGCGAAATCATCGATATCTATGACGCTGCGGGGCTGGGCAAACCGTCACTGTCTGACCTGACGCCGGATTTCGAAATCAAGGCCAAGAAGTCCGAAAACCCGCACCTGGCGATTGAGGCGTTGCGCGCCCTGCTCGCGAAGGAGATGAGCGGGGCAACCAAGAACAATCTGGTGCGTCAGCGTGCTTTCTCCGATCGCGTTTCGGAGTTAATGCGCAAGTACACCAACCAGCAGCTCACCTCGGCAGAGGTCATCGCCGAATTGATTGCGATGGCCAAGGAGGTTGCGGCTGAAGGAAACCGGGGAAAGCGGTTCACGCCGCCGCTTTCGCATGACGAGCTGGCCTTCTACGACGCCGTAGCGGACAACGAATCTGCGATTGAAATCCAGGGCGAGGAAGTGCTAGCGCAGATAGCCCGGGAACTGGTCGCGGTGATGCAACGTGACACTAAGACCGACTGGACGGTGCGGGACGATGTGCGGGCGAAACTGCGGTCCTCAATCAAGCGACTGCTTGTCAAGTACAAATACCCGCCGGACAAGCAGCCGGCGGCGATCAAGCTGGTGATCGAACAAATGGAAGCATTGGCACCCCGCTTTGCGGGTCAGGCGGTCGATTGACCCACAGAAAAACCCCACATAAGGTGCGCACGCGAACATTCTCCTCAGGGTGCCGCTGCAAACCAGCAGGCACAGGGCCAGATAGGGTGAGCGCCGTGGCCGAGACCGCGCCGCTACGCGTGCAACTGATCGCCAAGACCGACTTCCTGTCGCCGCCGGATGTGCCCTGGACCACCGACGCCGACGGGGGTTCCGCGCTGGTCGAGTTCGCCGGCCGGGCCTGCTACCAGAGCTGGTCCAAGCCGAATCCGCGGACCGCGACCAACGCCGGCTACATCAGGCACATCATCGACGTCGGGCATTTCTCGGTGCTGGAGCACGCCAGCGTGTCGTTCTACATCACCGGCATCTCGCGGTCGTGCACCCACGAGCTGATCCGGCACCGCCATTTCTCCTACTCCCAGCTCTCGCAGCGCTACGTGCCAGAACACGACTCCCAGGTGGTGTTGCCGCCCGGCATCGAGGACGACCCCGAGCTGCGCGAGATCCTGACCGCCGCCGCGGACGCGAGCCGGGCCACCTACATCGAGCTGCTGGCCAAGCTCGAGGCCAAGTTCGCCGACCAACCCAACGCGATATTGCGTCGCAAGCAGGCCCGCCAGGCCGCCCGCGCGGTGCTGCCGAACGCCACCGAGACCCGCATCGTCGTCACCGGGAACTACCGGGCCTGGCGGCACTTCATCGCCATGCGGGCCAGCGAGCACGCCGACATCGAGATCCGGCGACTGGCCATCGCATGCCTCCGTCAGCTCGTCGACGTCGCACCCGCGGTGTTCGCCGACTTCGAGATCTCCACGCTCGCCGACGGCAGTGAGGTCGCCACCAGCCCGCTCGCAACCGAAGCCTGAGCCCGCGGTGCTATGAACCTCGCCGTAGCCAGGTAATCTGGGGAATCGTGAGCACCGTCGGATTCGATGCGCCAGCGCGCCTGGGAACCCTCCTGACCGCGATGGTGACACCGTTCGACGCCGATGGCGCCCTGGACACCGCCGCCGCGGCCCGGGTGGCCACCCACCTGGTGGACCAGGGATGCGACGGTCTGGTCGTCTCGGGAACCACGGGTGAGTCGCCGACCACCACCGACGACGAGAAGCGCGAATTGCTCCGCGTCGTCCTGGAAGCGGTCGGGGACCGGGCCCGCATCATCGCCGGCGCCGGCACCTACGACACCGCACACAGCATCAAGTTGGCCGAGTCCGCCGCCGCTGAAGGTGCCCACGGCCTGCTGGTGGTCACTCCGTACTACTCGCGGCCGCCGCAGAGCGGACTGATAGCGCACTTCACCGCCGTTGCCGACGCGACGGACCTGCCGGTGCTGCTCTACGACATCCCGCCCCGATCGGTGGTGCCGATCGAATTCGACACCCTGCGCGCGCTGGCGGCACATCCCAACATCGTCGGCGTCAAGGACGCGAAGGCCGATCTGCACGGCGCGGGCCAGATCATCGCCGAGACCGGCCTGGCCTACTACTCCGGCGATGACGCACTGAATCTGCCCTGGCTGGCCATGGGTGCCACCGGCTTCATCAGCGTGATCTCCCACCTGGCGGCGGGCCAGCTGCGTGAGTTGTTGTCCGCCTTCGCTTCCGGTGATGTGGCGACCGCGCGCAAGATCAACCATTCGGTGGGGCCGCTGTGCAACGCGATGAGCCGCCTCGGCGGAGTGACGCTGTCCAAGGCGGGCCTGCGCCTGCAGGGCATCGACGCCGGCGACCCACGCCTGCCGCAGGTCCCGGCCACACCGGAACAACTCGACGCGCTGGCCGCCGATATGCGCGCGGCCTCTGTTCTACGGTGATCTGACGTTGTACGAGGAGCTCGCCCCACCAGGTCCCTTGGCCGCAGGTGGGCTGCGGGTCACCGCGCTCGGCGGGATCAGCGAAATCGGCCGCAACATGACGGTTTTCGAGCATCTGGGCCGGCTGCTGATCATCGACTGCGGCGTGATGTTTCCCACCCATGACGAACCCGGCGTCGACCTGATCCTGCCCGACCTACGTCATATCGAGGACAGGCTGGACGACATCGAGGCGTTGGTGCTCACCCACGCCCACGAGGACCACATCGGGGCGATCCCGTTCCTGCTCAGGCTGCGGCCGGACATCCCGGTCGTCGGCTCCAAGTTCACCCTCGCGCTGGTCGCCGCCAAATGCCGCGAGCACCGCATCAAACCGGTGTTCGTTGAGGTCAAGGAGGGCCAGAGTAGCCGGCACGGAGTATTCGAGTGCGAGTATTTCGCCGTCAACCACTCCATTCCGGACGCGCTGGCCATCGCCGTCTACACCGGCGCCGGCACCGTCCTGCACACCGGTGACATCAAACTCGACCAGCTCCCACTCGACGGCCGTCCCACCGACCTGCCCGGCATGTCACGCCTCGGCGACGCCGGCGTGGACCTGTTCCTGTGCGACTCCACCAACGCCGAACACCCCGGCGTCGGTCCGTCGGAGAGCGAGATCGGCCCGACGCTGCATCGCCTGATCCGCGGCGCCGACGGCCGGGTGATCGTGGCGTGTTTCGCCTCCAACGTTGACCGCGTCCAGCAGATCATCGACGCCGCAGTGGCATTGGGCCGGCGGGTGTCTTTCGTCGGGCGGTCGATGGTGCGCAACATGGGCATCGCCCGCGAACTCGGTTTTCTGAAGGTAGCCGATTCGGATCTGATCGACATCGCCGCCGCCGAAGAGATGCCGGCCGACCGGGTTGTGTTGGTCACCACCGGAACTCAGGGCGAGCCGATGGCGGCGTTGTCGCGGATGTCCCGCGGCGAGCACCGCAGCATCACGCTGACCGCCGGCGACCTCATCGTGTTGTCGTCGTCGCTGATCCCGGGCAACGAGGAAGCCGTCTACGGCGTGATCGACGCGCTGGCCAAGATCGGCGCCCGTGTCGTCACCAATGCCCAAGCGCGGGTGCATGTTTCGGGCCACGCTTATGCCGGCGAGCTGCTGTTCCTGTACAACGGGGTGCGTCCGCGGCACGTCATGCCGGTGCACGGCACCTGGCGGCACCTGCGGGCCAACGCCAAGCTGGCCGCCAGCACCGGGGTGCCCGAAGAGTCGATCATGTTGGCGGAGAACGGCGTCAGCGTCGATCTGGTGGCCGGCAAGGCCAGCATCGCCGGCGCGGTACCGGTCGGCAAGATGTTCGTCGACGGGTTGATCACCGGCGACGTCGGCGAGATCACCTTGGGGGAGCGGCTCATTCTGTCCTCGGGCTTCGTCGCCGTGACCGTGGTGGTGCACCGCGGTACCGGTAAGCCGGTAGCGACGCCGCACCTGAGCTCCCGCGGCTTCTCCGAAGACCCCAAGGCGCTGGAACCCGCGGTGCGCAAGGTCGAGGCGGAACTGGAATCGTTGGCGGCCAACAACGTCACCGATCCGATCCGGATCGCTCAGGGCGTGCGTCGCACCGTCGGCAAATGGGTGGGCGAGACGTATCGCCGGCAGCCGATGATCGTGCCGACGGTCCTCGAGGTGTAAACGCTTCCGCGAGTGTGAATCTCACGACGGGACACGCCGATCAGGCGTCGCAGATTTCACGCTCGCCGGCCCGGGGTGCCGAAAAGGCCTAGACCTTCTCCGCGTAGGCCGACCATTCGATCTGTGACGCCGGAAGGTTGCGGCCGGTGGGCCTGACGTAACGCTCGACGAGCTCGTCCGGCCCCACCTGCTCCACCAGTCGCCAGCCGTATTCCTCGAGAAACCCGCCCACTTCCTCGGGCAACAAGCCGAAGTGCCACAGTTGACGTCGTCCCCGCACCGAACGGTACAACGTGGGTGAGCCATACCGGTTCGTGCCGTCGATGAAGTCGCGCCGGACGTAGCTGAACACCATGCGACTGCCGGGCGCCGTCGGCCGCAGCCCTTCCAGCGTGGTGCGCACGGCGTCCTCGGTGAGGTACTGGGTGACGCCCTCCCAGATGAAAAACACCCGGTAGTCGGTGCGATATCCATGCTCGGCCAGCGAGGTCAGCAGGTCATCGCGCTGAAAATCCAGCCCCACCAGCCGAACTGACAGCGGCAGCTCGCCCAGCACCTTGCGGACAGTCCGCGCCTTGCGGGCGATGTTGACCGGCAGGTCCACCTCAAAGACCGGTTTGCGGATCTGCCGGGTCAATAGGTAAGCGCGGGTGTCCAGACCCGCGCCGAGAATCACCACCGCGTCGATGTCGGGAAGCGCTTCGGCCAGTTTGTCGCCGACAAAACGTTTGCGGCAGACAAGATTGGCCCACAACCCGGGGCCGGTCCGCTCCGATGCACCGACCAGCGCCCGCCGCAACACCGTCGCCCGGGTGGCCGTCGCGAGCCAGCGCAGGGGCGCCGGCAGGAACAGCTCGGCGAGGTCGTCGTCCACCAGCCGGCGGTCGGCCGGTTCGTTCTGCTCGACCGCGCACAGCAACATCGGTCCGAATGCCGTGCGGGCAGCGGGATTACGAGCCACGAGCTACCGCTTGTTCACCGAGCCCGCGTCGACCGGCAACGTGACGCCGGTGATGTAGCGGGCCTGGTCGGACACCAGCCACGCGACAGCATTGGCGATGTCCTCGGGCTGCAGGATCTGCACCGGCAGCGCGTTGCTCATGCCGGGCGCCCGGCCGGTCTTGCTGACCAGATCGGTGAGCCACTGACGGATGAACTCGTTGTTGATCATCGGCGTGTCGACGCCCGAGGGGTGCACAGAGTTTACCCGGATATCATGTGGCGCAAGCAGATTGGCATACAGGCGCATCAAGCCGACCAGGCCGTGCTTGGCAGCGGTGTAGCCGATCGACCCGGCGTCGGCACTTCCGACACCTGCCAGGCCGGCGGCCGAACTGATCAGCACGATCGATCCGCCGTCACCCTGCTCGATCATGATCGGAGTCGATACGTCGACGGTGTGGTAAGCGCCGGTGAGGTTGACGTCGATGACATCACGCCAACCCTCCGCCGACTGCATAGGGGCTATCCCGGCATTGGCGATCACGATGTCCAACCGGCCGAACTCGTCGACCCCGGCCTGCAATGCGGCCGCCAGCGATTCGCGGTCCCGGACGTCGCCCTGTCGGGCCACGATCCGCCCTCCGGCGTCTTCCACGAGTCTGACGGTGTGCGCCAGGTCCTCGGCGGTGCCCAACGGGTAGGGCACGCTGTCGATCCGGCCGCACAGGTCGACGCCGATCACATTCGCACCGTCAGCGGCCAACCGGAGCGCATAGGCGCGTCCCTGACCACGCGCGACGCCGGTGATGAAGGCCGTCTTGCCTTCCAGGGGCCGGGCCATCAGGCGCGGATTTGCCCTTTATCGGGGTCCCCGGCCGGAACCGGTGCCAGCATCTTGATGTCGGGCGCCCCGGCCAGGTGCTCGCCGACGGCGCCGAACATCTTGCCGATCGCGGGCGCCGTGCTGTGGGTCTTCAGCGCCTCCTCGTCGGCCCACTGCTCCACGAAGACGAACGTCTCACCCGTCTGGTGCAGCGAATACAGCTGGCAGCCGGGCTCGCCGTGCACCTCCTCGACCGCGGTGGTGAGGGCATCGCGGACGGTGTCGACCGATTCGGGCTTCACGGTCAGCGTGGCGACGACGACTACGGGCATGCTGGGTCCTCCTGACGACTGTGGCGGGCGGGTTTGAGCACTGTGGTCACCCTACCCACATCGACGGCGCACACCGGTGTCAGCTGCCGCCTGGCTGCTGGTCGGCGGTGCGACTGAGCCCCACCAGGTCGAGCACCACAGCGGCCGGGCTGCCCGCAGCTGCCATCAGAGTGAACGGCCGCTGATGGGCGGCCAATTGGTCGCGAGTCATGAACAATGCCCGCACACCCTTGCTGGTCAGCAGGGTGACCTGGTCCAAGAGCACCGTCAAGCCGACCGTGCCGCCCTGGGCGGCATCCGAGAGGTCAGCGCTGAACTGGTCGGCGGTCAAGGCATCCACCGCCCCGGTCACCGTCAGTGTCGCCCTGCCGGGTTCGTCGTAGCGTTCGGCGCGGTAGGAGTGCGGCCCGAATGCCGACGGGCTGCTTCCGGGTCTGCTGGAAGCGACCAGTGCGGGGCGAGATACTTTGTGCCGCAACGTCACTACCGTGCCGTTTCCAGCCGGTCGCGGCGCGCCGTCATGCTTGACGGTCACCTCGTCGAGGAGCCGTTCCATCATCGCCAGGCCACGTCCCCGGCCGATATCGGCAATTCCGGGCGTGCGCCACTGCCCGTCGTCGCCGATGCAGACTTCGGCCACGCCGCCGGGTTGCAGCTTGCCGGTGACGCGCAGCGGTCCGGGTGCACAGTCGGGATAGGCGTGCACAGCCACGTTGGCGATCGCCTCGTTGACGGCCAACTCGATCGCCAGCGTGGCCTCATCGCTGATATCGATTGCGGTCAGCCAGGTCCGGATTCCGTTGACCGCTTCGGTGATGCCGTTGTCATCCGCAAGGGTCGACACGGTCAACTCCGGTGGGGGCGCGGCGACGAGTTGTACCGCCAGCGTGGTCACATCGTCGTCATACCCAGTGCGGGTGAGCAATTCGACGGTCAGCTGACACGCGCGCGCCGCCGGCGAATCCGCCGCGCCGGTGGGCAGCACACGGTTCGCGACCGCGTCGGCCGCCACCTGCGCCACCTCCGCGTAGCCTTCGGCCATGGTTCTGCCCGGACGCTCGATGAGGCCGTCGGAGTACAGCAGGACCACGTCGCCGGCTTCCAGCGACCTGCGGACGACGGCGTGGTGATGCCCGACTCCCAATGGCGCGCTTCCACTTTGGTGCAGGAATCGGGTGTTGCCGTCCGCGCTGACCACGACGGGAGGCGGGTGCCCGCACAGGCAGAACTCCATGTCCGTGGTTCGCGGGTCGATCACGACGATGCCGACAGTGGCGGCCCGAAGTGGTCGCTTCTTCGCGGCGAACGCGTCTACCTGCGCGACGGCGGAACCGAGGTCCGCAGCGGTGGTCAACGCCAGCTCGAGTGCTGCGCGCAGCTGCCCCATGGCCGCCGATGCCGCCACTCCGTGCCCCACCACGTCGCCCACCACCAGAGCCATGCGTCCGTCGTCGAGCGGTAGCGCGTCGAACCAGTCGCCGCCGGCGGCCTGGTCGCGTGATGCAGTCAAATAGCGGGCCGCGATGTCGATATGCGGGACCACCGGAAGCTCGATGGGCAGCAGTGCCCGTTGCAGTTCGTCGACCACCTCGCGGGTTGCCTCGTAGCGGCGTTGCGCTTCTGCGGCCCGTCGCCCCGCAAGCTCACGCTCCATCACCTGGTCGGTGACGTCGTTTGCGTACGCAAGCACCCACTGCCGGTTCTCAGGATGTGGGGTGACGACAAAGCTCAGCCACCGCTCCTCGACCCGGTTGGACGCCGGGTGCTCCCAGTGCACTCGCCACTCCCGGCCGATTTCGGTACGGCCGCTGGTATAGACCCGCTCGATCACCGGGTTCATCAGCTGGCCGTCCAATTCCGGAAACACCTCGGAGACCGTGCAACCGATCACATCGTCTCGGCCCGCGACGTAACGGAACGCAGCATTCGCGGCCACCAAACGCAGGTCCGGGCCCTGCCAGCAACACGCCATGACATCCATCGCTTCGAACACCGACTGCACCACTGTTGCATCGCCGACCCGGCCGTCGAGGTGCTCGCGTTCCGACACCCCACCACAATGCCCCTTCGGAGCCTGCGAAGTAACGGGTTGAGCAAGCCGCGATAAACCAATCGTTACCAGTGTGGCGGGTGGTGCTGATGTTGTTGTTGCGACTACGCTTGCGGGCATGGCCAGTAAGACCGCAGCCCGCTCCGGAGCACGAACGAGCAGGTCGGGGGCCACTTCGCGGGGCGCGGCCGCAGGTGGGCGATCCAGTGCGTCGACCCGTGCGCCCAAGAAGCGTCCGAGCAAGCCCGTCAAGCGGGTGAGCCGGCCGGCCAAACGCCGCAATCAGTCTCTGCTGGTGATGACCGGACGCGCCTGCGGCCGGGCCGCGCGCGCGAGTTGGATGATGGCCGCCAGGGGGACCGGGGGCGCGGCGCGCTCGATCGGCCAGGCGCGCAACATCGAACCGGGACATCGCCGCGACGGGATCGCGCTGGCGCTGCTCGGTATTGCCGTGATCGTCGCCGCCAGTTCATGGTTCGACGCCGCCCGCCCGGTGGGGGCGTGGGTAGACGCGGGTTTGCGGATGTTCGTCGGCTCGGCGGTGGTTCTGCTTCCGCTGGTGGCCGCCGCTGCCGCAGTTGTCCTGATGCGCACCGAGCCCGACCCCGACGCGAGGCCGCGGCTGATTCTCGGCTCCAGCCTCATCGCGCTGTCGTTTCTGGGACTGCGCCACTTGTGGTCCGGCTCGCCGGAAGATCCCGAATTGCGCAGGCGGGCAGCGGGATTCATTGGCTTCGCGATCGGGGGACCGCTCTCGGACGGATTGACCCCGTGGATCGCGGCGCCGCTGTTATTCATCTGCGCGCTGTTCGGGGTGTTGCTGCTGACCGGCATCACCATCCGCGAGGTACCCGACGCGCTTCGAAACATGTTCGGCACCAGGCTGTTCCAGCGTGAGTACGAAGACGACGAATACGACGACTTCGCCGGCGACGACGCGGACACCGTCGAGGTCGCACCGGCCGAGGACTTCTCGGACGGCTATTACGACGAAGCACCGCTACGCCCCGAGGACGAGCCCAAGCCCTGGCCCACGGCGGAGCTCGACGAACCCATCGCGGATGAGACGCCGACCGCTCCGGAGCCCAAGACCCGCCGGCGCGGGGGGAAGGCCGAGAAGCGCGACACCCAGGTGCTGGACCGGGTGATCGAAGGCCCGTACACGCTTCCCCCGCTCGATCTGCTGGTGGCCGGCGACCCGCCCAAGAAGCGCAGCGCCGCCAACACTCACATGGCGGGTGCCATCGGCGAAGTGCTCACCCAGTTCAAGGTCGACGCCGCGGTGACCGGGTGCACCCGCGGGCCGACGGTCACCCGCTACGAGGTGGAGCTCGGCCCCGGCGTCAAGGTGGAGAAGATCACCGCGCTGCAAAAGAACATCGCCTACGCGGTGGCCACCGAGAGCGTGCGGATGCTGGCCCCGATTCCGGGCAAATCCGCCGTCGGCATCGAGGTGCCCAACACCGACCGCGAAATGGTGCGGTTGGCCGACGTGCTCACCGCTCCGTCGACCCGCCGGGACCACCACCCGCTGGTGATCGGCCTGGGCAAGGACATCGAAGGTGACTTCATCTCGGCGAACCTGGCCAAGATGCCGCACCTGCTGGTGGCCGGCTCGACCGGCTCGGGCAAGTCCAGCTTCGTCAACTCCATGCTGGTGTCGCTGCTGACCCGTGCCACCCCCGAAGAGGTCAGGATGATCCTGATCGACCCGAAAATGGTGGAACTGACGCCCTACGAAGGCATTCCGCACCTCATCACGCCGATCATCACCCAGCCCAAGAAGGCGGCGGCGGCGCTGGCGTGGCTGGTCGAGGAGATGGAACAGCGCTATCAGGACATGCAGGCGTCGCGGGTGCGCCACATCGATGACTTCAACGCCAAGGTGCGATCCGGGGAGATCACGACGCCGCTGGGAAGTCAGCGGGTGTACCGGCCCTATCCGTATGTCCTGGCGATCGTCGACGAGCTCGCCGATCTGATGATGACCGCGCCGCGCGACGTCGAGGACGCCATCGTGCGGATCACCCAGAAGGCGCGCGCCGCCGGCATCCACCTGGTCCTGGCCACCCAGCGGCCCTCGGTCGATGTGGTGACCGGGCTGATCAAGACCAACGTGCCCTCCCGGCTGGCGTTCGCGACGTCGTCGCTGACCGACAGCAGGGTCATCCTGGACCAGGCAGGCGCGGAGAAGCTGATCGGTATGGGCGACGGGCTGTTCCTGCCGATGGGGGCCGGCAAGCCGATCCGGTTGCAGGGCGCCTACATCACCGACGAGGAGATCCAGGCCGTCGTCGCCGCCTGCAAGGACCAGGCGGAGCCCGAGTACACCGAGGGGGTCACCGCTGCCAAACCCAGCGGTGAGCGTGCCGACGTCGACCCCGACATCGGTGACGACATGGATGTGTTCCTGCAGGCCGTGGAGCTGGTGGTGTCCAGTCAGTTCGGTTCGACCTCGATGCTGCAGCGCAAACTACGGGTGGGCTTTGCCAAGGCGGGCCGGCTGATGGACCTGATGGAGACGCGCGGCATCGTGGGGCCCAGCGAAGGGTCCAAGGCCCGCGAGGTGCTGGTCAAGCCCGACGAGCTGGCTGGCACGCTGGCGCTGATCCGCGGCGGCAGCGGTGCTGACGGCAGCGACCCGGACGAGGACTAGCCCTAGCAGCGCGAGCAGACGCGAAATCGCACCAAAATCACAGGTTTTGCGCGATTTCGCGTCTGCTCGCGGGGCTAAAGCACCAGCAGCATCCGGGAGTTGCCCAGAATATTGGGCTTGACGTAGCTCAGGTCCAGGAATTCCGCGACACCGATGTCGTAGGAACGGCACATCTCCTCGAACACCTCGGCGGTCACCGGAGTGCCCTCGATCTCGGTAAACCCGTGCTTACCGAAGAACTCGGTCTCGAAGGTCAAGACGAACAGCCGCTCGAGTTCCAGCTCCCGGGCCACCTCGAGCAGCCGATTGACGATGGCGTGTCCGACTCCGTGCCCGGTCAGCTGGGGGTCGACGGCGACGGTGCGGATTTCCCCGAGATCGGCCCACAACACGTGCAGAGCGCCACATCCCACCACTCTGCCGGCGATTTCCGGGTCTTCGGCGACCCAGAATTCCTGAATGGCCTCGTAAAGCGTCACCAGATTCTTCTCCAGCAGAATCTTTCCGGCGTAGGTGTCCACGAGTTGTTTGATCGCTGGAACGTCAGACGTTCGTGCTCGCCGAACCACCGGCCGGTAATCCCGTCGACTTTCGGTCACGGGGAAACAGTATCGACATCACTGACCACATGAGCTGGCCAGCCGTTATTCTGAGGCCGTGTCGGGGCAACTGCAGGCGGGTCAGGTAGCGGGTCAGGCCCGTATCGCCAATCTGGCGAATGTGCTCACGCTGCTCCGGTTGTTGCTGGTTCCGATATTCCTGTACGCGCTGTTCTACGGCGACGGCCACCACTCGTGGGCGCGGGTGGCGGCGTGGGCGATATTCGCGGCGGCCTGCATCACGGACCGCTACGACGGCCTGCTCGCCCGCAACTACGGCATGGCGACCGAATTCGGGGCGTTCGTGGACCCGATCGCGGACAAGACGCTGATCGGAGCGGCGCTGATCGGGCTGTCCATGCTCGGCGACCTGCCCTGGTGGGTGACGGTGCTGATCCTGACCCGGGAAGTGGCGATCACCGTGTTGCGGCTGGCTGTCATCCGCCGCGGTGTCATTCCCGCCAGCTGGGGCGGGAAGCTCAAAACGGTGGTCCAGGCCGTGGCGATCGGGTTGTTCGTGCTGCCCCTGTCCGGGATTCTGCACACCGCGGCCGTGGTGGTGATGGGTCTGGCGATTCTGCTCACCGTCGTCACCGGCATCGACTACGTCGCATCTACGGTCCGGGAAATTCGCCACACCAAACGCGACATCTAGGGAACCATTGCGGCCATCGCCCGCGTTCACCTGAAGTCCCATGAATTCTTGGGGATGACCGGACGAAGGGGAGCACGATGGCGTCACTAGTGCGTGAGGTGGTTGGCGACGTGCTGCGGGGGGCCCGGACATCGCAGGGCCGGACGCTACGCGAGGTGTCCGATTCGGCGCGGGTGAGCCTCGGGTATCTGTCGGAAATCGAGCGCGGCCGCAAGGAGCCGTCCAGCGAGCTGCTCACCGCGATCTGCGACGCCTTGCAGGTCCCGCTGTCGCAGGTGCTCATCGACGCCGGCGAGCGAATGGCCCGGGAAGAGCGTGCCAGCCGTGCTGCCTCAATCGATGCCAGCATCAAGGTTGTCATCCCACCGGTGGTCTCGCTGGCCGTTGCGTGAGCCCGGCGGGTAGACCCGCGGCCACGAGATATGCACCATGGGTGGGGCGATGAGAGCTGACCCACTAAATTGAGCGGCAGGGTAAGCGTTGCGGCCCATCCGGCACACAAGAAGAAGCGAAGGCGGAGCTAACTGATGGCCAATCCGTTCGTCAAAGCGTGGAAGTACCTCATGGCGCTGTTCAACTCCAAGATTGACGAGCACGCCGACCCGAAAGTGCAGATCCAGCAAGCCATCGAAGAGGCACAACGCACCCACCAGGCGTTGACTCAGCAGGCCGCGCAGGTGATCGGCAACCAGCGCCAGCTGGAAATGCGGCTCAACCGGCAGCTGGCGGACATCGAGAAGTTGCAGGTCAACGTGCGTCAAGCGCTCACGCTGGCCGACCAGGCCGTCGCCGGCGGGGACGCCGCGAAGGCCACCGAGTACAACAACGCCGCGGAAGCGTTCGCGGCGCAGCTGGTGACGGCCGAGCAGAGCGTCGAAGACCTCAAGACGCTGCATGACCAGGCCCTGCAGGCCGCAGGCCAGGCCAAGAAAGCCGTTGAACGCAACGCGATGGTGCTGCAGCAGAAGATCGCCGAGCGCACCAAGCTCCTCAGCCAGCTCGAACAGGCCAAGATGCAGGAGCAGGTCAGCGCTTCGCTGCGGTCGATGAGCGACCTCGCCGCCCCCGGCAACACGCCAAGCCTCGACGAAGTGCGCGACAAGATCGAGCGGCGGTACGCCAACGCGGTCGGCTCCGCCGAGCTTGCGCAGAGCTCGGTGCAGGGTCGGATGCTCGAGGTCGAGCAGGCCGGCGTGCAGATGGCCGGGCACTCCCGGCTCGAGCAGATCCGCGCGTCGATGCGTGGGGACGCACTGCCCGCGGGCGGCGCGGCCGCACCGGGTGTCACTCCGGCGACGCCGGCTACCGAGCCGGGCGGAGCCGTACCCGATAAGCCGTTCGGTCAGTAGGCGGGTCGATGGCGGCGAAGTCGAATCAGCGCGGACTGTTGCGAGGGTTGCTGCAGCGCGGGTTCGACACCGCTGCCGACCTGACCGACCTGGTCGCCCGCAAGATCAGCGCCGCCAGCGACCCGCGGGCGCGCCAGTTGCGCCGACGGCGCCGCGCACTGCGGTGGGCCTGGATCTTCACCGCCGGCGTGGTGTTCTGGGGGCTGGTGACCGCGGTGCTGGCGGCCTGGGGCTGGTTTGCGCTGCTGCTGCAGATCACCGGCGCCGTGGCGGTCGTGATGGTGATTCCGGCGACGTTGTTGTTCTTCCGCTACTACTGGTTGAAGTCGGACCCGCTGCCTGCGGAACGCCCGTCCGGCCCCCGTCGCCTGCCGCCGCCCGGTTCGGCCGCCCGGCCCGCGATGTACGCCCTGGGTGCCTCTGAGCGCGGCTTCTTCTCGCTACTGGGCGTGATTGAGCGGGGCGCGATGCTGCCGCCCGGCGAGATCGCCGACCTGACCGACGCGGCCAAGCGAACCTCGGCGGCCATGGCGGCGACCTCCGCCGAGGTGGTGTCGATGGAACGCGCCGCGCACAACACCGAGGGATCGCGTCAGTATCTGGTGCCGACCATCAACGCCTACACCGCACAGTTGGGTGCCGGCGTCCGCCAGTACAACGAAATGGTCACCGCCGCAGCGCAATTGGTGTCATCGGCGAACGGCGAAGGCGGAGCGACCCTGTCGCAGCAGCGCTATCGTGACGAGTTGGTCGGTGCGACCGATCGCCTGCTGAGCTGGGCGCAGGCGTTCGACGAGCTCGGCGGGTTGCCGCGGGCGATTTAGGGCGCGCCGGCTACGGGAACTTCAGACCGTTCAGGCCGTTCAGCCGCAGGCTAAGGCAGCAGACCGCTCTGGCCGTTCTGGCCGAGCAGCAGACCCCCGGTGCCACCAGCGCCAGCGTTGCCGTTCCCACCGGTGCTCTGCCCGCCGTTGCCGCCGTTGCCGCCCCCGCCCAGCAGGAAGGCGTTTCCGCCGTTTCCGCCGCTTCCGGCCTTCCCCACCAGCGTTTCTCCGCCATTGCCGCCGTTGCCGCCATCTCCGAGCAGCGCGCCTTTACCGCCGGCTCCGCCATCACCGCCGGCGCCGCTTTCGCCAGCTCCGCCGCCGCCACCAGCACCGCCGGAACCGTAGAGGGCGCCGGCGTTACCACCGGCCCCGCCCTGCCCACCACTGTTGCTGCCCAAGCCACCTGCACCGCCGGCGCCGCCAGAGCCGATCAACCCGCCGTTACCGCCGCCGCCCCCAGCACCGCCGTTGCCGAATGGGACCACCCCGCCGTACCCGCCGGCTCCGCCGGCGCCGCCGTTGCCGAACAAGAAACCGGCATTGCCGCCCTGCCCGCCCGCGCCGGCGACACCACTGAAGGTGGTGTCGCCACCCGTGCCGCCGTCCCCTCCGTTGCCCAGGATCGTGCCTCCCCCGCCGCCGGCGCCACCGAGGCCGCCGGCCTGACTTCCCGTGCCGCCGTGCCCCCCGGCCCCGCCTTCACCGAATAGGCCGCTGGCGCCACCTCCTCCACCATTACCGCCTACGCCACCCCCGCTGCCGCCGATGCCGCCAGCGCCACCAGCACCGCCGCCGGGGCCGAAGATGCCACTGGCGCCGCCGGCTCCGCCGGCGCCACCCCTGTTGGTCGGGTCGCCGCCCGCCCCGCCGACCCCGCCGGCGCCCCCGGCGCCGAAGAGTCCGCCCGCGCCGCCGGCCCCGCCAGCGCCCCCGCTGTTACCGGCGAAGTTGGCGGAGCCGCCGGTGCCGCCGTTGCCACCGGCGCTGAACAGCCCGCCGGCACCCCCGGCGCCGCCCGCACCGCCGTTCAAGCTGCCAGCGAGGTCGGTCCAGCCGCCGTTGCCGCCGTTGCCCGCGCGACCCCACAGCAGCCCGGCCGCGCCGCCGTTACCGCCGGCCCCGCCGGTCTTTCCGGCCTGGCCGAACGAGCCGTCGCCTCCGGCGCCCCCGTTGCCGAATAGTCCTGCCGCGCCGCCATTGCCGCCTTTTTGGCCGGCGCCGCCCAGGCCCGATCCGCCGTTTCCGCCGTTGCCCCACAAGATCCCACCCGCCCCGCCGTCCGCGCCGGTTCCGGGCTTGCCGTTGGCGCCGTTGCCGATCAGGGGGCGGCCGAGGGCCGAGATGAAGGGCGCGTTGATGAGGTCGAGCAGTGGCCCGAGCGGAGACACGGCGGCGGCCTCAGCGGCCGCATACTGCCCGGCGCCAGCGGCCAGGGTCTGCACGAACTGCTGGTGGAACGCCTCCGCCTGCACACTGAGTGCCTGGTAGGACTGACCGTGTCCGTTGAACAGCGCGGCAACCGCCGCGGAGATCTCGTCGGCGCCCGCGGCCAGCATCGAAACGGTGGGGGCGGTGGCCGCGGCGTTGGCCGCGCTGACCGTCGAGCCCAGACTTGCCAATTCCGTTGCTGCCGCCGTCACGAACTCCGGCGAGGTGATTACGAACGACATCCCAGACCTCCACACGCCATGGCCAATAGGTCACGCCTGTCCAGGGTTGCCAGCTCACCCTCGAGACAAGGCAGGGGAATGTTATAGCGACCCCGAGCCACGGGGGTTCGTTTTCGGTGAGAGTTTTTCGTATTTCGGCGACGGGGGCGCCCGGCGGTCTACAAGGTCGCGCGCAGCGACGGAACCACCAGGCCGGCCAACCCGCGCAGCGTCGCCTTCAGCATGTCGAAGCTGTCGAAGTAATCCCGCCAGAGCGTGATCCGCCCGTCGTGCAGCTCGAATGTGCCGCAGACCCAGAACTGCAGCCGCAGCGGGCCCAGGATCAGCGCGTCGGTTCTCTCGGTGAGCACGGCGGAACCGTCGGCGGCGATGCGGTGGATTTTCACCTCGAAGCCGATCCGGCCCTGCATCTTGCTCAGCAGTGCCGTCGTCTTCCGGCCCCCGCGGATCCGGGAGAATCCGACGTTCTCGTAGACGAGATTGTCGTGCAGCAACGCGTCGACGGTGTCGAAGTCCTCGGCCTGCAGGGCGTTGAGGAAATCCTCGACAGCGCGGATGTTGTCGGTGGTTTCGGCTCCGGATGCGGGCCCCTTCTGAGTCAGCTCAGTCATAGTTGCCAGCGTAGGCGAATTCGGGTGTGGCAGGGTGAGGCGGATGCGCGTCGCCGTGGTCGCCGGACCCGATCCCGGACACTCGTTTCCCGCGATTGCGCTGTGCCAACGCTTCCTGGCGGCCGGTGATTCGCCCACCTTGTTGACGGGCGCCGAGTGGCTGGACGTAGCACGCGCCAACGGGATCGATGCGATCGAACTGGACGGCCTGGTGGCCACCGATGAGGATCTCGACGCGGGCGCCCGGATTCACCGTCGCGCCGCACGGATGGCCGTGCTCATCACGCCGACTTTGCGTGGCCTGACGCCGGATCTGATCGTGTCCGACGTCATCACCTCGGGCGGCGGACTGGCCGCCGAGTTGCTGGGGATCCCGTGGGTCGAGCTCTGCCCGCACCCGCTGTATCTGCCGTCGAAAGGGTTGCCGCCGATCGGCAGTGGCCTGGCGCCCGGCACCGGCCTGCGCGGCAAGCTGCGCGACACCGTGATGCGCGCGCTGACGGCCCGGTCCGTGCGGGAGGGGTTGCGGCAGCGGGCGACCGTCCGGGCAGAGATCGGGCTGCCGGCGCGGGATCCAGGGCCGGTACGGCGGCTGATTGCGACACTGCCCGCGTTGGAGGTCCCACGTCCGGACTGGCCGGCCGAGGCGGTCGTGGTGGGTCCGTTGCATTTCGAGCCGACCGACCGGGTGTTGCAGATCCCGCCGGGGCCGGGACCGGTGGTGGTGGTCGCGCCGTCGACGGCATCGACGGGCACCGTAGGAATGGCAGAACTGGCACTGCAACACCTGAGGCCGGGGGAGACCCTGCCGGCGGGTGCGCGGGTGGTGGTGTCCCGGTTGGGCGGTGACGAGTTGGACGTACCGCCCTGGGCGACGGTGGGGCTGGGTCGCCAGGACGAGCTGTTGACGCACGCCGACGTGGCGATCTGCGGCGGCGGCCACGGGATGGTGGCCAAGACTCTGCTGGCCGGGGTGCCGCTGGTGGTGGTCCCCGGCGGTGGGGATCAGTGGGAGATCGCCAATCGGGTGGTACGCCAAGGCAGCGGGCGGCTGATCAGGCCGTTGACCGGCGAGTCACTGGTGGCCGAGGTCG
This sequence comes from Mycobacterium paragordonae, assembly GCF_003614435.1. Lineage (NCBI taxonomy): Bacteria > Bacillati > Actinomycetota > Actinomycetes > Mycobacteriales > Mycobacteriaceae > Mycobacterium > Mycobacterium paragordonae. Next base: position 2,439,605 of record NZ_CP025546.1, read on the forward strand.
GCGAGGTGCTGTCGTCGCCGCGGTACCGTGTGGCCGCGCGGCAAGCCGCCGCGAGCGTCGCTGAGGTGGCCGATCCGGTGCGGGTGTGCCGCGAGGCGTTGGCGGTCGCCGGCTGAACGGTAGGTTGGCTGGAGTGCGGCTGACCGAGTTCAACGAACGGGTGGTGCTGCGTTTCGGCGCCGCGTACGGCTCCTCAGTGCTGGTCGACCACGTGCTGACCGGGCTGGGCGGTCGTACCGCTGCGCAGGCGATCGAAGAGGGTATCGAGCCCCGCGACGTGTGGCGGGCATTGTGTGCCGACTTCGACGTGCCGCGTGAGCAGTGGTAATTCCCCGGTTCCGTTGATCCTGCGTCCAGGGCAGCGATCCGCCGGAAATCGCACCCTCACCGCAGAGTGGGCGCAGGATCGCTACAGCGCGCAATCGCCGCACTTGCCGCCGCCCGGGATGCGGTAGTAGAGGCAACAGCTGTTGCGCCGGAAATCCAGGTTCGCGCTGGTGATCACGCCGGTGCCGGCCAGGTTGCCGATGTCCAGCAACGCGGTCGTGGTCCGGGCGATCGGCACGCGGAGATCGGGGCGCGCCAGCATCAGCTGCCGCGACGTGCCCGCCAGTGCCGACGCGATGTTGCCGTAGAGCAGCCCTGGCGCCAGACCGACCTGCAAGCCGGCCGCGAGCCGGTCCAGGTGGTCTTGCACGACGAGCCGGTACAGCAACTCGGGGGAGACGGTCTCGACGGGCACTCCGACGGGTTGCGGCAGCCTCAACTGGGCGCCGTCGTCGGCCCGATGCAGGTCGGTCAGGTCCGGGATGACGTGGTGGGCCAGCGCGCACGCGAGGACCGGTGACCAGAGCCGGGCGGCGTGCCCGAGTTGCACCAGGGATGCGCCGATGCGTAGGTCGGAGGTCGCGTAGCGGCCGGTGGTGGCGTCGATGAGGTCGGCGTACCCGGTGGCATAGGACTGCGCGACCGGGTGCCACCCGGCCGGATCTCCGCCCACGGTCAGGGCGAAAAACCCGCCATAGGTGGAAATTTCGGCCAGTTCCGCAGCGATGTTCATGTGTTCTTCGAGGTGATCCTGCCACACGCGGCGTGTCGAACTTGAGTCGAACAAGTGTTCGGCTACTGTGGTGATCATTCGGAGATCTCGACTTGTCGGTGGCCTTCTCTAGTGTCACGGCCAACCGACCGAAACCGGTCACCGAACACCGACTACAGGAGAGGCATCATGGCTCAAGCCCCCGATCGCGAGAAGGCTCTCGAACTGGCTATGGCCCAGATCGAGAAGAGTTACGGCAAAGGCTCGGTGATGCGCCTCGGGGACGAGGTCCGCCAGCCCATTTCAGTGATTCCGACCGGGTCCATCGCACTGGACGTGGCGCTGGGCATCGGCGGCCTCCCCCGGGGCCGGGTCATCGAAATCTACGGCCCGGAGTCCTCCGGTAAGACCACCGTCGCGCTGCACGCGGTGGCCAATGCCCAGGCTGCCGGCGGTGTCGCGGCGTTCATCGACGCCGAGCACGCGCTGGACCCGGACTACGCCAAAAGGCTGGGCGTCGACACCGATTCGCTGCTGGTCAGCCAGCCGGACACCGGAGAACAGGCGCTTGAGATCGCCGACATGCTGATCCGTTCGGGTGCGCTCGACATCGTGGTCATCGACTCGGTGGCGGCGCTGGTGCCGCGCGCGGAACTCGAAGGCGAGATGGGTGACAGCCACGTCGGTCTGCAGGCCCGGCTGATGAGCCAGGCGTTGCGGAAAATGACTGGTGCACTGAACAATTCGGGCACCACGGCAATCTTCATCAACCAGCTCCGGGACAAGATCGGCGTGATGTTCGGCTCCCCGGAGACGACCACGGGTGGCAAGGCGCTGAAGTTCTACGCGTCGGTGCGCCTGGACGTCAGGCGGATCGAGACGCTCAAGGACGGCACCAATGCAGTGGGTAACCGCACCCGGGTCAAAGTGGTCAAGAACAAGGTCTCGCCACCGTTCAAGCAGGCCGAGTTCGACATTCTCTACGGCAAGGGCATCAGCAGGGAAGGTTCGCTGATCGACATGGGTGTGGATCAAGGCTTCATCCGCAAGTCCGGTGCCTGGTTCACCTACGAGGGTGAGCAACTCGGTCAGGGTAAGGAGAATGCCCGCAACTTCTTGATGGAGAACGGCGACATCGCCAACGAGATCGAGAAGAAGATCAAGGAAAAGCTCGGCATTGGTGCAGTGGTGACCGATGACAGCGTCCTGCCCGCCCCCGTCGACTTCTGAGTCCTCTCGTCGCGAGGAGCAGGCGCGGGCACTGTGCCTGCGCCTGCTCACCGCGCGATCACGGACCAGGGCCGAGTTGGCCGGTCAGTTGACCAAGCGGGGATACCCCGACGACGTCAGCAACCGGGTGCTGGATCGGCTGGCCGGCGTCGGCTTGGTCGACGACACCGACTTCGCCGAGCAGTGGGTGCAGTCCCGTCGCGCCAACTCGGGAAAAAGCAGGCGTGCACTGGCCGCCGAGTTACACACCAAGGGCGTCGACAATCAGGTGATCGACACGGTGCTGGCCGGTATCGACGCCGGCGCCGAACGGGAGCGTGCTGAGCAGCTGGTGCGGACGAAACTGCGGCGTGAGGTGCTGAGCGAGGACGACACCAAGGTGACCCGCCGCCTGGTCGGAATGCTGGCCCGCCGCGGGTACAGCCAAACGGTGGCGTGCGAGGTGGTGCTGGGCGAGTTGGCGGCCGAACGGGAGCGCCGGCGGGTCTGAAGGGCCCCCCGGCGCGGCCGCCGTTGCGGCCGCCATCAAGGCCGACAACCGGGGCCCGCGTCGCTCGCCAGTACGATGGCCCCCGTGACTTCGACGGTGGAATCAGGCTCGGCGGGCGCTGTGGGCGCTGCTGCCGATGCTGTGGTGCCCTCCGATTCGGGCCGCACCTACCAGGTACGCACCTACGGCTGCCAGATGAACGTCCACGATTCGGAACGGCTTGCTGGGATGCTCGAAACGGCCGGTTACCGCCGCGCGGCCGACGGAACTGACGCCGACATCGTCGTCTTCAACACCTGTGCGGTCCGCGAGAACGCCGACAACAAGCTGTACGGCAACCTCAGCCACCTGGCGCCACGCAAGCGCAGCAATCCCGACATGCAGATAGCGGTCGGCGGCTGCCTGGCGCAAAAGGACCGCGATGCGGTGCTGCGCAAGGCGCCCTGGGTGGACGTCGTCTTCGGCACCCACAACATCGGGTCACTGCCCACGCTGTTGGAGCGGGCCCGGCACAACAACGAAGCCCAGGTCGAGATCGCCGAAGCGTTACAGGAATTCCCGTCGTCACTGCCGAGTGCCCGCGAATCCGCTTATGCCGCTTGGGTTTCCATCTCAGTCGGGTGCAACAACAGCTGCACGTTCTGCATCGTGCCGTCGTTGCGCGGCAAAGAGGTCGACCGCAGCCCGGCCGACATTCTGGCCGAAGTGCGGTCGCTGGTGGATACCGGCGTGCTCGAGGTCACCCTGCTCGGCCAGAACGTCAACGCCTACGGCGTCTCATTCGCCGATCCGGCCATCCCGCGCAACCGGGGCGCCTTCGCCGAACTGCTGCGGGCCTGCGGCGACATCGACGGCCTGGAACGCGTCCGGTTCACCTCGCCGCACCCGGCCGAGTTCACCGACGACGTCATCGAGGCGATGGCGCAGACGCCCAACGTGTGCCCGGCCCTGCACATGCCGCTGCAATCGGGATCGGACCGGATTCTGCGCGCGATGCGGCGCTCCTACCGTGCCGAGCGCTATCTCGGCATCATCGAACGGGTACGGGCGGCCATGCCGCACGCCGCCATCACCACCGATCTGATCGTCGGTTTCCCCGGCGAGACCGAAGAAGACTTCGCCGCCACTCTCGACGTGGTGGCCCAGGCGCGTTTCGCGGCCGCGTTCACCTTCCAGTACTCCCAGCGCCCCGGCACGCCGGCCGCCGAACTTCCCGACCAACTGCCGAAAGCCGTTGTGCAGCAACGTTATGAGCGGCTGGTCGAACTACAGGAGCGGATCTCGCTGGAGCACAACCGCGCGCTGGTGGGCCAGACCGTCGAGCTGCTGATCGCCACCGGCGAGGGACGCAAGGACAGCCGCACCGCGCGCATGACCGGCCGCGCCCGCGACGGCCGGCTGGTGCATTTCACCGCCGGCGACCAGCAGGTGCGTCCCGGCGATGTCATCACCACCGTCGTCACCGACGCCGCGCCCCACCACCTGATCGCCGACGCCGGCATCCTGACGCACCGCCGCACCCGCGCCGGCGATGCGCACGCTTCGGGTCCAAGCGGCGTCGTACTGGGTATGCCTGGTGTCGGGGTGCCCGTCGCCGCGCCGGCCCAGCCGGCCGGTTGCGGCGCACAGGCCTGTAACTGAACGGAGATTCACGTGGCGGAATTCGACGCCTACCGGTCTGAAATCGAGGCGGCTGAACGCCGGGTTGCGCGCGAAATCGAGCCCGGGGCCAGAGCTCTCGTTGTCGCGATCCTGGTGTTCGTCCTACTGGGATCGTTCATCCTGCCGCACACCGGCGGCGTGCGGGGCTGGGACGTGCTGTTCAACAGCCACGGCGCCGGGTCGGCCGCGGTCGGCCTGCCGCAGCAGGTTTTCACCTGGCTGGCACTGGTGTTCAGCGTCGGCTTCTCGATCCTGGCCCTGCTGACCCGGCGCTGGGCGGTGGCCTGGGTGGCTCTGGCCGGTTCCATGCTGGCCAGCGGCACGGGGCTGTTGGCAGTCTGGTCTCGCCAGACCGTGTCGGCGGGCCACCCCGGACCGGGCATCGGGCTGTTCGTCGCGTGGATCACCGTGATACTGCTGACGTTTCACTGGGCGCGGGTGGTTTGGCAACGCACCATCGTGCAACTGGCCGCCGAGGAGGAGCGCCGGCGCGTCGTCGCGCAGGATCAGTCCAAGACCCTGCTGGACAGTCTGAACACGGACACCGCCGGCCCCGACGAGCCGCGGTCCGGCGCCGAACCGAAAGACGCCTAAGAGACCTTCGGGTCGACGCTTAAGACCTGCGGGTCAACGCCTGGGCGGCGGCATCGGCCCATTGACGCCACTGCTCGGCGTTCGCTTTGGCCTCGTCGGCTTCCTTGGTCTTTCCCGCCGCGGCCGCCTTGGCAGCCTGCTGCTCGAATTGCTCTGCGCGGGCCCGGAACTGCTCGGCGCGGGCCTGCGCCTGCGGGTCGGCCCAGTCCGACTCGCCGGCGTCGCGCACCTTCTTCTCGATGGCCCGCAGTCGGCGCTCCAATTCGGCGGAGCGCTCGCGGGGCACCTTGCCGATCGCGTCCCACTTGTCGGCGATGTTGCGCAGGGCCGCCCGTGCGGCGTCATGGTTGCTGGTGTCGATCTTCTCGGCCTCGGCCAGCAGCGCCTCTTTCGCGGTGGCATTGGCGCGGAACTCGGCGTCCTTCTCCGCGGTGACGGCGTTGCGCGCGCTGAAGAACGAGTCCTGAGCGGCCTTGAACCGGCGCCACAGGGCGTCGTCCATGTCCTTGCTGGCGCGGCCGGCGGCCTTCCACTCGGTCAGCAGCTTGCGGAACTCCGCGCTGGTAGCGGTCCAGTCGGTCGAGTCGGACAACGCCTCGGCTCGCTCGCACAACCGCTCTTTGGCCTGGCGCACGCCGGACCGCTCCCGGTCCAGTTCGGCGAAGTGGGATCCGCGCCGCCGATTGAAGATCTCCCGGGCCGCGGAGTAGCGCTTCCACAAGGCGTCGTCGACCTTGCGGTCCAGCCCGGTGATCGTCTTCCATTCGTCGAGGATCGCCCGCATCCGGTCGCCGGCGGACTTCCACTGCGTCGAGTTCGCGGCCAGGTCCTCGGCTTCGGCGGCGAGCGCCTCCTTGCGCGCGGTCTGAGCGGCGCGGTGCTCCATGCGCCGGGAGCGGTGCGCGGTGACATAGACGTCGATGCGGGCGCGAATGTCGGACAGCCGGCCTGCCAGCGCGTCGATGTCGCCCAGCACGCAAGCGGTCGGCAACGTTTCGAGCAGGGCGCCCGCGTTGGCGTTGATCTTGCGGGGATCCCCGGTGCCCGACACCAACCGCTCCTCCATCAGGGCGATCTCGGTGCTCAGATCGTCGTAGCGTCTGCCGAAATAGGCGAACGCCGCCTCGGCGTCACCGGCCTGCCACGAACCGACGACCCGTTCGCCGGCCGCGCTGAGCAGCCACACCGTGCCGTCGTCGTCGACACGGCCGAATCGGTGCGGATCGCTGTGGGGCAACGTCGACGTCGGATGTGCCGACGCGTGGGCGGTGGGCCGGGGCGCTGCACCCGGCCGGGGACCGGGTCGCGGTCCGGGCCTCGGTCCCGGAACCGGTCCAGGAACCGGTCTGGAAGCCGGTTGGACTGTTGCTGCGTCGTTGCTGCTGGGCTGCTCACCCGTCATTGCGCTCGTCACCTACCCTCTGCCAGTCGCGCGGACGACTTCCCGCGCAGCTGCCGCGCGAAGCGGCACCCGTCCGATCGGCGACTCTGGTGCGTACCACCGCGGTTTCCGACCGGTTTCCAACAAGTATTCAAGCAGCTTGACCGGCGGTGCGCCGCCACCTTCCGATCACCGGTGCTTTTTCCACCAGGCGTCGAGCTGTTCCAGGGTGGGACCCTGCGGGTCTCCCTGGGTGAGCGCGATCATCAGTTGGGCCTCGTTGGTCCACACCAGCGACGGGCTGCTGTCCTGGACCGCGCAGAATGCCCTGCCGCCGATCTGCGGGCTGTCGGCGTGGTGCCATTCGGCGGGTGACTTGGCCTCATCCGGGCAGTTGACCATGATGTCGGTGCGCAGCAGCCCGTCGAAGAACTGCCGCAGAGTTTCGGTCTCGCCGAATACCGTGAACACGGCGCGATTGGGGCCGCCCGGGTCGATGTTCTTGTCGCAGATCACCCGTGCCAGCGCATCTTTCGGCGGCAGGAAGGGCTTGCAGGCCCCTGGCGCGTACCCGAGCGGCAGCAGGCTGAGCAGGCGCGCCAGGGCGTCCGCCGACCCCATCGCCGGTGCGGCCGCCGAGGTTGTGGTGGTTGGGGCGACGGTCGTGGTTCTGGGCGCCGCGGTGGGGCTCGGGCGCAGGCTGAGCCTGATGCCCTGTGCGGCCAGCAGCAGGAGGACCACCAGGACGATCGCTCCGATCAGCACCCACGGATTGCGCAGACGTGCGCTCAGGGATGCCGGGTGCCGGGCGGCCGGGCGCGGCTCGGGCCTGAATTCCGGCGCTGCTTCGGGCTCGGCCGGGGAAACGGGCTCGGCCGGGGAAACGGGCGGCGGGGGAGGGAGCGGTTCAGCGGGCGGAGCGGGGGTCTCCGGTTGGGACGCCGAAGCGACCAGGCCCTTGGGCAGGATCAACGGTGCCGAGACGTCCAGGTCGCGTTGCGCTGTCAACGATTCCGGGTCCGGCCCGCCCTCGAGGGACTGCGGCAGCGCCACGGAGGCCGTCGTCACCTCAACCTCCTCCGGCCGCGGCCCGGACTGCTCGCTGCGCTTGAGGATGCGGAACTCCTGCGCCTGGTGCGGCCCACTGAGCGCCTGGTGTGCCGCGGCCGCCAGCTCGCCCGCGCTGGCGAAGCGTTCCTCCGGGCGCTTGGCCATTCCGCGCGCGATCACCGCGTCGAATGCAGGCGGAATACCCGGGCGGAGCTGGCTGGGACGGGGAATGGGCGCCATCAGGTGCGCGGTGATCAGCATTCCCGCGCTGTCGGCCCGGTACGGCGGCGTCCCGGTCAGGCATTCGTGCAACACGCACGTCAGCGAATAGATATCGG